>NZ_JALQDB010000053.1:0-56359 GCF_023631465.1 Caballeronia sp. GAWG1-1
CCCGCGCTCCTGACACGCTTGTCCGGCAATGAACTTAAGCCAAAAGGCGACATCTCTACTTGGCAGAAACACGACATTTGAACTTGGGACCTACAAGTTAATGATCGATAATTAGGATTATGTAAATTGCTGAATGACCAATGTTCGTTGAACACAGCCCGACGGACTCTCGGTTAATCCAGAGCCACTAAACGGTGGCAAGCCGCGCTTTCAGTCAATCGCATACCTTCCCCTCGGCCCTCAAACGGCTTCCCGCCCGCACACATACAGCACCCGCTATTCGAGGCGGCGAAGGCACGCATTCTCGTGAAGGCGCGACGGCCGCTTTCCGGCGCCGCGGAACAACTGCTGAGTTGGATTCTTCAACGAATGAGCGTATTCGCGGCAAGCGCTTGAGGCCGCGCTCACACTTTCAGGACTGAGCGATGTCGCGAAGGATATGTTCACTTTCACTCTTGGCTTCCATCACGTATGAAATTCCGGAGGCCCGAAGCAGCCCACGCAGGTCTGCGTACGAGTCAAAAGTAATTGGACCGGGCGCACATTCCCTATGCGTTGATGGATCAACGATGCCTTCATGCGAAGCGTTGTGCACGTGCCGCACGCGGCGGCGTCCAGTCCAATTGATGCGATCCAACGATGGACCATGCGAGCACGCTGGCGCGTCGATAGACACGCTGCCGCCTGCAGCCGACTCGCTAAAGTAAATTGATAGATTTCAGTCGATCTGAACTCTGTCGAGAATCTCGTCCGAACCTACCTCGAGAGGAGCGAAATTGGTCGAGCGCACATAATCCGGTCGCGGCTGCTTCACCTGTTCTGGCTTGTTCTCCACCTGGTTGTAGACGACATAGGCTTGCCATCGATCGTCACCTGAAAGGTTGTGACCCGATGAATGCACGATGTTTGCGTCGAAGAACACCACTGTTCCCGGTCGGCCGATGATAGGCACGGCCTTGAGATGGCTGGACAAGATATCGAGCATGGTCGGCTTGGGTACCACGTAAAAGCGATAACCGGTCGTCTCATCGAACGTTGGATCGAGTGAGCCTAGTTTGTGGCTTCCCGGAATAAAGTAGAGACATCCGCCCATTTCGGTCGGCTCATCGAGCATGACCAACGCGGTTGTCATATGCGGTTCTTTCACGCCGTCCATATGCCAGGTGCCGAAATCCTGGTGCCACTGCCAGACCGAACCGTCGATTGCCGTCTTCAAATTGCACTTTGTGTGATAGACGTAAAGTTGGGGATCGTTGATCAGTTGTTGTGCGGGTTCGAGCAATCTGGGCGAGCGCACTGCGGAGTGAAAAATCGGCGATGCCGTTGGACTGGCGGTCTCGTGAACTTTATAAATCGTTTTTGCAATGCCGCCCGTTTTTTCACGAACGAGATGGTCGGTGTCGATTTTTTGGATTCGGCGCAAGTCGCTCTTCATATGCTCGACTTCTTCTTTCGAGAAAAGCTCTGGCAGAACCACGAAGCCATCGCGCTCGTACGCTTCCAACTGCGACGTCGTAAGTTTCATGAGGGGATCTCCTGACTTGTTAGTGTGGTCTCATGATCCTAAAAGCGTTCGCATCCGATGTAAAAGATATAATAGGTTGCGTATCGATACTCGAAAGGTTCCAAATGGAACTGCGTCATCTTCGCTATTTTCTGACGGTGGCACGCACACTCAACTTCACGAAGGCGGCGGACGAACTGCACATGGCGCAGCCGCCGTTGAGCCGGCAGATACGGGAACTGGAAGAAGAAATCGGCGTAGCGCTTTTCGAGCGCCAAGGCAAACGCGTGTTTCTCTCATCGGCGGGCCAGGTCTTCGAGGAACGGGCCCGGCAGATTCTTAAGGACACGAACTCCGCAATCGTGGATTCGCAACGTGCGGCAAGAGGCGAAACCGGCCGGGTGGCGGTCGGGTTCTTCGAACACATTGCGTACACACTGCTGCCACCGCTCTTGCGTGATTTTCAACAGCGCTACCCTGCGGTGACCGTCGAGCTTCAATGGTTTTCCTCTGCGGAACAGATCAATGCCTTGAACCGAGGAGACGTCGATCTGGCTTTCGTCCGTTCGTTGCCGCCAAATAATCAACTGAACAGTGTCTTGTTGCTCCAGGACCGTTTTACGTTGCCATCGCTAAAGACAATCCTTTAGCAGCCAAACGACGCATTTCCATCAAGGACTGTAAGCAGTTGCGCGTCATTAATTATCGGAAGGATGTCGCGCCGGATTATCACGCCGCCATCAACCAGTTGTGCGCGCTTGCCGGATTTTCTCCCTCCACGAGCTTTGAAATGGGCCAGATCTACGCTTCCCTTGGCCTTGTAAGCGCCGGCTTTGGTGTGACGCTCGTACCGGCGTCGGTTCAACGAACGCACATGGAAAACGTCGTCTTTCGTCCTCTGCGCGAAGAGCACACGAAGAGCGAACTCTACCTTGCGTGGAAGGAGCCCAATTCGTCTGCTGCGCTAGGCGCTTTTGTCGAACTCGCGTGCAAGATAGCCGCGCATCCGCCGCGAAAAGCGAAGGTCGAGTAAGTGCAGCGGTACCGCTTCAATTGCGATCCAAAGCTTCGTTTGCAAGGCGAAACCGTCAGCAAACCCGAATGCGACCTTTTCGGAAAACTCCGCGACAGCAAGACGGTCGTCACCGTTGGCGGTCGACATCGAGCTTCTCGCGTAATTCACAGTAAGTGCATCGGCGGCCATTACGTGGAGCAATACATTTGCATGGCTATCGGTGAAAGCCATCCGGTCGTAAGTGGCAGCACCCTCCCCCATGCTTAACGGCGTCCGCTGATGCGGTGATGGCAAACATGCGCCCTCTGCACTGAGCAGAAAAAAGAGAAGATTTTTCGTGGACGGAACAACTATCCGGGGCACGGGTTTTGGCAAGTCGGGCGCGGCTACGCGATGGCTTCGAGGCTGTCACTTTTCAGCGTGTCAGATGGAAACTGTGCATGTTCGCGAATCATTCAAGCCGATAGGATAGGAACGAACTAGCTCATCTCTTCGACTCTACCGCCCATGCAACTGAAGCTTTATCAGATAGACGCTTTCACCAGCGAAGTATTCAAGGGAAACTATGCGGCGGTAATTCCGCTCGACGCGTGGCTTCCCGCTTCGCTAATGCAAGCCATCGCCAGCGAAAACAACCTGTCGGAAACAGCGTTCATCGTGCGTCGAGACGATGGCGTTTTCGACATCCGGTGGTTCTCACCGATCAAGGAGATCGCCTTCTGCGGACACGCGACGCTGGCGAGCGCTTTCGTTCTGTTCAGACACCTCCCTCAAGACGATCACCTCGTCTTCCATGCAAAAGCAACGGGCACGTTCTCTGTTCATCGGCGCGAGCGGGGGCTGATCGAAATGAACTTTCCTCGACGACAAAGTGAACGGATTAAAGATATCCCGGACCAGCTCGCGTATGGTTTGTCGATCAAGCCAACAGCAGTCTTCATAAACCAGCAGTCATACATCGCCCTCTACGACACCGAAGCCGAGGTACGCGCCGTCGTGCCAAATCTGGAACTGCTCGCGCAACTTGGACCACTGGATGTCGCGGTCACCGCTCGTGGCAACCAATACGACTTCGTCTCCCGATACTTTTGGCCAGCGAACGGCGGCGCCGAAGACCCGGTGACGGGGTCCATTCACGCGGCGCTTGCTCCGCTCTGGTCCGACATTCTTGGCAAGCCGAAGCTCGTCGCGTTACAGGCTTCCCAACGAAGCGGCGTTCTACATTGCGAGATCGAACCGGAGCGTGTGTTGATATCCGGTCACGCGGTTCAGTATATGGAAGGAACCATCGAACTGCCCGACTAGCGCGCGCTTTACAATGCTGCGGCTCGAGTGTGCGGACACGGCAGCGCTGCCGCAGCTCAATACCCTTTAGAATCGAGGCGCGTTCCAGAGACTCGACTCAAGCACTTACCTCGCTACCTCAATCGGAATCATTCACCTGCACGAAGTCCGGGCTCATCGTTTCCCAAGGCTGCGTCGTCGATTAGAAGTCACGCACTTCGGCCGGGCAACGCCGACAGGCAGCTGGATCGAAATGTTCATCTCGCACGATGACTTACACCGAACTTTGCACGATTCATTGCAGACACGGCCAGCAACTAAGCGCACGCCAAAGTAAGCGAAGTCCAAAGACCTCCGCACTTCACGTCCGGCTAAGCGACGCGCGCAGCTTACCCGGCGTCACACCGTACGCTTCGCGAAAGCCGCGAATGAAGTGCGCCGAATCCGCGAAGCCACATTCGTAGGCGATCGCGGTGACGCGCTTCGCCGAGTTCAAGAGTAGCCAGCGGGCGTATCGCAAGCGCATCGTCCGGTAGAACTCCTTTGGCGTCACGCCCATTTCAGACATGAACACGCGCTCCAATTGCCGCGCATTTGAACCGGTCATCCTGGCAATCGCGGCGATCGTCAGCGGGGCTTCGAGATTCTCCTCCATCAGCACGATCGCGTGACGCAGCAAGAGACTATCGACGGCGAGGTAGCCGAGCGCACGGCGGCGTTCGACGAAGGACGTGCCGCTCTTGCGACTCACCGTCATCTGGTGAATGACCTTCGACGCGCGGTCGGCGCCGCAATGCACGGAAATCAACCGCGTGGCGAGTTCGATGGCCGACACGCCGCCCGCGCACGTAATGCGGTTGCCGTCGATCACGTAGTCGGCGTTCGTGACCACGCGCAGGCCGGGGAACATGGACTGATAATCGTCGTAGTGAAAGGAGTGCACGCACGCGACGCGGTCGTGCATGTAGCCCGCTTTCGCCAGCACGAAGCTGCCGGTGCACAGGCCGATGAGCGGCACGCCGGCTGCGTCGGCGTCGCGCAGCGCGTCCCAGTAGCGCGGGTCGACATGTTCGAGCCTGGGCAGCAAGCCGCCGATCACCACGAAGTAGTCGAATCGCGACGCCTTCCCGGAATACGCCCGAACTGGCACGCTCACGCCGCAACTCGCTTCCACGGTGTCGTCCGTCGGCCCGAGCAAGGTCCACGTACACCGTAACTGGCGGCTCTGGTCGCCGAGATCCGCGGCGTGCCGCAGGCAGTCGCAAAAACTGGCGAGCGAAAGCAGCGGAAAGCTCGGCCAAAGTAAAAGGCCGACGCTGAGCTCGGCGCCCGCGCGTCGCGCAGATACCTTGCGATCCACGCCGTCCATGCGATCGAGCCGCTCGACAAGTCCGCGCCCGAGCGCCGCGGTATCGGACTTTTTTGCGTTCGCCATTGCCATCCATGCACTCCTTGAATGCCGTGAGGTCGTCGGCGCCAGTATAGGAGCGCCGAAAAGCGATCGGTGCGACTTGTCGCATTCGTTCTATTTTTCCGCGAGCGCGTGCAATGCCGGCCATTTCGTCGCCGTTACATTGAAGTCAGTTCCGGGGTGAAGACGGCCGGAAAGAACCGATTCAAAACAGGGAGTGCGTCATGTCAGCAGCGTTGCATCTGGCGGTTTGCGCCGCATTTGGAAGTGCGTTCGTCGTCCTGCATCCGGTGGAGGCGTGCGCCGATGAAGTAGTGAAGATCGGCCACGTCGCGCCTCTGACGGGGGCCAATGCGCACCTCGGCAAGGACACTGAGAACGGCGCACGGCTTGCCGTCGAGGAGATCAACAAGAAGGGCCTCGTGATCGGCGGACAGAAGATCACGCTTGCGCTGGATGCGCAGGACGACGCCTCCGATCCGCGCCAAGGCACACAGGTCGCGCAAAAGCTCGTGGACGACAAGGTGGCGGCCGTGGTCGGGCACATGAATTCCGGCACCTCCATTCCGGCCTCGAAAATTTATAGCGATGCCAACGTGCTGCAGATTTCGCCCTCGGCCACCAATCCCGTCTATACGCAGCAGGGGTTTCGCACGACGTATCGCGTGGTCGCCACCGACGCGCAGCAGGGTCCGGCGCTTGCCGACTATGCAGCCCGAGTGCTGAAGGCGAAGTCGGTCGCCATCGTCGACGACGCCACCGCTTACGGTCAGGGTCTCGCGAACGAATTCGAAAAGCGCGCCAAGGCGAACGGGATGAACGTCCTGTCGCACGACGCAACCACCGACAAGGCCGTGGACTTCCGCGCGATCCTGACCAAGGTGAAGAGCGAGCATCCCGACGTGATCATGTACGGCGGCATGGATGCGACAGGCGGCCCGTTCGCGAAGCAGGCCCGCCAGCTCGCAATCTCCTCGAAGGTACTGGCCGGCGACGGCCTGTGCGCAGCGTCGCTGTCGCAACTGGCTGGCGAGGCGGCGGACAACGTCGTGTGTTCCATCGCCGGCATGCCGCTCGCTAAAATGCCCGATGGCCCCGCGTTCGAGCAACGCTACGAAGCGCGCTTCGGGCAGAAGGTGCAGCTCAACGCCCCGTTCGCGTATGACGCGGTGTACATCATCGTCGACGCGATGAAGCGCGCGAATTCCACCTCGCCGGACAAGATTCTCGCGGCGATGCCCAACACCGACTTCAAGGGCGTACTCGGCGAGACGCAATTCGACGCGCACGGCGACCTCAGGCAGGGAATGATCTCGCTCTATCACTACGTGGGCGGAAATCAAACGTTGCTCGACGTCGTCAAGATGTAATGGCCGCACATTCACAAGGACGACGCAAGCCATGAACATTCTGGTGATCGGTGCGGGCGTGATCGGTCTCACGACCGCATACCGCTTGCGCGAGGACGGCCACGAAGTGAGCGTGATCGACCGGCGCACGGAGGTCGCGGCGGAAGCGAGCCGCGCCAACGGCGCGCAGCTTTCTTACAGCTACGTGGCGCCGCTCGCCGGTCCTGGCGTGCTTGCGAAGCTTCCCGGTTGGCTTATGCGTCGCGACGCCCCGGTGCGCGTCTCGCCCGCCATCGACGTGAATCAGTGGCGCTGGTGCTGGCAATTCGCAAGGGCCTGTACTCAGGCGATGAGCGAATCGACCACGGCGCAACTCCTTGCGCTGTCCTTTCTGAGCCGCTCGCTGATGCACGAATTTACCGCCGCCCATCCCACGCTTGCCTTCGACTACGTCCGCGCTGGCAAGCTCGTCATGCATCGAAGCGCAATGGCGATGTCGCGGGCCGCGTCCTTGCTGTCGTACCAGCGTACGCTCGGCAGCGAGCAGCAAGCGCTCGGCGTGAGCGATTGCGTCGCGCTCGAACCCGCGCTGGCCCAGGTGGCAGATCGATTCGTCGGCGGCATCCATACGCCGGGCGAAGAGGCAGGCGACTGTCACCGCTTCTGCGTGGGACTCGAAAGCTTGTTGCGCGAACGAGGCGTGGCGTTCGAGCTCGGTACGGCCGTGCGTTCGCTGTCCGTGTCGAACAAAGGCGAGGTCCGGGCAATCGCCGGAAGCCGCAGGTTGGACGCGGAACATGTCGTCGTGGCGTCGGGTTGCGACAGCGCGGCCTTACTGCGCACGATTGGCGTGCGAGTGCCAGTCTATCCGCTCAAGGGTTACAGCCTGACGCTCGATGCAGTCGCGGGAAAGGCTGCACCCGCGACGAGCGTGACGGACTTCGACCGCAAGGTGGTGTACGCCCGGTTGGGCGACCGTCTGCGCGTGGCGGGCATGGCGGACATTGTGGGACATTCGAGCGCGATCGATGCGACCCGGCTCGCGACGTTGCGGCGCGAAGCGCAGGCCGTCTTTCCGCACGTGGGCGATTATGACGCGGCAGCCGCGTGGGCGGGCTTGCGGCCGGCCACCCCGCGCGGGACGCCGATCATCGGAGGGTCCAAATACTGGAATCTCTGGCTCAACGTCGGTCATGGCGCGCTTGGCTTCACGCTCGCCATGGGCTCGGCGCACGTGCTCGCGCAACGGATGGCCGGGCGCCAACCTTCGCTCGACGACACCCCCTTCTCGCCGCGTGCTGCATCATGAATGCGCGTGTCGTCATTGTCGGCACGGGCGGCACCATCGCGGGACGCGGTGCGTCGGCCGCGCATACCGCGACCTACGACTGCTCTGTCGAAACGGTGGATGATTTGCTCGACGCGTTGCCCGGCGCGCGCGATCTCGCCGATATCCAAACGGCCCAGCTTTTCCAGACCGGCTCTGAAAACTTCGGCAATGAGGAGCTGCTCGGGCTCGCGCGGCATGTTCGCGCGCTTCTCAAGCGGGACGACATCGACGGCGTCGTGGTGACGCACGGCACCGATACCATCGACGAGACGGCATACTTTCTGCACCTGGTGGTGCCGAGTGCGAAGCCCGTCGTCGTGGTCGGCGCAATGCGCCCGGCGTCTGCGCTCAGTGCCGACGGACCGCTCAACCTGTACAACGCGATCGTGGTGGCGTCGAGCGCGGCATCGCGCGGCAAGGGTACGCTCGTCGTTTCGAACGACGAGATTCACTCGGCGCGCGACGTCGTCAAGACCAGCACCTTCAAGCAGGAAGCGTTTCGTTCGACCTTCGGTCCGCTAGGCTACGTGGTCGAGGGACGCGCGCGTTTTTATCGGCTGGTGGCGCGGCGGCATACGGTGGAAAGCGAATGGAGCATCGACACCATCCAAGCCTTGCCCGAGGTCGCTATCGTCTACGCGCATGGCGGCATCAACCGAACGGTGATCGAACACATGGCGTGCTCCGACGTGGATGCGATCGTGTACGCCGGGACGGGCAACGGCAACGTGGCGCACGAGCTGATCGATTCGCTCGTGAAAGCGCGCGCGAGACACATTCATATCGTGCGTGCGTCGCGCACGGGCAGCGGCATCGTCATCCGCAATGCCGCACAGCCGGACGATCGCTATGGATGGATCGCAGCGGACGATCAGGTCCCGCATAAGGCGCGAATCCTGATGATGGTGGCGCTCACGGGAACGAGAACCACGCACGCGTTGCAGGAAGCGTTCGTGACGTACTAGAACCCCGACCGCGCGCCGCAGGCATGCCTGTTCCCTGGCCTCAATGCGCCCCAGCCGCCTCCGCCGAATCCCCACCCTTCACCGGCCGCGTAATCCAGATAAGCGGAATGATCAAAATGAAAATGAACGTGGACGCATAGAAGAAATCGTCGAGCCCCATGACGGCAGCCTGATTCGCCACCATCAACTCGAACGATGCGTAAGCCGCACCCACATCGATATGAAGCTGCGACTGCAATGCCGCGATGGTCTGATTGAAAACCGGATTATGGACGCTCGCCTGTTCGGTCAGCCGCACGTGATGCACGACCGTCCGATGATTCCATACGGTGCCCGCGATCGACGTGCCCACCGCCCCGCAGAAAATGCGCGCGAAATTCGACAACCCCGCCGCTGCGGGAATTCGTTCGGGCGGCAAGCCGGAAAGAATGATCGACACGAGGGGCACGAACCAGAGCACGGTTGGAATACCTTGAAGCAAGGTCGGGATGACGAGATGCCAAGCATCGACCGTACTCAAATACTGCGTGCGCATGAAGAACACACCGGACAGTCCCATGAACGCGACCGTCACGAGAACGCGGGCATCGAATAACTGTAAAAGTCGCCCGATAAAAGGCGAAAGCAATACCGTGAAAATGCCCACCGGCGCGGTGACGAGGCCGGCGTCGTAAGCGCGATAGCCGAGATACTCCTGCATCCATTGCGGCAGCAGAACGAGGTTGCCGAAGTAGAGCGCGTAGGAAACGGAAATGGCTATGGTGCCGCTGCTGAAGTTGCGCAATGCGAAGAGCCTCAGGTCGACGACCGGATGCGCCTCCGTCAACTCCCACACGAGAAAGAACGCGAAGCTGACGAGGGCGATGAGCCCCAGCGCAACGATGAAGGGCGATGCGAACCAGTCGAGGTCCCTGCCCTTGTCGAGCATCACCTGAAGCGAGCCCACCCACACCACGAGCAACGCAAGGCCGACCGTATCGATGGGCAGTTTCTTCGTCGGCGTCTCGCGCTTGCGATAGATGATCCACGTGGCGCCCGCCGCAATGAAGCCGACCGGAATGTTCACGTAGAAGATCCACGACCAGCTGTAGTTGTCGGTGATCCAGCCGCCTAACACCGGTCCTGCGATCGGACCGACCGTGGCGGTCATCGCCCAGAGCGCCAGCGCCATGTTGGCGCGCGCCTTCGGATAAGAACTCAGCAGCACGGCCTGGGACAAGGGAATGAGCGGCCCGGCCACGAGGCCTTGCAAGATCCGCGCGCCCAGCAGGAAAGGCAGGTCAGGCGCGATGCCGCAAAGCCATGAAGCGAACACGAACATCAGAATCGCGCCGACGAACAGGCGGATCTGGCCGATCTGCTGCGTAAGCCAGCCCGTTAATGGAATGGATACGGCATTCGCGGCCGCGAAGATCGTGATGACCCACGTTCCCTCGTCGACCGATACGCCGAGGTTTCCCGAGAGATTCGGCACGGCGACGTTCGCAATCGACGTATCGAGGACGGTCATGAAGGTCGCAAGCGCCACCACGATGGTGGCAATCACGAGCTGGCCGCCCTGCAACGGCGGATGCGGGACGGGTGCTGCGGGAGACGGCGATCCCTGCGTCATGACTGCGGTTCGGGGTTGATTGTTGTAAGCAGAAGCGGTTCTTCAGTTGGGCGCGTCCTCGAAACGAGCGATTCAACCCGCTCGTCTCGCACGCGCCGCAACTGTCGGTGACGTGAGAATAGCGGAGCTCGCTGCTTTATTAAACGCCTATTTCATAAATTCGCCTAGGCGATTACTTCGCAGAAGGGTTATCCCCTAGGCAAACCGGATTGACACAGATCAACAACAAACACACACTGTGATCACAGATCACGGAATCAATCCGGCTCTCTTGCGCTGCCCGTGGCGCGGACCAACGCATCAACATGCGCAAGATGCAAAAAGCGCGAAATGGGCCATGCGAGCAAGAACCGCACACGCCTATCACCATCGCCCGCGCTTCGAAAAGCTGACCAAATAACAACCGTCCTACAGGAGCCAACCACATGGATTACCTCAAACTGCTCGCCCCGCCCGCCGGATTGCGCGTGCTGATTACTGGCGGCGCGTCGGGCATCGGTTTGACGATCGCGCAGGCGTTCGTGTCCACGGGCGCGCGCGTGCATGTATGCGATGTCGACGCCAAAGCCATCGATGCCCTATCGACTCATGCGACCGAATCGCCGTCGATCACCGGTACTCGCGCCGACGTATCGAACAAAGCCGACGTCGCGCGCGTGTTCGACGACGTGAAGCGCGAACTCGGCGGCCTCGATGTGTTGATCAACAACGCGGGCATCGCGGGACCGACGGGCGGCATCGACGAGATCGAGTCGGACGACTGGGAACGCACCATCGACATCAATCTGAATAGCCATTACTACTTTTCGAGCCAGGCCGTGCCGATGCTGCGCGAAGCAAATGGCGGCGGCGTGATCGTTTTCATGTCGTCGGTCGCAGGACGTCTCGGCTATGGATTCCGCACGCCCTATTCCGCGACCAAATGGGCGATCGTGGGCCTCGCGAAGAGTCTCGCCATTGAACTCGGCGCGGACAACATTCGCGTGAATGCGGTGCAGCCGGGCATCGTCAAAGGGCCGCGCATGGAAGGCGTGATCGCCGCGCGCGCGAAGCAACTGAACATCAGCTATCAGGAAATGGAAGCGCGTTATCTGGAGAAGATTTCGCTGCGCCGCATGGTGACGCAAGAGGAGATCGCCGCCAGCGTGCTGTTCCTGAGCTCGCCAGCTGGCAGTGCGATTTCCGGTCAGGCGCTGTCCGTCTGCGGCAACGTCGAAACGCTCTGAATATCGCTTCAAACAAGTACGAGAGGAGATCGAACACCATGGCAAGCAAACGCAAAGTCATCATCACCTGTGCGCCGACGGGCGCCATCCACACGCCTTCCATGTCGCCGTATCTGCCGGTCACGCCGGATCAGATCGCCGATGCCGCACTCGCCGCCGCACGCGAAGGCGCATCGATTCTTCATTTGCACGCGCGCGATCCCGAAGACGGGCGGCCGACGCAAGACCCTGCGGTTTTCGAACGCTTTTTACCGCGCATCAAGGCGGAAACGAACGCGGTCATCAATCTCACGACGGGCGGCAGTCCGCATATGACGGTCGCCGAGCGCCTCAAGCCCGCGCATCATTTTCAGCCGGAAGTGGCATCGCTCAACATGGGATCGATGAACTTCGGGCTGTATCCGATGCTCGACCGTTTCAAGGACCTGAAGCACGACTGGGAACGTCAGCATCTGGAGAAGAGTCGCGATCTCGTGTTCAAGAACACCTTCGCGGATATCGAGTACATCCTGAGTTCGTGCACGGCGAACGGCACGCGCTTCGAGTTCGAGTGCTATGACACCTCGCATCTCTACAACCTCGCGCATTTCGTCGATCGCGGGCTTGTGAAAGGGCCGTTCTTCGTGCAGACCGTGTTCGGACTGCTGGGCGGCATAGGCGCGCACCCGGAAGATCTGGCGCATATGAAGCGAACCGCCGATCGCCTTTTCGGTTCGGATTATGTGTGGTCCATTCTCGGCGCGGGGCGCAATCAGATTCCGCTCGCGTCCATCGGCGCGGCGCAAGGTGCGAACGTGCGCGTCGGCCTTGAGGATTCGCTGTGGATCGGTCCTGGCCAGCTTGCCGAATCGAGCGCGCAGCAAGTGCGCCAGATTCGCCAGGTGATCGAAGGCTTGTCGCTCGACATCGCGACGCCCGCCGAAGCGCGTCAGATGCTCGCGCTCAAGGGCCACGACAACGTGAACTTCTGAAGACCGCACCGAAGCAAGCGGACGCGCGCCAAGCGACGTCCGCGCCATGACAACGAAAAGATACACGGAGACAAGTCATGAAAGCCTACCTATCTCGCCGCGACGCTTCACCTCGTCGTCCATGCGCGCCCTGCTCTTCCAATCCGTCCTGACGCCGGGAGTCATCATGTCCACGCCCAGTTCTTCGCGTAACTCAACACATGCGTCACCCCATGCGTCGCTGAACGCGCTGCTGTTTCGCAAGCTCATGCCGCTGCTCGTGATTTCGTATGTGATCAGCTTTCTGGATCGCACCAACATCGCGCTTGCCAAGCATACGATGAGCATCGATCTTGGCCTGTCATCCGCCGCCTACGGGCTAGGCGCGGGGCTGTTCTTTCTGACGTATGCCGCTTTCGAGATTCCGAGCAATCTCGTGATGCATCGTGTCGGCGCGCGCTTTTGGATCACGCGCATCATGGTGACATGGGGCGTGCTCTCGGTGGCGATGGCCTTCGTGCGCGGCGAGACCTCGTTCTATGTGATGCGTCTTCTGCTCGGCGTGGCCGAAGCGGGACTCTTTCCCGGCGTGATGCTGTATCTGACTTACTGGTTCGGACGCGAGGATCGCGCGCGCGCCACCGGCTACTTCCTGCTCGGCGTGTGCGTGGCCAACATCGTCGGCGGCCCGCTTGGGGGTGCGCTGCTGGAAATGGATGGCGTGCTCGGTTTTCACGGCTGGCAATGGCTGTTCATGGTCGAAGGCGCGCCTGCCGTGCTGCTCGCGATCGTCGTGTGGAAGATGTTGCCCGACCGGCCGACGCGCGCTTCGTGGTTACCGCGCAATGAAGCGCTGGCGCTGGAGCGTCGTCTTGCCGCCGAACAGGAAGCCATCGGTACGGGTCACGGCGGTCATACGTTTCGCGCGGCGCTGGCGGACAGACAGATTTGGCTCTCGATCTTCGTCTACTTTTGCCATCAGTTGACCATCTATACGGTTATCTTCTTTTTGCCAGGGATCATCGGATCTTCGGGGCACTTCTCGCCATTCGTCGTCGGCGTGCTGACGTCCACGCCGTGGGTCGCCGCCGCACTCGGCGCCGCCCTTTTGCCGCGCTTCGCGAGCAATTCATCGCGCAGCCGCCGCATGCTCGTGGGCGGCCTGCTGATCATGGCCGCGGGCATGCTGGTCGCCGCCTATTCGACGCCCGTCATCGGCTTTCTCGGCGTGTGCGTGTCCGCTTCGATGTTCTTCGTGGTTCAGTCGATCATCTTCACGTTCCCGTCTTCGCGGCTTTCAGGCAGCGCGCTTGCGGGCGGGCTCGGGCTCGTCAACACGTGCGGGTTGCTCGGCGGCTTCGTCGGGCCCACGGTCATGGGGATCATCGAGCAATCGACCGGCAAGGCGATGAACGGGCTGGTGTGTCTTGCTGTCGCGCTGATTGTCGCGGCAATATGCAGTGTGCGGTTGCGGCACGGCCATGAAACACGCAAGACGAGCGATGCGGATCGACGGGCGACGAACGCGGCTTGAACGATTGATGGTTTTCCTGGATGCGAATCGCCGAGCGGGCTTGTTAAATCCGCTCGCCGATGGCACGGTTAGCTTCGGCTCGTCAGGGACATGTATCGGGCACGCGTTGAACATGGCGATGAGCGACCGGAACAAAACGCGTCGCCTCAACCAAGGTGGCGATCATCGCCAACTACGACACTGCGGATGCATCTCGCCGTCATTCAACGCCATTCGCCACGGCATCAGTCGTCTTTCCGGCGAGCGACGTCACCGGAAAAGTGCGCGCCGACAAGCTCACGCGCCGCTTCCCACAACTGCGGCGATCCGCGTGCAATCACAGGCCCGTACCGCTCCACGACCTGTTGCTCGTTCACGCCGTTCTCCGTCCACGTGCCTCCGCCAGTCAAGGTATTGATCAGCAACGGCTGCAGCCGATCGAGCGATTTGGCGAAGATCGCCTCCGGTGTCTCAGCCGCCTCGAATTCCATCCATAGTTTGCGCAGTTCGCGCCCTTGATCGTCGGGCAATAACCCGAAGATTCGCTCCGCGGCCCGTTGCTCCGATTGCTCGATCGACGCGGAATCCGCGCCTGGCGCGTGCAGCGGATGATCGCCAGCATCGATCTCGACGATGTCATGCACGAGCAGCAGTTTGATGACATGAAAACTGTCGACCTCCTTCGCGCAATCCGAAAGCACCAGCGCGAACATGGCCAGATGCCACGAGTGCTCCGCCGAATTCTCCCTGCGGCTGCGGTCGATGAGCGGCGACTGCCGCATAACCGATTTCAGCTTGTCCAGTTCGATGAGAAACCCGAAGCGCCTCGAGAGCGGCTCGACCTCTTTGTCTTGGTTCAAATTCACTCTCCCGGAAGACGGTTGCACACGAGGAGAAGTCTACCGCTCGTCCTAACCTCCTCGCGCCGCGTGCACGAACCGCCGCACCTTGTCTTCATCGACGGGATTCCACC
This sequence comes from Caballeronia sp. GAWG1-1, assembly GCF_023631465.1. Classification (NCBI taxonomy): domain Bacteria; kingdom Pseudomonadati; phylum Pseudomonadota; class Betaproteobacteria; order Burkholderiales; family Burkholderiaceae; genus Caballeronia; species Caballeronia sp. GAWG1-1. The sequence continues at coordinate 15,133 of NZ_JALQDB010000053.1, forward strand.
ACACGCCGCCCACCTTCAGCGAACTCGCGACGATCACCGCATCCACGACCGACAAAATCTCCGCGACGTTGGTTTCCGTGCAGCCGCTGCCCACCAAAAGCGGAAGCCTGGTCGCGGCGCGAATCTGCCGAAGATAATCAAGGCTCGCGACATCGCCCGTGCGCTGGCCGGTGGCGATGATCGCATCGGCATCGAAGAATTCGACATCGCGCACGAGTTCCTCGAGCGCACGATCCGCGACGATTGCATGCGCGCCGTGCTTCACGTGCGCGTCCGCAAACACGCGGATGCCTTCCGCGCGCAACCGCGCACGATATCGCAAGGCCCGCGCCGCCTCGCCTTCGATGATGCCTTCGTTGGCCACATAAGCATTCGCCCACTGATTGACGCGCACGAACGCGGCATTGCTCGCGGCCGCGATGGCAAGCGCCGGCACCGAAGCGTTGGCAAGCACGTTGATGCCGATAGGCAGGCCCGTCTCGCGCGCAATCCGGTCCGCGCTCACGGCCATGAACGCCGATGTTTCCGGTCCGATGTCATCCGGTTTTGCGAACGGCACGTCGCCATGATTTTCGACGATGAGACCATCGACGCCGCCTGCTGCATACGCGCGGGCATCGGCAAGAGCGGTTTCGTATAGCGCCTCGCTCGTGCCTCCGTCGTAGCGCGGCGCGCCGGGAAACGCCGGGCAGTGAATCACGCCTATGACCACGCCGCGCGGGCGGCCGAAAATATGCGCGATGCTGTCGGTGCGTCCGCGTCCAACCTCGTGTCCGGTGTCCATGAGAATCCTGTCGAAGTATCGGTCAGATGAAGCGCGCGAGTTCGAGCATGCGCGCACGATCCGGAAAACTCGCCTGCGTGCCGTGCCGGCCGACCACATAGGCGGCAACGGCCATTGCGCGAGGCAGGATGTCGCGCAGTCGATGGCCGTGCGCGAGCCCAGCCGCGAGCATGCCGCAGAGTGCATCGCCTGCGCCGACCGTGTCCACGGCAATGACTTCAGATGCGGGCATCTGCTCGATGCCGCCGTGCGCGCCGCACCAGACGACGCCGCCCGCGCCGAGCGTGAGCAGCACGTCGGTCGCGCCTGCCGCGTGCAGTGCGAGCGCCGCGCGGCGTGCATCGGCGTCGCCCGACAGCATTTCGGCCTCGACGCTGTTGACGACGAGCACATCGACATCGGGCAGCAGCGCGTTGACCTCGAATTGCACCGGTCCCGGATTCAGAAGCGTATGCCGCCCGCCGCGACGCGCCGCGCGCAACCACGTCGCCGTCACCGTGCGCGCCAGATTGCCTTGCAGCACGATCCAGTCGCCCGGCGCGCTCACGGCGTCCAGCAACGCGGCATCCGGTGCGTAGCCGCTGGCGGCTTCGTTGCTCGTGACGATGGTGTTTTCACCGGCAGCATCGACGGTGACAATGGAAAGATCCGTCGTGCAATCGAGATGGTCAACGTGCCGCGTATCGATGCCTTCCTCACCGAGCATGGCGACGATGCGCGCGCCGTCGGCGTCGCGTCCGACAGCCGCAAGCAACGTCACCTGCGCGCCCGCGCGTGCAGCGATCACCGCCTGATTCGCGCCCTTGCCGCCGAAGTCCAGCGTGCTGCCAAGCGCAATCGACGTCTCGCCGGGCTTCGGCAACGAAGCCACGCGCAGCGTCATGTCCATCGCCGCGTTGCCGATCACGCAGACGCGCGCGCTGCTCATGATGGTGCCATCCGGTAGCCGAACATTGCTAGATACGAGCCGAGCGCCTCACGCGGGCAAGCATCGCGGCAAGCCGCGCATGCCGCGCGCGCGAGGTCGAGATCGAGATCGAGGTCGGCGATACCGAAATACATCATGCCGCGCGCGCCTCGGTCAGCCAGTCGAGACACTGCCGCCAAAGCCGTCCATAACCGTCCCACGCGGAGAACTCGGGCGGCAGCCAGTGCACGGACATGTCGCTTGTCCAAGCAAGCGTGCGGCCCTCGCCATACTGCCCCGCCACGAGCAACGGATGGCCCGTGTCCGGCACGGTTGCGATGAGCGTCGCACCTGGCTTCAACTCGACTTCGTTGTAGCCGAGCAGATGCGGCCATTGCATGCCGAGGCCCTCTATCACCGGATGCCGCGCGACGATACTCGGCGTGAACCCCTCGGGCACTTCCACGCGGTCGTCCCACGCGAGGCACTTCACGGGCAGCACGTCCTCGACGGGCGTATTGCGAAAGCGCGCACTGCCGTTGATGCCTTGAAAGCTCAGATAGCCACCGATCATCATGAGACCGCCGCCTGCCTCCACATACTCGCGCAACAACTTCAGGCGGTTCGGCGTGCGCTTGCTGTGCACCCACGTATCCGGATGCAGCAAGAGCGTATTCGCGCCGATGTCGGAAAGAATGATCGCGTCATACTCCTTGAGCCCTTCGAGCGTCGTGGGAAATCGCGTCTGCGCGTCGTGACTCGGCATGTGCGTGACCGCGTACCCGGCGCTGTCCTTGAAGAGCGCGAGAAACTGCTCGGAGCCGGTGTGATACGTCACCGACGCGAACAGATCGAAACCCTTCACATGGGTTGCCGTGCTGGTCCACGACTCTCCGGCGAGCAGGACTTTCTTCGTCATTCTCAATCTCCTTGAACGCGACGGCTCGTCACGCCAGATGCCGCCGCCGAGAACACGCGAGCGGGATTGGTCACGAGCATGGTTTCGATCTGCGCGTCGCTCACGCCGTGGCGTCTGAGTCTCGGCACGAAGTGTTCGAGGATATAGCCGTAGCCGAAGCCGCCGTAACGCGTGAGCATCATCTTGAGGAACACGTCCTGCGAGAGCAGCAGATTGCCGATGAACCCCGCATCGATGAGCGCGCGGATAGCGCGCGCGTTCTCTTCATCGGACGGCGATTGCGCGGCTTCGTCGGCGTAGTAGTAGTCCATGCCGATCATGTCGTATTCGAGCCACGCACCGCGCCGCGCGATGGAATGCTGATACTCGATATCCGCGTGGCTCGGGTTCATGTGACAAAGCACCGTATGCGCGAGATCGGCGCCCTCGCGCTCGACGATATCGAGCACGCGATGTCCATGCCGCACCCATCCCGGCAGATGCACCGAAAGCGGCACGCGCGTGGCGGCGCTCGCGCGAGCCGCCGCGCGCAGCGACTTCTCTTCTTCCGCCGTGAACGCCGCCGACACGCCGATTTCGCCGATGAGCCCCGCGATCACATCTGGCTTGCGCTCGGCGCCGCCCACGTCAAAGATCATCTGCTCGGCGAGTTCGTCGATGGAACGCTCGCGCACGTACGCCGGATGCGAAGGCTCCAGATAAAAGCCCGTCGACATGACGATGTTGAGCCCCGTGCGCCGCGAAATGCGCTGCAGCGCGAGCGGATCGCGGCCAATGCCGAGGTTGGTCGGATCGACCACCGTCTGGCCACCCAATTCGCGGAACTTCATCAGTTCCTCGGTGGCGGCATCGACATCGAATAGCTGGCAGTTGTCGCGGTTCATGAGCGGATTCATGCGCAGCGCGCCCAAAATGCCGACATGCACCTTCTGCTCGCCGATATGCCGCTCGCCGCAACAGGCGGGCGCGACCCATTTGCCGGAGGCATCGACGAGAATATGCTCGTGCATCAGCGTGATGCCCATTTGCTCGATCGGTAGCGGACCGAGCACCGTCATCGCGTGGCCGCTGCCGACACCTATGGGCAGCGTCGCCGGATGACCGAATACGGGTTTCGTCGACATCATGTTCAGCCCTTCTTTCCACGCCGGGCGGAAAAGATGCGCGTGTTCAGCCAGATCGCGAACAGCATGATGGCCCCCTGGATGATCTGCGTATAGAACGGCGACACGTGAACCAGAATCAGCCCGTTGCCGAGCACGGCAATGGTCAGCGCGCCGAGGAGCGTGCCCAGAATGGTGCCGCGGCCGCCGAACAGATTGGTGCTGCCGAGCACGACCGCCGCGATCACCGCGAGCTCGAAGCCGACGCCCTGATTCGACGAACCGCTCCCGAGCCGCGCGGTCGTAATGAGCCCGGCGAGCCCCGCCGCGATGCCGCTCAGCACATACACCTTGATGATGACGCCGCGTGTATCGACGCCCGCGCGCCGCACGCCTTCCGCGTTCGTGCCGATCCCGATGATGTAGCGCCCGAAGCGCGTATGACGCAGCACGACCCATCCGGCGAGCATCACGGCCACCGCGATCACGGCGGGCAGCGGAAGTCCCAGGAACCACTCGCGGCCGAGCGCGACGAACCAGCCGTTGCCATCCACGGGCACGGAATAGCCTTGCGTGATGAGAAGCGCCGCACCGCGCACGATCGACAACGTGCCAAGCGTGACGATGAACGCGGGCATGCCCGCGATCGCGATGAAGTAGCCGTTCGCGAGCCCGATGACCCCGCCGAGCACGAGGCCGCCGATCAGAACGAGCGTATCCGGCATGCCCGCGTGCAAAGCGATGGCCGCGAGCGCGCCGACGAACGCGAGCGTCGAGCCCACCGAAAGGTCGATGCCCGCGGTGGTGATGACAAGCGTCATCGTAGTGGCGACGATCAGCAACGGCGCACTCTGACGCAGCACGTTAAGGAGATTGCCGGTGGTGAGAAAAGTGTCGGTGGCGATGCTGAACGCCACGACGCAGATCGCGAAGAAGGCCGCGATGCTCGCGACGCCTGCACGATGGCCCAGCCGGTGCGACAGCGAAAGCGCGCGCCGTGCGGAAGATTCGGAGGACACGGTGGTACCCATGATCAATGTTCGGCGTGTGGACGCGCGGAGCGCGCGTTGAATTTGTGCCCGACGATCAGATCGACGATCTCCTGCAGATTCGTCTCGCCGATAGGCCGGTCCGCGATGGCGGTGCCTTCGTACATCACCGTGATGCGGTCGCAGACCAGAAACAGGTCCTGTAGCCGATGACTGATGAGAATCACGCTGACGCCGCGCGCGCTTACGGTTCGCACGACATCGAGCACCGCTTCGACCTCCGCGACGGCGAGCGCGGCAGTCGGCTCGTCCATGATGAGCACTTTCGGATCGAACGAAACCGCGCGCGAAATGGCGATGGCTTGACGCTGTCCGCCCGACAGATTTTCCACGTCGAGTTTCGTGTCCGGAATGCGGATGCCGAGCCCGTCCAGCATGGAACGTGCATCGCGATGCATCTTCGCGTGATCGAGCATCGGCATGCCGAGCACGCGGCGCATGGGCTCGCGGCCGAGAAACAGATTGCCCGCGACATCGACCGTATCGCACAAGGACAGGTCCTGATAGACCATCTCGATGCGATGCGTGCGGGCATCGCCCGGATTGTCGAAATGGACCGTCTTGCCGTCGATCTCGATCGATCCGCTGTCGGGCACGACCGCACCCGACAGCACTTTCGACAGCGTCGATTTGCCCGCGCCGTTGTCACCGACGAGGCCCAGCACTTCGCCCGGCGCGACATCGAGATTCACGCCGCGCAACGACTGTATCGCGCCGTATTGCTTGGTGATGCCGCGCATCCGCACACGCAGCGGCGCGCCTGTGTCCACACTCGACATGAAGCTCTCCCGGTTTGGACGCGGCCTACTTGAACACGCTGCGATACTTCGCCACGTTCGCCTTGGTGACGATGGTCACCGGAACGGAGATGTTCTTCTCGACCGGTTGCTTCGCGATCAGCTTGAGCGCGGCGTTGACGGCCGCCTTGCCTTCGCCTTCCGGGTCCTGCTGCACCACGGCCACGACAAAGCCCTGATCGATGCCCTTGATGGCCTGCGCGCTCAAGTCCCAGCCGAAAATCTTGACGCGATCCGTCGCGCTTTGCGCCGACACGGCGGCCACGAGACCGATCAAGGCCGGTTCGCCGGTCGCATAAACGACCTGCATGTTCGGGTTGCCGGAGATGAGATTTTCGGCGGCCGTCTGCGCCTGGTCCTGCACGTTCTGGCCATCGACCGTGGACACGATCTTCGCATTGGGCGCGCCCGCGAGACCGGCCTTGAAGCCGTCCAGACGCACGTTCTGAATGTACGAATTCAGCGCGCCAACCACGCCCACGCTTGCCTTGCCGCCAAGCGACTTCTTGACGTAATCGGCCGTGTAAGTGCCGATGTCCTTGCCGACCTTGAGATTGTCGACACCGACTTGCACGTCGTTATCGCCGTTCACGATAGCGTCGATGGTGACGACCGGAATGCCGGCCTTCTTTGCTTCGGCAATCGCCGGCTTGATCCCGTTCACGTCGATGGCGACCACGAGAAGCGCATCCACCTTCTGCTGGATGTATGTCTCGATGGCGTTGTTCTGCGCGTTCGGGTCATTGTTCGAATTGAAGATGGCGAGGTCCGCACCCGCGGCCTTCGCGGCCTTTTGCGCGCCCTCATCCATCTGGGTGAAGAAGAGCGCTTCCTGATTGATCTGGACCAGCGCGATCTTCTTCTTGTAGGCGGCGTGCGCGCCGCCCGATAGTGCAATCAGCGATCCGGCGGACATCACGGCGACCGCGGACATGATCCGGCGTGACAGCATGGCGTTCATCACAGCTCCTCCATCGCAAAGGCGCAGAACGAGCGACTCGTCGGCTGGTCCTGGCATGGTTGAAACTTCAGAGGGCGCGGATGAAAACGCGCCGCTTTGTAAACCGGTTTACTTAGGCTACGGCCGTCGCCCCTTTCGTGTCAACCGGTCAAAATTAGAATTTGCGTGGAGGGGCGTTGACGCTGAGTTCAGCGCAAACGTGGCGGCGCGACGGACGCGCGTTGGATCAGACTCACGGGCAGCCGCCGCACGGTGGACGGTCCGCCGCCCGAGAGACGCGCAAGCAGCAACTCGACGCCCGTGCGGCCGAGATCGCGCGCGGACTGCCGAAGCGTCGTGATGGGCGGCATCAGCAGGCTCGCAAACTCCATGTCGTCAAAGCCGACGATCGACATATCGCGCGGCACGTCGATGCGTCGATCGCGCAGCGCTTCGAGCAGGCCGACCGCGAGGTAATCGCTCGCCGCGAAAATCGCCGTGGGCGGCGACGGCAGCGCAAGCAGACGGCCGAGCGCCGTCGCGCCGAACTCGCGCTCGTACGAGCCGAAACAGACGAGCGTTTCATCGAATTCGATATTCGCCTGCGCCAACGCCCGCCGATACCCTTCGCAACGCTCCTGCACGGTGAAAAGACCGAGCGGGCCGCTGATATGAGCAATGCGCCGATGCCCCGCCTCGATCAGATGCTGCGTGGCGAGATAGCCGCCCTGCACGTTATCGACGAGCACTTTGGGCACGTCCGCGCCGGGCACGTCCTCATCGATCACGACGATATTGCCGCGCGTGCCGATGAGCGTGCGCAGCGTGCCGTCGTCGGGACGGTTGGAGACGAGGATCAGGCCATCGAGATGCTGAATGTCGAGCCAGCCGACATACAGCGATTCGCGAGCGAACTGGTTGCGCGTGATGCACAAGGACAGACCGTAGCCATGCTCGGAAGCGGCCAGCTCCACTTCGTCGGCGATCTCCGCGAAGAAAGGATTCGCCACGTCCGGCATGGCCAAGCCGATAGTCTCGCTGCTGCCGAGGCTCAGGCGCCGAGCAAGGCTGTTTTGCCGGTACTTCAACGCCGCGATGGCGGCGTCGATGCGTTCGGCTGTGTCCGGCGGCAACGCGAGGCTGCCGTTCAGGTAGCGCGATACGGTCGCCTTCGAGACCTTGGCATGTTCCGCCACTTCGCGAATCGTGGACACTTTGGGCACAGCGCGTTCCGGCTTGGAAAAGCCTGAGTGTAGCCTCGTTCTCGCGCAAGCCGTCATCGAGGCATCGCGAACGCGCGCTTGTGCGCCTTATTCCTGCTTGGCGGGAAGCGCCGCATACGCGCCGTCTTGCGTATCCCAGCCGCCGCCGAGCGCCTTGTACAACGCGACGAGATTCGTCGATACCGTCGCGGTGCTGTCGACCCATTGCTGCTCGGCGGTGAGCAACGCCTTTTGTGCCGTCAACACGTCGAGGTAGTTCGACAGGCCACGAATGTAGCGCTTGTTTGCAATGTCGAGCGCGCGTTTGGACGCTTGCACGCTTGCCTCCAGGCGATCGCGGCGGCGCTGTTCGGCGGCGAATCCCGTCAGCGCGTCATCCACTTCCTGGAATGCCGACAGCACGGTCTTGCGGTACGTGATCGCCGCTTCCTGTTGCTGGGCTTCCCGCAACGCGAGCGTCGCACGCAAGCGGCCACCCTCGAAGATGGGAAGCGAAAGACTCGGCCCCGCACTGTAGCTGCGCGCGCCCCAACTACCGAGATTCGTGAATTGCGTGGCCTGAATGGCGACGCTTCCCGACAGCGTGATCTTGGGGAAGAAGTCCGCCTTCGCCGCGCCGATGCTCGCCGTTGCCGCATGAAGCTGCGCCTCCGCCTCGCGGATATCCGGCCGCCGATGCGCCAGTTCCGATGAAAGCCCGACCGGCACGCGCGGCGGCGCCATCGGCACGGCGGATGGCGGCGACAGCTTCGCCGCAAGCGCTTGCGGATACTCGCCAAGCAGCACGCCGATGGCATTGATCAGCTTCGCTTCCTGCTGCTCTTCCTGCGGAATATCCGCGGCATTCGATTCGGCCTGGCTCTGCGCATTGGCGACATCGAGATCGGTAGCGAGTCCATGCTTCGCGCGCTCCTCCGTGAGTTGCACGGTACGCTCTGCAAACGCCAGATTCTCTCGCGTAATACGCAGCTTTTCCTGCGTCCCACGCAGATTCAGATAATCGCGCGCGACTTCGGCGGCGGTCGAGACGATCGCATCGTGCCGCGCCTCGTTCTGCGCTTCGACCGTGGCGCTCGCGCTTTCCGTCGTGCGTCGCACGCGGCCCCAGAGGTCGAGTTCCCACGATGCATCGAAACCATACTGATACAAATTGAACGGCGGCAGTGCGTTTTGCGCCGCGCTCGACGTCGGGACACCGCCTTGCCGTCCGCCGAGCCCGTTCGTATCCGTGGCCGATGACCCGCCGCCGCCCAGCAAGCCGATGACGCCATCGGCGCTCTGCAGCTCGCGCGTGTAAGAAGCGTTGCCGTTGAGCGTCGGAAGCTCGTCGGCCTTCGTCTGGCCAAGCTGCGCACGCGACTCCAGGAGCCGCGCCGCCGCGACCTTGATGTCGAGATTGCTGTCCATCGCGCGCGTGACGAGCTCGGTCAGCACGGGATCGCCGAAGCTGTTCCACCATTGCGGATCGACAGGTTCGGGCACCGCGACCGACCGGTTAGCCTCGCTCGTGGACTGCGTTTCGGGCCACGGCGCCGGTGTCTGCAATGCAGGACGCTGAAAATTCGGGCCGACCGTACAGGCCGACAGGAAAGCGACAAACGGAATCCATCGATAATCAATGCGCATTGACTTGTGCCCCCTTCGGCAGCTTCGGCAACAAGATACAGACGGGACACAGCACGAGTGATATGACGCCGAGCATGATGAACACGTCGAGATAACTCATGACGGACGCCTGTTGCTCGACCCGTCCGGCGATGGAGCCGAGCGCATTCACGAAGCCGTTATACGGCGTGATGTGCTCGGCGAGCCGTGCATGATGAAACTGATCGCGCCACGCCAGTTGCGTCGTCACGAGCGACACGCCGAAGCTGCCGCCGAGATTGCGCATCATGTTGATGAGCGCGGATGCGTTGTTGTTCTCTTCCGGCGGAATGCCGATGAACTGCACGGTCGAAAGCGGAATAAAGAGGAACGGCAGCCAGATGACCTGATAAAGCCGCGACAACGAGACGTCCCAGAAGCCGATGTTCAGATCGAGACCCGCCGAATGCAGTAACGCGACGCCCGTGCCCGCAAGCGACATCATCACGAGCCATTTGGGCTGGAACACGCGCCCGGTCACGATGCCCGCCACGGGCATGAAGAACAACGTGACGAGACCACCCAAGCCAAGTGTGAGGCCGGCGTTGGTGGCATCGTAGCCAAGTAGTTCCTGCGTGAATTGCGGCAGAATCTGCGTCGTGCTGTTGATGATGAACCCGAACGCGAACATGACGCCGCAACTGATGGCGAATGCGCGCGACTTGAAAAGCCGCAAGTTCACGATTGGTTGCGCGGTCGTCAGTTCGCGAATGACCAGCGCCACCAATGCGACGCATGCAACCGCCGCGAACGAGCAGATGAAGTTCGACGAGAACCCGTCCTCGCGCTCGAATTTATCCAGCACGATCTGCAGGCAGCCGAAGCCGACCGCCACCAGAAAGAAGCCGAGATAGTCGATGCGCAAGCCTCGGTCGAGCAGCGCGCGACGCTCTTGCTGAACGAGCTTGCTGTCGCTTACGAACATCCACGTCAGGACGAGCGACACCATCCCCACCGGCAGGTTGATGAGGAACACCCAGTGCCACGAATAGTTCTCGGTGATCCAGCCGCCAAGCATCGGTCCGATGGCGGGCGCCGTGACGACCGTAAAGCCATACAGCGCAAACGCCATCGCGCGCTTGTCCGGTGTGAACGTGTCCGCGAAAATGCTCTGCTCGACCGGCGCGAGACCGCCGCCGCCCAGTCCTTGCAGCACGCGAAAGACGATCATCATCGGCAGCGAGGTGGCGAAGCCGCACGCCACCGAACTGACCGTGAACAGGAACACGCAGATCATGTAGAAGCGCTTGCGCCCGATCACGTTCGCAAGCCATCCGCTGATAGGCAAGACGATTGCGTTGCTCACCAGGTAGCTCGTCGTGATGTACGTGCTCTGGTCGAGACTCGCACCGAGTCCGCCCGCGATATGCCTGAGCGCCACGTTCGCGATGGTCGTGTCGAGCACTTCCATGAAGGTGGCAATCGACACGATGACCGCGATGAGCCACGGATTGAAGGGCCCCGCCGCCGACCTCGGCAATGCTGCGTGCGTAGCGGCCATGTCAACGTACCGTCACGCGCGGACTGACGGAGAGACCCGGCGCGAGCGGCATGTTGCGCCAGTCGTCGCCATCGAAGACGATCTTCACGGGCAGACGCTGCACCACTTTCACGTAATTGCCCGTGGCGTTTTCCGCAGGCAGGCTGCTGAACACCGAGCCCGTACCGCGTTGCAGACTCTCGACATGCGCGTGGAGAACCTTGTCGGGATAAGCATCCACGGTGACATCCACGGGTTGTCCCACGTTCATGTGAACGAGCTGCGTTTCCTTGAAGTTCGCGGTGACCCACATCTCGTCGGGCACCACTGCAACGAGCGCCTGTCCGGGCGTCACGTAGTTGCCAAGGTTCACGGTGCGGCGCGTCACCTTCCCTGCCTGCGGTGCGACGACTTCCGTGTAGCTCAATTGCAGCTTCGCGTTATCGACATCCGCATGCGTCTGACGCACCGATGCCTGAGCGGCGTCGATCTTGGTTCGTTGCGACGCGACCTGCGCTTCGCCCGCCTGAACGGCCTGCTTCGCGCTATCGAGCCTCGCGAGCGCGCTCTTGGTGGTCGCCTGACTCTGTTCGAGTTGCTGACGCGTGATGGCGGCCGGGTCCGTGCCCGTATAGCGCGCGAGATCCTGTTGCGCCTGCAGTAGATCGGCCTGCGCGACGCGCACCTGCGCGGTCTGCTGCGCGAGATTGGCTTGCTGATACAGCAGGTCGGCATGCGCCTGCGCAACTTGCGCAACGGCATTGGCTTCCTGTGCCTCGGCTTGTTCGAGCTTCACTTCGAAGTCGCGTGGATCTATGCGCAAGAGCGGCTGATTCTTTTCGACGTGCTGGTTATCCGCCACCAGCAATTCGATCACGCGACCGTTCACCTGCGATGCAATCTGGCTTTGATTGCTGTCGATGAACGCGTCGTCGGTACTCTCGTAGTGCCGGCTATGGAGCCAGTACGCAACGCCTCCAGCCACACAAATCAGTAATACCGTTCCGCCGATGATGGCATTCATGCGCTTGCGCTTCGGGCTCATCGGCTTGGACGTTTCCTCGCCCGGCTTCTTGTCGGCTTGCTCGCGGTCGCCTTCTCCGGCATCGCCGGAGGGCTTGCTATCTTCGCTTTCACTTCCGGCCATTGCACTCTCCCAACCAATATTGAGATGCATTCTACAATAGAACGGAACGGTATCGTTCTTTTTTTAATAAGCGGCGTCTGTGTTAATCTTGCGCTGGAGATTTATGCAAGGATCAGCCGTGAAACGCACGATGAAAGATGGCAACGGACATGCCTCCCTATGCCCCATAGGAGCCATGTTCTCGCGCAAGAAAGGCCGTCCGTCCAACGCGATGGCAGGCGATGTGGAAGAGCGCATTCTGGACGCGGCGAGTACCGTCTTTCTGCAGCAGGGTTTCGCTGGAGCGTCGCTGGAGCGCATCGCCGAGGCGGCGGGCGCAGGCAAGGCAACGTTGTACAGTCGGTATCCGAGCAAGGAAGCGCTCTTCGCCGAAGTGGTCAAACGAAATTGCGAGCGGTGCTTGCGTCCCGTGTTCGAGGCGCCGCAATCCTCTGCTCTCGTCGAGCAACTCGAAGGGGTGACGCGCGCGCTCGTCACACGCTTGCTCGACGACGAGGTGATCGGGTTGATCAGAGTGGTGGTAGCCGACGCGCCGCGATTTCCGTCGCTGGCGAAAATGACACGCGAGGCGGGGCGCCTGCGCGGCATCGACGCGGTAGCGAGCTTGATGGCGGAACATTCGCAAATTGCGCGCGACGCCAGTGCGCGCGCTGCCATCAAGCGCAATGCGTTGATCATCGCCACTCAGATGCTCGATGCAATCGTCCCGCCCATGCTCATGAGAGCATTGATGGATGAAAACCTCGATGATCTTCGCAACGAGATCCGCTCGCATGTCAAGCGGACTATCGCTGTATTCGTCACGGCGGGTGCGCTGAATGCGTTTTTATAGAGGCACGCAGTAGTCGCTCGACCCCTGCTTTGCATCGACGAGCAACTTCCACACGACTTCAAGCGGCGCCTTTATATGTCATCGAGCGCACGGATAGCCAACCTTCTCCGGTCATATGGCTCGGGTCCTATGACATGATCGTACAGGGCTCATTGCTCCTGCTTGAACAGGTCCTGAAAGATCAACGCCGCCCAATGCTTGTCACGGGCCTGTACGAGTTGACCGCCTTCGGCGAGCTTGCCGAGACTGACCGGCGCATAACCGAGCCGTTCGACGAGCGCCGCGACGGTTGCGTTGGCGCCCTCATCATCGCTCGATAAAAAGAGCACTCGGCGTCCCGCTGAAGTCGCGGGTTCCTGCGCGAGCACGCGCGCGGGCAGATGGTTGAACGCCTTGACCAAATGTGCGCCTGGCAGCGCCTTCGCCACGACCGCCGAGGAAGGCAGATCGTCCAGTTCGTTTAGCGGCACGCCATAGGCATTGGTGGCGTCGATTACGACTTTGCCTTGCCAGCTAGCCATAGCCTTGGCGACATCGCGATGCGCCCAGAACGGAACCGCGAGAATGATCACGTCGGCCTTGAGCGCGTCCTGCAACGTCATAGGTACGATCTTGTCGCCGAGCTCTTGCGCGATAGGTGCGATGGATTCCGGCCCGCGCGTGTTCGCGATGCCTGCCGTGATGCCGCTGCGAGCGAATTGACGGGCAATCGCGGCGCCTACGCTGCCGCTCCCGATGATCGAATAAGTCATGAGAATTCCTTTTTCTGGTTGGTCACGAGTACGTCGTTGCTTGAGTAGATCGTGGCATTGCGTGAACGATCTGGGAAGACGGCATATCGAGATACAATCCATCACGCTCGGAGATGGATAGCCGCCATGCTCGATGGAATATCGCTGGATCAACTCAGAACCTTTATCGCCGCCGTGGATGAGGGCAGTTTCTCGGCGGCAGCGCGAAAACTCAATCGCGTTCAGTCGGCGGTGAGTGGCTGGGTCGGAGGATTGGAAGATCAAACGGGCGTCATTCTTTTCGAGCGCTCTGGACGATTCCCGAAGCTCACACCGGAGGGCGCGCTGTTGCTCGCGGACGCTCGCAATATCGTCGCCGGGGTGGATGCGTTGAAGGCGCGTGCGAGGCTCATGACATCGGGCGTGGAAGCCGAACTCTCGGTAGTGGTCGACGTTTTCTTCCCGACTGACGTGATCAGTGCAGTCGCAAAGGCCTTCGCCGAGCAGTTTCCACTGACGCCGCTACGTCTCTTCGTCGAAGGACTGGGAGCGGCTTATCTACCCGTTCTCGACGGCCGATGCAGTCTCGGCATACTACCGCCGCTGCCGCAGGCATTTTCATCGCTGACGAGCGAGCGGCTCGGCGACGTGCCCGTGGTCGCGGTGGCTTCGGCGCAGCATCCGCTTGCAGCCATCAGTCGCCGAATAACACGGCGTGAGCTTGGCCGCCACGTTCAACTGGTGCTGACCGACAGATCCGATCTCACGGCAGGTCGCGACTTCGGCGTGGCCTCCGCTTCGACCTGGCGCTTGGCGGACTTGTCCACCAAATACGCGTTTTTAAAGGACTGCGTGGGCTGGGGAGGCATGCCTTTGCATATGGTCGAAAAAGACATCGCCGCAGGGACGCTGGTTGTTCTCGATACGGACGAGATGCCGCCCAGCGGCTGGCTTTTGACGATGTCCATTTTTCAGCAGCCTTCGCGGCCGCCTGGACCTGCAGGCAAATGGTTCATCGAACGATTGAAAACTCAGTGGCAAAGTTGATGGTTCAAACGGCCGCTCGGGCTTTCAACGAGTCGCCTGGTAAGCGCTGCCAGTTCCGCAATCCGTGCTGACCGTACGGATCACACGCCCGGCCTGCATCAACGTGATGCTGACCTTGCAAGCCTCCCCTTTCGCCGATGACACGGCAAGCGTCGAGACCGCTCGGCTCTCGCCGCCGCGCAAATGCAAACTGCCCGACTGCGACACGTTCGACGTGCCCGACGCGCCCGACTTGAGCACGTGCAAGTCGTAGTCGAGGCCGGTGTCGTACACGCAAACAACGTACGGAACGACGCGGATCGAACCGTTGGCGGAAGTGACATCGAAGGACACGGCGACATCGGAGAACGCGATCATGATCGGCTCCTCTCAGGCAAAGCGCGTCTGAATGGAAAAGCACCCGGCGTGGTGGCTATGAATATCGACCGGCACCACGCGGGGTGAAGGAGAGCATCGATCAAACGGCCGGGGGCTCGGCCGTTCGAGTCGAACACACACAACGATCTTTACTACGCCCCTTAGTGCTGAGCGATCGTCGTCGAGTTGTGGATGCCTGTTTGCGTCACGGTGGCGATGTTGCTTGAACCGGCTTGCGTGACCGATGCGTAGTTGCTTCCACCAACTTGCGTCGATGCAATGCGGTTGCCGCTGCCCGATTGCGACGAGTACAACTCGTTGCTCACGCCATCTTGCGATGCCAACAGCGTTTCTTCCATCCCGGCCTGATACGCCACCGCATTGTTGCCGCTGCCATGCTGGAGCAGATCGAGCTTCGAGCCGAATGCGCCGACTTGCGAAAGGCCCGCCGTGTTGACGGCCGTGCCACTCGAAACCTGGGTCGACGTGATCTCGTTGCCGCTGCCGTTTTGCTGCAACGTGCTGACATTATTCACGCCTGAGCCACTTTGCGACACGGTCGCGCTCGAACCTGCTTCGCTCACCTGCGAAACCGAGGCCTGACTCTTCGAGCCCATCTGCGACACCGTGACGTTGCCGCCTAGCGCAAGCATCGTCGAGACGGCCGCGTCGTTATTCGAGCCGGTCTGCGAGATCGAAGTCAGGTTGGCCGCCGACAAAGTCTGTGCGACGTTTGCCGTGTTGCTCGGACCGGTTTGCAGAATCTGCGTCGTGTTGCCGAGCGCGCCGAGTTGCGAGACCGTTGCCGTCTCCAGCGAGCCATGCTGCGCGATGTTCGTGGTGTTGTCGTAGCCGAGCGTCTGAGAGACCGTTGCGTTGCCGCTGGCGCCATCTTGCTGAACATTCGTGTTGTTACCCGACGACGAAGCCTGGCCCACCGATGCCACGCCGAGCGCGCCGGTCTGGCTGATGATCGTCGTGTTATCCGAACCGACATTCTGCGCAACGCTCGCCGAATTCACACCGGTCTGATAGATCGAAGTCGTGTTGCCGGTGCCATTGTTCGAGTTCACGTTGGCGGTCGAACCACTCACGAAGCCGGTCTGCGTGATGTTGACCTTGTTCTGCACTTCGCCCGTTTGCACGACCGACGCCTTGGCGGCGGTAAGCACACCGCTCTGATCGATGTTTGTTGCATTGCCCGCACCGCCGCTCGTATTGACCGATGCGTTGTTAAGCACACTCGACTGGTTGATCACAACTGTGTTGTCGCGTGAGCTCGATTCGGTGACACTCGCGCGGTTGCCGGCCGCGATAAGGCCGCCCTGCTGCGATATTGCGACGTTATCGCCGTTCGTGTCCTTCTGGTCAACCAATGCATTGTTGTATGTACCGGTCGTGGTCACGGTGACGGTGTTGTTGATGGCTTCGGCGAACACGCTCGACGAGGCCAGTGCCAGAAACCCCATTGCAACGACGGATGCTTTGATCTTCATGATTGGTCAACCCCTTATATGAACCAGTGAACGATGGTTTCGTGTTTGTGCTTTTGCTTTCATTTCAGTGGTCCGGCCTGCTTGGCATTTTCATGGTGTGCACTTGCCGCCTTTCCCCTGCTGCTGCCGCTACTTCACTCGTCGTTTCATCGAATGGCTGCTCCTTGATTCCTTGCTCATTGTTGTATGCTTATCGGGCGATCACCAACGCCTTTGCTCCGTTACCCGTTTGCTGGACCTGAATGCCGCTGCCGGCGCCTCCTTGAATGATGGTTGCCTGATTACCGTTGCCGCGTTGCGCTACCGATGCGTCGTTGCGAGACCCGTATTGCGTAACCGACGCGTAATCGCTATTGCCTCGTTGCGTCACGCTGGCCGTGTTGTATGACCCCGATTGCACGCCGACATACTGATTGCCGTTACCTGACTGCACCAGCGACTGCCAGTTCTGCGTCCCGGTTTGCTGCGACGCCGCCACGTTCGCCACGCCAATCTGATTGATGGTGATCGCGTTGACGCCGGTTTGCCGGGCCTGCACCGTGTTCGCTGAACCCGTCTGATTCACCGTCGCGCTTTGGCGGCTCACCGTGAAAGCCGGCTCCCCTGCACCGAAATCCGAGATGAAGGACAGGTCAGCGGCACTCGCGGTCGACGCAACAATCATAAGCATTCCGTATACTTTATTAGCGATCGACTTCTTGATTATTCGGTTCTTCATTTACGGCTCCTGATGCGAGGTAATAATCGCGTGCGCCGGAATCAACCGCCCGACGATGCCTTTTCCGGTTCGACCTTCGTCGGGTCATACGAGGTGTTGACCTTGTCCATATCCGCGACGTAGTTCTGGTTTTCCTGCAGATAACGCTGAACTGTCTGGTCGTACCAGTCCTTGTCGTCCGTGAGCGCCCAAGTCTGGTTCTTCAGTCCCTGCACGATCAGATGAACCACTGCGGATTCGATCGCTTCCTTGACGCATAACTGCGCCGGCTCATTGCGCGTCAAGCCTGCTTCAGCCTGAAGCAGATCCTTGAAGCCAACGAACTTGTAGACGCCGACATCCACTTGATACGAGTAGATGGTTTTGGTCGTCGAGACGCTATTCAGGATTTGCCCGTTGCGTATATCGACGGTGCGTAAGTTCACGGTCACCTGATCCACGCGATATTGCTGCGAGCCGCTGATCCCGAGATACGCCACGCCTGCGCCGCCGGTCTTCACATTCGAGTCGTACGCCACGATCCCGCCTTCGAGGATGATGCTGGCCGGCGCCAACGCGCCGATCTGCGGAATGACGCGGTTCTTGTCGTCCGGTGTTTCGAGCGCGCGCATGATCTTGCGTTCGGTCAGCAGGTCCTGAAGATTCTCGCGCTCGACCGGCGTGAACCAGCCGGAATCGCGCATGGCGGCAACGAGGAACGACGCTCCACCTTGCGTAACCTGCGATGAAAACGAACTGTCGGGCGACGGCTTGTACTGACCGGTCAGATCACGAAAGCCATAGACGGCAGCGAGCACGCGGCCCTTGGGCGGCGGCAGATGCACGAGGTCGCGGGTCACGCGCGTGGGCGGCGTGAGCGTCGCGTTGCCCGCCACATTCTGCGGCGATACCGCGCAGCCTGAGAGCGTGAGCACGGCGGCGCTGACGAGCGCGAGCGTTGCCCGGAGTGCGAATCGGTTCATGATATTCCCCGTGTCTTGCTGTTTCTTGTTGGTATCGATCTGGATGACGGCTGGTCGCAGCCCTCGCTCCAGCATTTGGCGTAGGCTGCGTTACTGGCCGCCGCTCACCACGAAAGTCGTTGAAGCACCCGAGGTCTTGTCGGTCGTCGTCACTTGCAGATTGCCGTTCGCTATCTGCGCGATGTTGATGGAGAAGTTGCCCGTGTTGATGGTGCCTGGCTTGAGCGATCCATCCGTGCCCACGATCGAACTCGTCACCGAACTCGCCACGCGTGACAGAATGGCCTGCTGCAACTGACTGTTGAATTGATCGAGCGTGGACTGCGAACTGGTCAGGCTCGCCAGACTCGGGTCCTGATGCTTGTTCTGTGCGGTCGCCTGATCCATGAGAACAGGACCGTTCGCGGGATTCCCGCCGAAGGTCGGATTGATGGGCTCGTAGACCAGCGGCGAGGCATACGCTCCGCCGATCAGTCCCGCGTTGGCAATGGCGGTAAGCAATATCCGCGTGAAGGTCTTTTGGTTAGTCATCCCGATTTCCTAGAACTCTCTTTTATCGTTTGAATGCTGTCTTTGTCTTTCTGCTACCGTATGCCGCGACTTACATTTCATCCGATGCGAGATCGGCTTCATGAAACAGCAGGCGCGATATATCCGCCTGCAGCACTGTCTGCAACGCGCTCGCCGCCGCGCTTTCGGCAATAGGCCGCACGTTCGCCCGGGCAATAGGCAAGAACGCCTGAAACACGCGACGCTGATCGTATTCGACCCAGATCAGACTGCCGTATCTTGCAGAGGGACGCTCATGGACCGACACGTTATAGCGTTCGCTCATCGGCATCTGCGTCCATGCCTGAGCAAAAAAGTTATAGAAGTCTTCGCCTACCAGCGTCACCGCGTCGTTGGTAACGATCCCGCCAAGCGTATCCACGAGTGGAGATCTGGCATCCGGCTTGGCGGGCAATGTGTTGCTGCCCGTGATCGTCGACTGGCGGCTGACCGTCGCACTGTCGGTGAGTGCAGGCGACGCCGCTTGCGGCCGGACCCTCGTAAGCGGACTCGGCGTCGGCGGGTTCGGCAGCGTGACGAGCGCACGTGCTTCATTACCCGAAGCGGAGCCATGAGCGCTCGACGGCGAATCGGCGTCCTGCGCGCCTTGAGCATATGCCGCGTTATCGACCATGTTGCCGAGTAGCGCGGCCGTGGTCACGAACGTCATCGACGCGACCCAGAACTGCGGCATGCGCCACGCGCCCTTCGTCGAGATCCTGTTTGCATCGCCATCGTGTCGCATACGAGCCTCTCGTCGTCATTCCTGCAGACTTCGTTTGGCCGAAGCGATGCAGTGGTATGGAACGCATTCTGGCGGATGGCGATGGCGGATGTCGATGGGTCAAATGAACACCTCTCGCTGCCATGAAACTTCCGCGACTCGTGTCGCGGGGAACACGTTACGGTGTTACGAGAACGCACGTGCGGCGGGCGTTTGAGACGCTCGTTCGGTTGAGTCGATCGCCCTTAAAAGCCGCTGCGCAAACGTTAGCGACCGAAAGCGGGACGTTCGTGACTGAAACAGTTTTGGTCCGCCTGGTTCAAATTCGTGCGGATTTCAACTAGCAGTGAGCGGCTTTTGGAGACCTCTTGTCCAACAAGGCTTCGCAGGATTTGGCATACAAATTGCCTCTGCTTGGTCGATGCAAAAGTGCCAACGTGATGGCTCCAAAGCCGGCCTAAAAAAACACCGAAGGGGATGAAATGCTGGAATGTATCGTGGCATCGGAGATGAACGTCGCGGTTTCGATCAACGCGCAGGAAGCGATGTCGGACGCTCGGACGGTCAAGGCCGTCGCGCTCGAAAGCAGCGATGCCGCAGCGCTGGTCGATTATCTGTTCAACGAAGAGACCACGGTCGTCGCCGTCGATGCCGATCTGAACGTCATGTGCAAGATGTCGAACGCGTTGGCCCTACTTGGCGACCAGGGTGGTCTTGCTATCCGCGATGGACAGCTCATGCATCTGAACCCGAAGGCCTACGGAGGACTCAAGTCGAGCGTGGCGAAGACGCTGGCTTGCGGTCAGTGCAGCACGATCGTCGTGACTGGAGCTTGGGGACATGCGTGGCATATCGTGATCACGCGCGCGGACGATCTTGTGCTTTCCTCACGGCCGCGAGCGGTATTGCGCATTGAGCGCCGTCATATTTTTCGCCGGCCGGAGGTAGCGACACTACAAAGTGTGTTGGGCTTATCGCAGGCTGAAGCGCGGATGCTGTGCGAGTTGATCTGCGGTCACAGCGTCAATGAATGCGCAGCGATTCTCGACGTGTCGATTGCGACCGTACGTAAGCACCTTGCCGCAACGCTCAAGAAAACGTCCTGCTCGCGTCAGTCGGAATTGATGCGGCTAGCGAGCATCGTGACGTAACGTGCGACCTGGTGAACGTTGACCATCGGTTGAATGGGAACGGGCCTCAACGCTTACCGAACAAGAAAAGAAAGAGCCCGAAGGCCCTTTCTGACTCGCTTTACTTCGGGTGACTTGCAATGAAACTCTTGACTGCGGTGAAGGCAGGCTTTTGCGTCTTGCCATCGCTCGTCATGAGGCCGTATGCGCCTTCGCTGTCGTCGTACATTTCGAAAGCCTGAATCGACTGGATGTTGTACTTTGCCGCGTTGTTGTAAAACTGCTGCATCATCAAGCTGCCGGTGAAGTACGACGCGATTGCCGAGTACGTACCGTAGGTCGGACGCACACCGTACTCGTTGATCCAGACCGGTTTGCCAAACGAGTTCAGCACGCCGAGGATGTCATGGCAACCTGTGTTGCCGCAAGCGTGGGTCATGTCGCCCTGGTCCGAGTACCAGTGCCATGCCGTGATGTCCCAGCTGACAGTCGGGTGACCATGCGTGCCGTCCGGCTGCGAGCCGTCCGCAAGCATCTGAAAGAACGCGGTGTGCTTCCACGTGCCGTCGACGATGATCTTCGCCGAGCTATTGACCGACTTCACGCCCGCGATCATGCCGCGAATCAACCCGCGTGCGACCGTGAACGGCTGATTGCTGTAATGGTTCCAGACGTTGCCGTCGTAGTTGCCAGAGAGCGTGTTTGCTTCGAGCTCATTGCCGACTTCGTAGTACGTGTAGTTGTACGTCTGCGCCGTCTGCTGGCCCATCGTGTAGCCCGCGTTATAGGCGGCCTGCTCGCTGTTGTAGTTCAGGCCCAGCAGCATCACCGGATAAACCTGTACGCCGCCTGCCGCAAACTGCTTTGCGACCGTGGCGAGAACCTTCGCCGATGCCTGGCTGTACACGTCGTTACGGTAAATCTTCACGCCGAGATTTTGGAGTTGCGAAAGCTGCGTTGCGTACGACGTGGTGTCATACGCGCCGCCGTTCGTGATGTGGCCGTTTGCGCCGTAGAAGATGGAACTGGTGGTTGCGGCCTTTTCGGTCGATTGCGGCGTGGCGGCGGACTTGTCGACTGCGGCATCGACTGCGCTTTCGCCGCCGCCACCGCAAGCTGCGAGCAACGTGGAAGCGACCAGAGCAGTGGCAAGCGCTGCGGCTTTAGTTTTCGACAGAACTTTCAGGAAATGGGAAGACTGATTTTCATTCATGTTAGTTTGCATAACTAATTGCCGGGCTAGCGCCCGCACATGTTTAAAAGGTTGCCGGCACTTTCCGCCGACAGCTAGCACACAGTTCGCTAGTTGCGAGGTTCGCCGTAGCACCACGTCGACTTCGCGACGAGTCACGGCTTTCCGCGGCTTGCTTTGTACTCAGCACGTAAGCAAACGATTGCTTTCGACTGCAGGAACTGCCGATCGAAGCTTCCGAACGTAAGACACAAGAAACCGCGTTAGATGTAGCAACTATTACCGTATTCGGCTGTGCGAATTCTTGCTTAGAGCAAGATGTGCCGAATTGGTGAGAACGGAAGCAAGGTTATCGTCTTATGAGATGACTGTAAATGTGAAATTAAGAAAAAAATGCGTTAAGTTTTCCTGACAGTGAAACATATACCGATTGATATGAAGTTTCTATTTCGAAAGGATGGCGGCGGTTTCAGGGGTACAAAAATTGGACACCGTTGGTCTTAAAGGCGTTGTGCGACATTGCGCAATCGTTGGATCGACGCGTAGCCCGTTAGAACGGTAGCGAGCGCACAGGGCGTAGGCGCTAGCGTCGAGTCGCGAGACGTTGCCATGTGTGATGGAATCGACGCGACAGGCCGACGAGTTTGCTAGCGCAAGCTGCTTAGAGGATCGCTAAAGACAGCGACCCCTATCGCACTTCTTAGGGGAAGGAATTCGGCCGGGCCATTTGCGAAAGCCGGTAATCTCAGGCTCTCAACCGCCCGCAACGGCTAGAGCGTTACTCTAGAAGCAAAGCGCAATGCCCCCTGTCATCCCGATGCTCGAAAGCTGGGTAACAAAGTTGACTAAGCGATACTTCTTAGCGACCTCTCGATACCATCGCGAAGCGTCGTGATGGCAAAAGGCAAAGTGGAATCGCATGCGCTATGCATGCTGAATGGATGACCCGCATTAAAGGGCCGTTCGAGGACTCCAAACTATCTAATTTGCGCTTCATTGGCAGGGCTGCTTTGTGCGCTCGCTTCGGGAAATACTGAGAGGATGAGTTCCAACATAGTGCACGCCGGATCAGGATTCAACCAAAGTCGCCGTCGAGGCTCGACGCAATCAGCCTGATTCATCGCCGCCAATATCCAATAAGCCGCCTCGCGGTTTAAACTTGCGCTCGCCGCTTCGCGACGTAGGATCGCGAACCGAACATCAGCTTCTTCCACGGTGCACAAAGATGAGCCGAATGCAAAGCGTTGTCGACGTACATGTCCTGTTCAAGAACGACAATAACGAATATCTCTTCATCCAGCGCGCAAATACCGGCCATAGAGACGGTCAGTATTCGCTGGTCGCCGGTCATCTCGAACCTGGGGAATCCATCGAGGAATGCGCGATCCGCGAGTCGAAGGAAGAAGCCGGCGTGAGCATCGCGCCAGGTTCTCTCGACTTCAAGTTGGTGATGCGACGCGATTCGGAACAGAACCGAATAAGCTTCTTTCTGACATGTCGTTCTTGGGAAGGCGTCCTTGCGAACATGGAGCCGCACAAGTGTTCTGCGTTTGTTTGGGCGCTGCCGGACCATCCGCCTGAGCCGACCGTCGACTACATAGCCCATGCGCTTGAAAATATTCGCAACGGCGTGATACTGGCTGATTTCAAGCCTTAATTCAGCGTGCTAAAGTCGGCGGTGTCTCAGCCGGATTCACGAGGCGCCAAGTCAACGCTGCCGACAACAACATGAACAATGCAGCCACGACGAACAGCGCTTGATACCCTTTGGCGAAGCTAATCGCACCGAGTGTATGCAACGCGGCATCGCTCCAACCTGGCAAGGTTGCGCGCTGAAGATGCCCTGCAGTGATATCCACTACGAGATGAAGGCGCTGCTGCGAATCGACGGAAGGCATCGAATTCGTAATGACATTTTGGACACGCGCAAACATCACCGCGCCGAGCATCGCGATTCCAATGACGAGTCCGGTAAAACGCGTCGTGCCCGACACACCCGACGCCATGCCGGATCGCTCCTTCGGGATCACGGTCATCGAAACCTTGGTCGTCTCGCCGTTGAGCATGCCCGCGCCGATGCCCGTCACGATCATGCCTACGATGAGAGGCGCATAAGCAAGCATGGTCACGACCGCCGCGAAACAGACGAGCCCGATGCACACCGTAAGCAACCCGAGCGAAAGCAACGCGCGCCCTGTCAGGCGATGCGCGAGATGACGCGACACGAGACGCGGCACGATAAAGAGTGGCCCGACCATCGGCAGCATCATGAGACCCGCACTCGCCGATGTCGCGCCGAGACCGCTTTGCAGAAAGATCGGCACGAACGTCAGCATCGTGAGCATGCCGATGGAAAACGCAAACTGCGCGAGCGTCGCACCGAGAAACGTTCGATTGCGGAAGTACGATAGATCGAGCATCGGCCGCGTCTGACGTCGCTCGACAATGACGAACAACACGAACAGCACGCCAGCGCCCACGAATTCAGCGATGATCCAGCGATCATGCCAGCCGCGCCGATTGCCTTCGATAAGCGCAAGCGTCGTTAGAAAGAGCGCCGTTCCGAAGCATGCGACGCCTGGCAGGTCGAGTCGCATCGAGTGCGGATCGCGCGACGATTCGATCACGCGCAAGATCAACGCAAGCAATACGACGCCTATCGGCACGTTGACATAGAACGCCCATTGCCAGCCGAACGCCTGCGTGATCAGTCCACCGACCACCGGACCGCTCGCGATCCCGATGCCCACTACGGTGCCCCAAAACGCGAACGCTCGCGCCCGTGCTTCGCCGTGGAATGCGTGCGACAAGGTGGCGAGTGCGGCGCTCAATTGCATGGCCGCACCGGCGCCTTGCAACGCGCGCGCGGCTATCAACATCGGCAAGTTCCACGCGGACCCGCATAGCAGCGATGCGAAGGTGAACAACATCAGCCCTGTAACGAGCAAGCGCTTGCGTCCGAAGCGGTCGGCGAGCGCGCCTGCTGGCATCAACAGCGACGCGAAGCTCAACATGTACGCCGTGATCACCCACTCGATGCCCGCGAAATCCGCATGAAGCGAGCGCGCAATGGAGGGCAGCGACACCGACACGATGTTCGCATCGAGTTGCAGCATGAAGGACGGCGCCGAGGTGCAGATGAGCACGAGCCACTCATGCCGCTTCGTCGCGGCGTCCGGTCTGCTTGCGAGTGAACGATCCATGCGGCGCGCTCCTCAAACCGCGTATTGCGCAATGCCGTTGCCGAACGACCAGTTCTCTTTTTTCACTTCGACCAGGTTGATGAAGACGTTCTCAGGCCGTATGCCCGGCGCTGTCGAAAGTCCCTCGGCAATTGCGCGGTAGAGCGCTTTCTTTTGATCGGTGTTACGTCCTTCGTTCCACGTGATTTGGATGATGACGAGGTCGTCGTCGCGCGCAATGCCAAGATACGTCGGATCGAACATGAAGTTGGCGTCTTCATGCTCGTTGATGACCTGGAAGCGGTCGTTCTGTGGCACACCGACACTGAGCATCGCTTCATAAACGACGAGGCCGATCTGCTGGCGATAGTCGGCATCCTTTCCCTTCTTCAAGTCGATACGAACAAACGGCATGATGGAGCTCCATTTGATGAGGACCGGTGCGGCGAATTATCAGCATATGCTTGCAATCTGTCAATTGCCTGCATATGCTGATAATGGAATAATGACTCTGCAGGAAACTTCGCAGAGGAATGAGTGATGGCAACGAAAATGGCGGCAAAGAATGTGAATCGCGGGCGACCCGGTTGCAGTTGCACCGCACTGCGCAAGGCCACGCGACGTATTTCACAACTCTATGACGCGGCAATATCGCCAAGCGGCCTGAAAATCACGCAGCGCGCGGTGCTCGCTCAGATCGGGCGATCGGAGCCGACCAACGTCGGCAAGCTCGCTGCAGCGCTGGTAATGGATTCGGGCGCGCTCGCGCATACGCTCAAGCCGCTTGAGCGTGACGGCTTCATCTCACTCGCGGTGAACCCTGACGACAGGCGGCATAAATCGATTGGTCTCACGCCCGAAGGACGCGAGAAGCTCGCTGAATCCGACGTTCTGTGGCGTAAGGCGCAAGCTATCTTCGATTCATCATTGGGCCGCGCCGAAGCCGAAGTATTGCGCGGCGTGCTGGACAAGCTCTTATCGGATGAATTTGCGGAGCGCTTCGAAAAGAACATGCAACGCTAGCGGATAAACGCTAATTAGGGAGACGCCATATGCCGACTTACTTCGTATCTGTCACGGACGGACTGCTTTCCGATGACGCGAAAGCAAACATCGCGCGCGAAATCACCCGAGCGCATAGTCAAGCCACGGGTGCGCAAACTTTCTTCGCGCAGGTCATGTTCAGCGCGATTCCACGAGGGGCTCATTTCATGGGCGGTAAGCGGATCGATACGAATCAGATCTTCGTGCATGGACACATTCGCGCAGGAAGAACGCCTGAGCAAAAGGCCAGGTTGCTTGCCGATATCGTGGAATCCCTTCATCGAATCTCGAAGTTAGAAAAGCGTTTTTTATGGGTTTATCTCTCCGAGTTGCCGCCTGCGAACATGATCGAATACGGACAAGTCTTGCCTCAGCCTGGAACTGAACAACAGTGGCTTGACGGGCTGCCGGAGGCAGATCGCGCCTATTTGCTAGGGCTTGCGGGCACACCGGACTGATGGTCGACTCACGCTCTTCGATTATGTTGGCGGGTCATACGACACTATTGCCTACGACTCGCCTCAAGAATCACTTACGCTCCTCGATATGGATGGGGATGCCATCCAACGCTTCAACCCATCTAAACGTATGACGATAGCATTCCCCACCGCCATTACCAACGTCGAGCAGCGCGCCTAAGAATCGCTAAGAAGCAATCGAGGTCCTTTTAAGAAGGCGCCCCAAGGCATCCCGCTTATTCCAAATCAATCTGCAATACGCTTGAAACTGACGTAGTAATCTTCAGTGTAATAGCAGTCATTAGTCTGTTTGCGCTGTCCACCGCACACGATGCGTCGTTGCCCGCGATCCGTCGCGCCCGGCGTGCGCACGGTATAGGCGCGGTAGTAGCCACGCGGATGTTGCGGCAGCATTGCGGCGCTATTGCGGAACATGACACCGTCCTCGGCGAAGGGGAACGGACCACCGGCCTTGATCAGACGCAGTGTCTCAGTCGCCTCGCCTGGCAATTGCGCTTTGGTGATAACGGTGACGGCGGCTGGCGCGCTGTGCTCCTGCGTGGCCGATGCGGCTTGCGTACCGCTCGCGACCTGTCCGGGTTGGACTGGCGCCTGACTCGCTGATGCGCCCGCATCTGGAGTCGCGCTTCGCGATCCGTCTTTGTTGCATGCGCAGAGGATTGCGCTCAAGGTAAAAATGCAGCAGAGAGCCAGAGTTCGCTTCACGAAGTTGTTGTCCCCGGATTGACCAGCATTCGATTACTGCAAGCGGTTCAAGAATAGCGCTAGTAGCAGCCTGAGGCAATGTTCGCGCGTGGTCGACGAAACCGCACCAACGATGCTTTAAGAACTCAACCAGGAAGCGCAAACGAAAACGGCCTAAAGGCGCAGGTATCGCGCCTTTAAGCCGCACTTCGAATACTCCGTCACCTCGTTCGATCGTTTCAACCCTGAACCACTGCCGAACGAAGCGAATTCGACACCCTAAAGCTTAGGGCTTCGGTGCCGACGACGGGATCGGGGCAGCCTTCGTCGTGTTCTTGTGATGCTTGCGGTGATGCTTTTTAGTCTTGGTTCCACTTGCGGGCTGCGCGGCGTCGGCCGTCGTGGCAGCCGGAGCTGCAGGGGCTACGGCAGGCGCCGAAGCCTGTGCGAATACACCAACGGAAAACAAAGCGGCGATCGATGCGGCAACGAGTTGCTTTTTCATGGCGGTCAGGCCCTTCGTGGTTGTTTAACAGTGTCGCGGCTTAAGTACCGCGAGTACTTGCTTAACGCCTCGCCACGCTGTGTGTTGACACGCATCGAAAAAAAATTTCCGGTCCTTGTTGGAAGACATCCCTGACAAGCCAGCTACTTAATCTCCTTCAATGTTGTAAGGTCTACCACGCCATTCTGACTGGTAAACGCAGGGCCATGCCCTGCGCCACTTCCTTGGGACACCCCGCTAATGCGATGGTCCGCGCTGTCATAAGTCTTTAACGTGCCGTTGTCTTCGATTAAAAGTCGCTTCGCATCCGCAAAGAAGGCGTAGCGCAGACCGTTCTGTGCACCACTCGTTTGCGGCTCGCCGAGATTGTCCGGCCACCAATGTTCCATCGGCTTCATGGACTCCATCGGTTGCATCGGCGTCATGGGTTTCATGGGCTTCATCGGTTCCATCGTGTTCCTCGTGAGTTGAGCGCTGGCTTGAAGGTCATACGACGTTCACTGTCAGCAACACGCGTACCGCCTTTCATTCTGATTCACGACGCGGGCGCTTTAGCCCCCGAGGAACTGCACCGCGTTGTTGCAGAGCCAATCCTCGCGAACCTGATCCGCCATCCCAAGCGCATCGAACTCGTGCAAAGCCTTGTCGACCGGCATCATCGGAAACGCGGACCCGAAGATCATGCGCTTCTTAAGCACTGTCTTGCCGTATTGCAAAAGCGGCTCGTAACCCGAGTGCGCGGTGGCAAGCAGCTTCGGCCGCACAGCCACGGTGCCTATCCATACATTCGGATGCCGCCACGCCACCGCAAGCAGTTCATGCACCCACGGCCATCCCGGCGGCGAAGCGCATACCCGCAACGCGGGCAACGTCATCATCACGCGATCGAGCGCGGCAGGATGGCCATGCATCATCGAGGTATGCGTCGAGAAGTTCGTGCCGCAATGAATATTCACCGGCACGTTTAATTCGACACATTTGCGATAAAGCGGAAACAGCAAGGGATCGTCGATAGCCAACTTATGCTCGAAGCCCTGCACATTCAACCCACGCAGACCGAGTTCGCGCACCGCCGTCTCGAACTCCGCGACCGCCGCATCGCCTTTATGCGGATCGACGCCTGCAAAGCCGATGTAGCGCTCGCCATGCGTGTGACAAAACGCAGCCACGTGCTCGTTCGCTATCTTCACGCCGAACGTGCTGGTGAGATCGCGCGCCTTCAACACGACATGTCGCGCCTTCAGTCGCTCGTAAGTCGCGAGATAGTCGTCGAGTGGATCGACACCATTCGCACTCGCGACTTGACGCTCCGTACCCTCGTACACGCGCCGATAATTCGCCAGATGAGTGACAGGACCGTCGAACTGCAACGACGGAGGACGGCTCGAAAAGTCCACGAACATGGGCAGCTCCGGCAAGCGTCTGGCGTTACCGCCAACGCGACTCCTGACGATCGAAGGTATCGACGAACGGATCGGTTGTCTCGGCAATCAGGCGTTTTTTCGCGATCTTGCGCGAAGGCGTACGCGGAAAATCGCCGACGATATATTGCAGATAACGTGGCACCTTGAACGACGCGAGATGCAGCGCGCAATGCTCGAACACCGCCGCGGGCGGAACGTCGCTATGCGTGAGTCCTTCGCGCAACTTGAGGTACGCCTTCACTTCCTCGCGACGCAGCGGATCGGGCACCGGCACGACTGCGGCTTCATCGATTGCATCCATGCTGCGTAGAACGGTCTCCACTTCGGTTGCCGAGACATTCTCGCCCGAGCGCTTGATCATCTCCTTGATGCGTCCCACGATGAAATAAAAGCCCTTTGCATCGCGTCGAAACAGATCGCCCGTGCGAAACCAGTCGCCATCGAAACTCTCGGCGTTGGCCTCTGGACGCTTGTAGTACCCCCATAAAATGCCGCGCCCGCGAATCCAGAGTTCACCGACTTCATCTATATCGGCGATACTGCCGTCATCGCGACGAACCTGCAGTTCACGAAACGGGGCAGGCAGACCGCAAGTGCGTTCGAGCGCCTCATCATGGGCCCACGCGGGCACGAGTGCGCCCGTTCCTACTTCGGTCATGCCGAAGCCTTCGCGAGCAATCACGTTGAAGCGCGCCTGCACTTCTTCGCGCGCGCTTCTGGTCCATCCGTAGATGCTCACATACTTCAGGCATACATCGGCGTCGCGTTCGCTCCGTGGATGCGCGCTCAAGGCAGGCTCGGGAAAGATGCAGTAGTGAATCCGATAATCGATGAGCCACGACATGAAGCGCGTGAGACTCATGCGCTCGGCAATGTACGCGGTGCCACCGAGCTTAAGCGTCATCAGGAACTGCCACATCGGGTCCATGTAGAAGAACGGCGCCCAGATCAACACGTTCTCGATGCCCGCTTCGGGGCCGCGCCTGTTACGCGCCGCACCGTGGCAATGAATCATCCAGTAATCGTGAGTCAGCATGCAGCCCTTCGGAAAGCCCGTCGTGCCTGAGGTGTATTGCAGATTCAACAGGTCGTTGCGCGACACCGTTCCGGGCGCATTGAACATGGCGCTGCCCGCATCGAGCAAAGCCTGCCATTGCAGCGGATGCTCGCTCTCGCCGCACACGATCACACGTTCCCATGCAAGCAGTGCGGGCAGCGTGGGCGCATCGGCGAGACGCGGTAGGAATTCGGCGTCGATCACGAGGTACTGCACGTCGGCATCGGTAAGGACGAACATCATTTCGTCCTGCGTGTAGGCGGTGTTCACGGGCACCATGACCGCGCCGATACGACCCAGCGCGATCCACGAGATGGGAAACTCGGGCGTGTTCTTCAACATCAGTCCAACGTGACAGCCCTTGCGAATACCGCGCCTAACAAATGAATCGGCAAGCTGTGAAGCCGCGCGATCGATTTGCGCATACGTCATCTCGATACTGCGATCGAACCACACCGCAGCGGTCTTGTCGCCATATAGCGCGGCCTGTTCGCGCACGAAATCTCCGAGCGATTCAGGCAATGCGAGTTGCTCCTGACGCTTTCGACGGACGAGTTCGTCCGCCACGGTCGGCGACTGTGTCTTCATACATGCTCTCCACGAAATTCGAAACCTCGCACGGCGAGGCGCGCCTGTCGCGCGTATTTAGTCTTGAAGAATGATCTGGCAATCCTCCGGCGCCCAGTCGACGAGCACCGGTGCGCCGCGCTCATGTTCGGCGCGCCGCCGTGTGCCCTGTTGCTGGACGACGATCTGCGTATCGTCGGCAAGACGCACGTGATGACGCACGACGCTGCCGAGCGTGATCGAGTCTTCGAGGGTGCCGGAATGACAGATGCCATCGACAGCATGATCGTCAGGCGGCCGATGCGCGGACGTCATTCGCACGCTTTCCGGTCGCACCAGTAGCTTCACGGCCGCACCGCGCGACATCGTCTGCGATGCCGTCGCGGCGCGCAGCATGCCAAGCGGAGTCGACACGACCACATGCGTCCCGATGTCGTCCTGCACGGTGCCCGAGATCAGATTGGCCGTGCCGATAAAGCTCGCCGCGAACGCCGTGCGCGGCGAACGATACAGCTCGTCGGGCGTCGCGATCTGTTCGACGCGCCCCTGATTCATGAGCACGATGCGGTCCGACATCGAAAGCGCCTCGTCCTGATCGTGCGTGACGTTGAGCATCGTGATGCCGAGTTCCGCATGCAGCCGGCGAATCTCGAGTTGCATCTGTTCGCGCAGCTTCTTGTCGAGTGCGCCGAGCGGTTCATCGAGCAAGATCAACGCCGGGTTATAGACGATGCAACGCGCAAGCGACACACGTTGCTGCTGGCCACCCGACAGTTCCTTCGGCTTGCGCATCGCGATGTCGGGCAAGCGCACCATGTCGAGCACGTCCCTTACCTTGCGGCGAATCTCGTCCTTCGGCATCTTGCGCACGCGCAGCGGGAACGCAATGTTGTCGAACACGGTCATGTGCGGCATCAGCGCATAGTTCTGGAACACCATGCCGAGTCCGCGGGCACTCGGCGGCGCATTCGTGATGTCGATGCCGCGCACGAAAATCTGCCCGGACGATGGCGTGACCATGCCCGCTATCACGTTGAGCAGCGTAGTCTTGCCCGAGCCGCTAGGGCCGAGCAGCGTGACGAACTCGCCTTGCTTCACGCTGAAGTCGAGCGGCGCGAGCGCCTGCACTTCGCCGTAGCGCCGCGAGACCTGCTTCAGTTCGATCATGTTCATCGTCGGATTCCGTGAATGATGCCGCTCAGTGACGCTCGCTGCGCATCACGACCTGCGCCGCGTTGTGGCCGGGCACGCCCGTCACGCCGCCGCCCGGATGCACGGATGCCCCGCATTGATAGAGTCCCTTCACCGGTGTGCGATAGTCCGCGGCCCCCTGCACCGGCCGCCTGAAGAAGATCTGATCCGCGCTCAGTTCACCGTGATGCACATGACCGCCCGGCAGCGCGAAGATGCGCTCCAGATCGGCGGGCGAAAGCACTTGCGCATCGTCGATGCAGTCGCGAATATCTGGCGCATGCAACGCAAGCGTATCGAGCACGATATGAAAGAGACGTTCGCGCTGCGTGTCCCATGTTCCTTCGCGTAACGTATAAGGCGCATGCTGGCCGAAGATGCTCATCAGATGCTTGCCCGCAGGCGCGACGCTTGGGTCCATCACGCTTGGCGTCAGCACGACGAGCGGCGGTCGCGGCGATATCTCGCCATACTTGGATGCATCCCACGCGCGTTCGAGATACTCCACCGAAGGTCCGATACGAACTTGCGCCGGATAAGCAAAACCCGCTGCATTGGAATCGAAATCCGTGAAAGTGGGCAGGCGTCGCAACGCGAGATTCACTTTGAAAGCGGTGGAACGGTCGCGTATTTGCGCGACACGCGCGAGAAATTCAGGCGGCACGTAATCCGCATCGACGAGTTGCTGAAACAGGATCTTGGTCGCCACGTTCGATATGACGCAACCCGCTTCGATCGATTCGCCCGATGCGAGCCGCACGCCCGTCGCTCGTCCGCCGCTTATCTCTACCGACGCCACCGGCGCATTGCAACGCACCTCCATGCCATGCGCCCGCCCCGATGCCGCGATGGCTTCGGAGATGGAACCCATGCCGCCGCGCACGAAGCCCGCCGGCCCCTCGTTCGTGGTGTGATCGCGAATGAAGCCGCGCAGCAACACATACGCCGAGCCGGGTGAGCAGATGCTCGTGGCCGCTCCGCCGCACGACGCGTAGAAGCCCAGCGCCGCGATCATCTGATCGGACTCGAACCAGCGCGACAGGTAATCGCGCGCGCTCAACGTGAGTACGTCGTACAAGTCGTAGAACTGCTCGCCCATATCGCGGAAACGCCAGGCGAATCCAAGCAAACGCCCGCGCGCGCCGAGCGCGGCATCGGCGGGATCGGGCGGAATCTCCCAGAGCATCTCGGAGACGACCTTGCCGAGCCGAGCCATATGCGCGCGATACTTACCGTATGCATCGGCATCGGCGCGGCTAAAGCGCGCGATATCCGCATGAAGCCGTTCGCCTTCCCCGCGAAACACAAGGCTCTTGCCATCGCCATACAGATGCAGCATGGGCGGCGGCACGACGATCTCGTAGCCGTACTTCGCAAGCTCGAGTTCGCGGATGATACGCGGCTGCAACAACGCCATCGTGTAGGACGCGGTCGATACGCGATACCCCGGCCACACCGCTTCGCTGACGGCCGCGCCGCCTGCGAGTTCGCGCCGTTCAAGCAGACATACCTTGAAGCCTTTGCGCGCGAGATAAGCACCGCACACGAGGCCGTTGTGTCCCGCGCCGATGATCACCGCGTCGTACCTGTTCGCCATGTTGGTCTCTAGTTCAAGATTAGTCGGCGGACGCGTCGCGCCGTTGCAAAGCCATGATGCCGATGCACACCAGAAGCGATATCAGCGTGAGCAGCGTCGAGACGGCGGCGAGCACCGGCGATACTTCCCAGCGGATCGCGCTGTACATCTTGACCGGCAAGGTCGTGGTCTGCGGTCCCGAGATGAAGTACGCGACCACCACCTCGTCGAATGACAGAAGGAACGCGAACAGCACGCTCACGGCCACCGACGCGCGTATCTGCGGCAACACCACTTGAAAGAAGATGCGCACGCGGCTTGCGCCCATGAGAAGCGCGACGGCTTCGAGCGATGCATCCGCGTGACGCAAGCCCGAGCCTACCGCAATGATCACGAACGGAACGACGAGCACGGCATGTGCGAGCGCAAGTCCCCATGCCGTGTTGACGAGCGAGAGCATCGAGAACTGCTTATACACGCCAAGACCGAGCACGACGACGGGCACGAGCATGGGCGTGATGGCGAAGGTTTCGAGTACGCGCTTGCCCGGAAACCGGCCGCGTGCAAGCGCATAAGCGCCTGGCACACCGGCCGCTATCGAGATTACCGATGCCAGCAGCGCGACCATCACGCTCGTCACACACGCGCCCCACCATGCCGGATCGGCGAAGAACTGCCGGAATAGCGCAAGCGAGAGGGTCTTCGGCGGAAACGTCAGTTCGCTGCCGCCGCCGAACGAAATCGGCACGATCACGAGGCTTGGCAGCAGCAGGAACAAATAGCCGCACCATCCGCCGATGGAACCGAGCACGCGCATGAATACACGCGAGTCGCGGCGCCTCGGTTCGGGCTTGACGAATTCGTTGCTGACACGCGTTGCGGTATCCATCATGCGAGCGCCTCCGTGCCGCGCTGAACACGTCCGAGCACTGCGATCAGCGCCCCGGACAGCACGAGCAGCATCACCGCGATGGAAGCGGCCAGCGTCCAGTCGAGCGTCTGCCGCGTGTAGAAGTCGATGAGGTTGGCGAGCATCATGTCGCGCGGTCCGCCGAGCAACGCGGGCGTGATGTACATGCCCATGGAGAGCGTGAGGCACATGAGAACGCCTGCAAACACGCCGGGCATCGACAAAGGCAACGTGATGCGCGCGAAGATCATCGCGGGACCTGCGCCCATGAGTTCGGCGGCGAACTTGAGGTTGCGGTTCTGCGTGGTGAGGCTCGTGAGAATGGGCAGCACCATGAACGGCAGAAGATAGTTGGTCATTCCTATCACGACGCCAGTGCGGTTGAACATGAGGTCGGGATGCCATGTATCGCCACTCAACCATCCCGCGAGTTTCGCGACGATCCCCGCGCTGCCTAGCACGACGGTGAAGGCATAACTCTTCACGAGCACGCTGGTCCAGAACGGCAACATCACCATCACGAGATACGGCGCGCGCTTCGACATGGGCATGCGGGCGAGATGCAGCGCGACGATATACCCAAGCACGAGACTCGTCGCCGTGGCGAGCGCGCTGATGATCATCGTGTTGCCGAGCACGCGATGTATGAGCGCGCTCGTCAGCACCTGTTCGTAGCCGCGCAGCGTGAACGCCTGTTCGTAGATGCTCGACCAGCCGACTACGCCGAGCGGCCACAGAAAGAACACCGCGAGCAGGCCGTAGAGCGGCAGCAGCATCACGACGACAGCCTTCAGGTTCAGCGTGTAACTCATCGCGCGCCCCTTGTTTTACGCTACTTTATGTCAGCATCCAGGTCGTGAAGCGGTTCTGCAACGCGTCGTAGTGATCGCCCCACCACGTGTCGTTGATGATCACGCTGTTTGGATCGTGCATGTCCGGCATGCGCGCCTTGGCGGCGGCGGATACGAGCGGCATGGCCTGCACCGCGTTCGGCGCGAACTCGACCATCTCGCAGAATGCGGCCTGGCGGTCGGGGCGCAGACAGAACGCCACGTATTGCATGGCAGCCTGCGTGTTCTTGCCGTACTTCGGCACCGCGAGATATTCGAGGCTGTTGAGCGTCTGCTTCATCGACATCTGCACCGACGTACCCGCTCTTTGCGCGGGCAAAACGCGGCTCAGATACGTGTACGTGAAATCGAGTTCGTTACTCGCGATAAGCGTCACCGTCTCCGGCGTCGTCTCGATCCACTTGCGCACACCCGGCTTGATGCGGTCCATCGCCGCGAAGGCGCGCTCGACATCGAGCGGGTAGAGCTTGTCGGGCGCGACGCCATCCGCGAGCAACGCCATCTCCAGGTTCTCGCTCACCCGTGGGCGCAAACCCCGACGACCCGGAAACGCTTTTACATCCCAGAACTCCGCGTAGGTCGTCGGATGCTTGCTGCCGCGCTTCGGGTCGAAGCCGATCCCGCCCGCATACGAATACGTGCCGACGAAGTCCGCGCCCGTCTTCGTGATGAGGCCATCGGTCTTGACGATAGCCGGGTCCAGTTTCTCCCACATGCCCTGACGCGAACCCGCGACGATCTGCGGTCCAATGCTGTCGAACACATCCCACGACACATTCTTCGATTCGACCTGCACCTTCATGCGCGCGAGATCCGCGCTGTTCACAAGATTCACCGCGATGCCCGTCTCTTTCGCAAAGGGTTCGGCGAACGAGGCACGCACCGCCGCCTCATAGGCGCCGCCCCAGCAGGTCACGCTGATGCTCTTTGCCTGCGCACGCACAATGGCCGGTGCGCCGAGCAGCGCGGTGCCGGCGAGCGCGCCGGCTTGCAGCAGGAAGGTGCGTCGTGAAGACGACGGACTGGTCGATACGGTATCGGCTTGAGATAGTGGCGCGTTCATGTCGGTCTCCATGCGAGGTCGGGGCACTGCTTCATCCGGCGATCCAGATCGCCTTCCAGTCCATGTATTTGTCGAAGGCGTGCATCGACTTGTCGCGGCCGAATCCGGATTGCTTGAAGCCGCCGAAGGGCGAGGACATGGTGCCGCGATCGAAGCAATTGACCCACACCACGCCCGCCTTCAATTGACGCGAGACCTGCTGCGCCCGCGCGATGTTCGAGGTCCACACCGCGGCGGCGAGGCCGTAGATCGTGTCGTTGGCGACGCGCACCGCTTCCTCCGGCGACTCGACCGTGATCGCCGACAGCACCGGCCCGAAAATCTCCTCGCGCGCGATACGCATGTCGTTGCTCACACGATCGAACACGGTCGGCTCGATGAAGTAGCCGCCCGATTCCGGCCGCGCGGTACGCCCGCCAGCGATGACACGCGCGCCATCGGCACGACCCGCATCGATATACGACATGACCGACTCGTGCTGCGCCTGGCTCACGATCGCACCCATCTTCGTGGCGGGATCGAGCGGGTCGCCGGGCACGAGGTCCCGCGCGATGGCCGCGACTTTCTCCAGCAATTCGTCGCGTACCGCCGCGTGTACGATCAGCCGCGAACCCGCGTTGCACACCTGTCCGCTATTGGCGAAGATACCGGCCGCCACGGCGCGCGCGGCGGCGTCGAGATCGGGGCAATCGTCGAGCACGATATGCGGGCTCTTGCCGCCGCATTCGAGCCCGATGCGCTTGATATTCGACTGACCCGAGTACTGCATGAACAACTTGCCGACAGCGGTCGACCCGGTGAAGCCGACGGCATCGACATCCATGTGCAGACCGAGCGCGCGCCCCGCCGTTTCACCGTAGCCCGGCACGACGTTGAGCACGCCAGGCGGCAAACCCGCTTCGGCCGCGAGCGCGGCGATGCGAATCGCGCTTAGCGGCGATTGCTCCGCGGGCTTGAGGATCACCGAGTTGCCTGCGGCGAGTGCGGGGCCGAGCTTCCAGCTTGCCATCGAGAGCGGATAGTTCCACGGCACCACGGCCGCGACCACGCCGAGCGGCTCGCGCACGATCATGGTGGTCACGTCGGGTGCGGCGGGCGCGGTTTCGCCATAGAGCTTGTCGATGGCCTCGCCATACCACTGGATGCAGGTGGCCGAACTCACGATGTCGCCGTTGTAGGCATTGGTGATCGGCTTGCCGACATCGAGCGATTCGAGCAGCGCCAGCTCTTCGCGATGCGCCATGATCAAGCCCGCGAATTTGAGCATGACGGCTTTGCGTTCGGCAGGTGCGGCGCGCGACCAGACGCCGGATTCGAAGGCGCGTCGCGCGCTTCTGACCGCGACGTCCACGTCTTCCGTTCCGCATTCGGCGACTGCGGCGATGGTGCGGCCCGTGGCCGGGTCGATGGTCGCAAAGAGCTTGCCGGAGAGCGCGTTCACATAGCGCCCGTCGATGAACGCGCGGCCCTCGGGCCGGATTTCTTGCGCGCGGGCGCGCCACACCGATGCGTCGGGAATGCTCACTGCAAAGCTCCTTGGGTTGGGTCGATTGCCTGCGTGCCTTTCAACATCCAGCGTTGAAATCAAGTGTAGGGTTTCAAAAGTATGAAAACCAATACATTCTGATAACCTTGTTCCTGCCAGAAAGTTATACCTTCGACGAGTCCGCCATGCTCAAAGTGCGTCATCTGGAAATCTTCCGCGCGGTGGTCAAGGCGGGCAGCGTGTCCGCTGCGGCACGTCTGCTCTACGTGTCCCAGCCTGCCGTGACCAAGACTCTGCGCATGCTGGAAGAAGACATCGGGCTTACGCTTTTTCTGCGTGTGAAGGGGCGGCTCGTATGCACGCCCGAGGCGGAGGCAATCTTGCCGGAGATAGAGCGGTTGTTTGGCAGCGTGCAATCGATTGCGCAGACCGCACGCGAGATTCAGGAGGGCCAGCGCGGGTCGATTCGCGTATCGACGGTCTCCATGCTCGCAACCACTATCGTCGCGCGCGCGGTCGGCAAGTTCCGCGAGACGCATCCGCAAGTCGAGTTCGATATCAGGGCGTTGCCTACGCGTCACGTCGTCGAATACGTGAACAACAATCAGGCGGATTTCGGCATTCTGGATGTAGCCGCGCCTTCAGGCACGCTCGAGGTGGAGGAGTTCTGTCGCGCCGAACTATGCTGCGTGATGCGTGCGGAGCATCCGCTTGCTGCGCGCAAGACGGTCACGCCTCGCCTGCTGGATCACGAGACGCTCGCGACCTTCGGGGAAGACACGTTGACGGGATGGCGCCTGCGCGAAGCGTTCCGCGCGCAGGGACGAGTCTTTACGAGCGCGTTCGTGTCCAACAGCACGCCGGTGCTGTGCGCGCTCGTGCGGGAAGCCAATGCGGTGGCGCTGGTGGACCCCTTCTCGCTGATGAGCCGTTCGTTTCCGGACTTGATTGCACGACGATTCTCGCCGGCCGTACCGGTCGAACCGCGCTTTCTCTTTGCGCCCGGCAGACCGCGGTCGGTCATCGTCAATCAATTCGTCCTTCAATTGAAGGAGACTGCGGCGGAGTTCGTGATGGGGTGAGTCTTTAAGTGCATGCGTTACGGACTAAGGCCGACTCGTGCTTGCAGCGAGCGCCGCAGTATCGGCTGTCATGCGATTCTCACCCGTTTCGATCTTGCCGACGGCGACAGCGCCACTCTCTGAATCACCCGACGTGCGAGTGGACCAGAGCGTAATGCCTGCCAGTGCAACGAGGCAGACCGTCGTCCATGCGGCTACGGTGCTCAAGTGATCGCGCAGACGCCTTGGCATCCGCAAAGCAGGCTTGCTGGCCTCGACGATCTCGGGCGCCGGTTTCTCCATCACGAATCCGCATCTCGGGCAGTTCGCTACTTCCGTGCGTGCTTCCGCGCCGCATTCCTTGCATATGATGGAAAACATCCGTACCTCTGTCCGCCTCGTGTGATCGCTTCTGAGGTAACGACACGGCGCGCGCGATCTTTAGCTTTCTCCCTTGAAACGTGAGGTTTTATGCGTTTTCGGTTGATCCGGTGCGGCGCCTTTCGACGGGGCAAGCCTGTGCGCAGCGCCGACGACATCGCCCGAACGCGATGCCTTCGTCACGCGTATGACGGCGGGAATCGCATGCTGTAACGCACAGCCCGCGCGTCTCGTCAAAAATGCCATGCTGCTCGACGGATTTCGGCCCGGCATTCCTGCCGGACTTTTTGCGCTATGCCTTAAACACTTTCGAGCGCGAGCGCAATGCCCTGCCCTCCGCCGATGCAAAGCGTCACGATGCCTCGCCGCACGCCATCGCGACGCATCGAGTGGATGAGACGCGTGGTGAGCACCGCGCCCGTGGCGCCGATGGCATGACCATGCGCGATAGCGCCGCCATCCACGTTCACGATGTCCTCGGGAATCCCGAGTTCAGCTATTACGGCGAGCGGCACTGCAGCGAAAGCCTCGTTGATCTCGAAGCGCTCCACGTCGCCCAGCTTCCAGCCCGCGCGCTCCAATACCTTTGTCACGGCCGGGGCCGGTGCGATGCCAAACAGCCCCGGCTCGACCGCCGACACCGCGAAAGCAACGAGCCGCGCCGAAGCGACTACATCTAACGATTCAGCCGTGGCACGACGCGTGACGATCATCGCCGATGCGCCGCTATTCAGGCCCGGCGCATTGCCTGCGGTGATGGTGCCGTCCTTGCGAAATGCGGGCTTGAGCCGAGCAAGCGTTTCGAGGTTGGTATCGGGACGCGGTTG
Source organism: Caballeronia sp. GAWG1-1 (assembly GCF_023631465.1). Taxonomy (NCBI): domain Bacteria; kingdom Pseudomonadati; phylum Pseudomonadota; class Betaproteobacteria; order Burkholderiales; family Burkholderiaceae; genus Caballeronia; species Caballeronia sp. GAWG1-1. The sequence goes on from NZ_JALQDB010000053.1 coordinate 55,152, forward strand.
CTCGTCTGTATCGAATGGGGACACGCCTTTTTTGCCAGGAACGTTGACGGTCACGAGCTCGTTTGCGAAGTGACCTGCATCTCGCGCATCGCTGAAGCGCCGTTGCGAACGTTCTGCCCAGCGGTCCTGCGCCTCGCGGCCGATGCCGTATTTGCTGACGAGGTCTTCCGTGTGCCAGCCGGAGTGCTGGCCCGAGAACGCGTCGTCGAGTCCATCGCGCAACATGCTGTCGATGACCTGTGCCGCGCCCATGCGTTGACCCCATCGCGCCGCAGGCAGCAGATACGGCGCGCGATCCATGTTCTCCATGCCGCCCGCGATAACCACGTTCGAGATATCGAGTGCTATTTCCTGAGCCGCCGATGCAATTGCCTGCGCGCCCGATCCGCATACGCGATTCACCGTGACAGCAGGCGATGCCACCGGAATGCCGCCGTTGATCGACGCCTGGCGCGCGGGATTCATGCCGCTGCCTGCCTGGATGACGTTGCCCATGATGACTGCATCGACCTTTCGCGGCGCCAGACCCGCGCGACGCACGCTCTCGCGGATAGCGGTGGCGCCCAGCTCCGTTGCCGCCACTTCTTTCAAGCTGCCGCCAAAGGCTCCGATTGGCGTGCGCACCGGCGCGCATAGAACGATTTCGTCTTTGAACATGACATTCTCTCCATGGTTAGTGCATATGCACATTTTTCCATGGATTCGAGAAGCTTGCAGAGACGATGGATGGTTGAGCGTTCGACGGCGGGACGACTCGATCAGGGCCGGAATGACTCCAGATAACACTCTGCGCGTCAGCAAAGTTGAGTTGTTTCAATCGGAAGTGTGGACGGCGGCTAGCCAAGGACTCGTGAGACTTGGCTGGGACTAGATTTTTTTCACGTCTCTGTCTTGCGGACCAAGAGGACCTTCCACTGTGTCTGTTCAGGACAGTCATCTTCGAAATTTATGTCGGGCCCATCAAAACACAAATGTTTCTACTGATCTTTCTCAACCTGATCGAAGCGTGCGACCAATTCAACTTTTATTTTTCTAAATCAATCATTTAGACAGCCAAACCAAATTTATTTGCGTCGTTGGCATGCCTCTCGCATATGTAGCTGCGAGCGCAACAAATCAACGCTCGACCAACCAACCACTTAGGAGATTCACCATGCTGACGATCAAAGACCTCGCCGCTTCCAAAGAACTCGGCCGTGCTGAAATGG
>NZ_JALQDB010000054.1:0-73893 GCF_023631465.1 Caballeronia sp. GAWG1-1
CGGTGTCTTGGGTTTGCGTGGCATAACGGCTCCATTTCCATAATGGTAGCCTCACACACAAAATTGCTGACAGTCCCTGCCGGCGTGCTCCAAGGCAAACTGGCCGCGCTGGAAACGGCGCATGCGTCGTTGAAAGACGAGCTCAAGTCGATGCGTGATATCGATAAGACGACGCCCAAGCGTGCGACGCGTAAGCCCGCGGTTAAAAAGACCGTCGCGGCACGCAAGAAAGGCGGCTAAAGCCTTCAGTGCGCGTCGTGAGTCAGCTCCCGCCAATCCGATGCCAACGCAAGGAGGGTGTCTGCGCGCATCCGCATGAACAACAATGGCTTCCATCGCAAACGTTTCGGGAGCCAGCATGTCAGCACGCATTCAAGCCTCTTCCGTCGACGCATACGCCACGCGTGGGAGCTAGCCGTGACTACCGCCACCTGGCTTGCCTTCTCCATTGCAACGCTCGCCGCCACGGGCTCCCCGGGCCCCAATGCCATGCTCGTCGTGCGCAATACCGTGCGTTACGGACTGTATGCCGCGCTCTTCACGGTCTCGGGTAACCTGTGTTCGCGCTTCGTCATGGCAAGCGGCGTCATGCTCGGCTTGAGCGCCTTGCTCAACGCATCGCCGTGGCTTGTCATCGGTCTGCGGCTAGCGGGCGCGCTATATCTGATCTGGCTCGGCATACGCGCGATGCGTGGACAGGGCCCACAAGCCGCGGTCACGCATGTGACGCCGCACGTCAGGCAGCCTTGTCTGCGCATCTTTCTTGAGGCCGCTACGGTATCGCTCGTCAATCCGAACACGCTCGGCTTCTTCGCGGCCGCCGTGCCACAGCTAGTCGATCTGCATACGCCGATACTGCCGCAACTCGCCACGCTCATCGCGATCGATACAACCGTGGTGCTCACTGTGATGTCGACTTACGCGTTCGTCACGCATGCCGTGCATCGGCGTATCACGAGCCACAGTCGTCTCATGATGATTCGACGCGGCGGCGGTGCTGCGTTGGTTATCGTCGGACTCACGATGCTGCCGCTTCGTTGATACGCACAATCTCGCATCGAAACCCGTTAAGCAAAGCCGACGACCGTTTCGATTCGCAACGTTAAGAATCTTTACGGTCAGCCCTCTCGATCATTCAGCGATTTGCGGTGAGTCCCGCCAGCCGGGGCTTTCGCATGATTGGCCCAGCCCTTGCATTGATAGCTCCGATAACAAACCGGAGCCGTCCATGATCGAAGCAGGCCGAACCGCCACGCTCACGCATACCGTCTCATCCGCCGATCTCGCCTCTGCTCACGCGCATGAAGCGGATGAGCGCTATCCCGACGTGCTATCCACGCCCGCATTGTTGTCCCTTATCGAGCGCGCCTGCGCGGAACTCATGCGCGACTCCCTGCGCGACGGGCAGCTCTCCGTGGGCGTCACCACGCATCTCAATCATCTCGCACCGACACCACATGGCGCCGATGTCTCCGCCACCGCGACGTTTCGTGCAATCGAAGGCGCGCTGTACTGGTTCGACGTTGTCGCAGCCGATAACGGCGGCCCCGTCGGCAGCGCGAGCCATGCACGGGCCATCGTCGAGAGAAGCGTCATCGAGGCGCGCGCCGCGAAGCGCCGTTCGTCATGAGCGTGCCCGCCATAACGAAGAATTCGCGGCAAAGGCCGCTCAACCGAGGAAAGACATGGACGTGGCTGTGACTGCCCCAACGCATGGCGTGTACTTCGACGAAGCCTTCGAAACGCTGCCGTCAGCCGGCGTGCGTCGTCATCAGGACGCGCTCTGGTCGACGCAATGGACGTATCTGCGTGCGATGTCGGCGTTCTATCGTTCGAAGCTCGCACGCTGGATCGAACGCGACGACATCACGCTCGATTCGCTGCAGGACCTGCCCTTCACGGAGAAGGACGAGTTGCGCGTGAGTCAGGAGGGTGCGTCGCCATTCGGCGATTACGTGGCCTGCGCGGAAAGCGCCATTGCGCGCTTGCATCGCACGTCGGGCACGACCGGGCGCCCTTTGATTCTCGCGAACAGCACACGCGATGCATTGGACATTGCCCGCGTCGGCGCACGCTCGATGTGGGCGGCGGGTCTGCGCCCCGATGATCGCGTGATCCACTGTCTCAACTATTGCATGTGGACCGGCGGCTTCACCGATCACACCATTCTCGAAGCCACTGGCGCGACGGTGGCGCCGTTCGGCGTCGGCAACACGCGGATGTTGATCGACTCCATTCTGAGTCTCGGCATCAACGCGATTTCTTGTACGCCTTCGTATCCGGCGCTTATCGAGCAAGTGTTGCGCGAAACAGGCGGACCTACACCGCGCGAACTCGGCCTGAAGCTCGGACTGTTCGGTGGCGAAGCAGGTCTCGACAACCCCGAGTTACGCGCGACGATGGAAGACAAGTGGGGCTTCAAGGTGCGCAATGCGAACTTCGGCTTATCGGAAGTTCTGAGCATTCTTGGCGGACAGACGGACTGGACCAACGACCTCTTGTTTCATGCGGCGGATGTCGTGTTCGCGGAGATCATCGATCCGGAGACACTCGCGCGTTTGTCCATGGAAGAGGGCGTCACGGGCGAGCTCGTGTGCACGCATTTGCGCAAGCAATGTCAGCCACTCGTGCGTTATCGCACCCGCGACGTGGTGACGGTGACTGCCGTCGATGCCGGCGAGGATGGACGCACGGCATGGCGTTTTCGCGTGACGGGTCGCACCGACGACATGTTCAACGTGCGCGGCATCAACGTCTTTCCGGGTGCCGTCCGGCTCGCTGTGGAAGCGCTGCCGCAATGGGCCTCGGGACAGTTTCGCATCGTGCTCAAGGGCGATGGCCCTTACGACCGCATTGCGATGACTGTGGAAGCGGCGAGCGGTCTCGATATCGCCCGCTGGGGCGATGCCGCGCATCACATCGAGGCGGCCGTACGAAATCGTATAGGCGCGAGCGCAACGGTCACGATGGTGCCATTCGAACATTTTCCGCGTACCGAAGGCAAGACGCGCTGGATCGACAAGGAGCTCGCATGAGCGACGTAACGCTACACATGGAAGGACCGGTTGCCATCGTCACGTTGAATCGACCAGAGCGCATGAACGCAATCGGCGGTGCGTTGCTCGACGATCTACACGACGCGCTGCAAGGCGCGCTCGGCGATGCATCATGCCGCGTCATCGTGCTCACCGGTGCGGGACGCGCGTTTTGCGCGGGCGACGACCTCAAGGAGTTCGACGCCCAAAGCGAAAGCGATGAAAGTATCCGCAGTCATATCGGGCGCATTCAGCGCATCACACGCGATCTGATGTTCGGTGCCAAGCCCGTGGTCGGCGCGGTGCATGGTTATGCCGTCGGCGGCGGCTTCGAGTGGATGCTCAATTGCGACATCGTGGTCGCATCGGACGATCTCGTGTGCTTCTTTCCCGAGATGGAGTGGGGACAATTCGTGACGGGCGGCGTCACGCATCTGCTGCCTCAGGCGATAGGGCATCAACGCGCGATGGAGCTTTGGTTGCTCGGCGAAAGGCAGAGCGCGCAGACGCTGCTATCGATGGGTTTGGTCAATCGCGTGGTTCCGCGCGATGCCGTACTGGAAACCGCGCTCGAACTTGCAGCACGTATCGCACAACGCTCATCGACGTCCGTATCGAAGCTAAAGAAACTGGTGACGAGCGACCTGTCGGGCTTGCTGGCTCGCAGTCTCGAACTCGAGAGTGCCGTCACCATCGAGGCATTCGCGCTGCCGGATGCCGCCGAGCGCGTGAAGGCCTTCGCGAACAGGAAGACGTCGCAATGAGTCCCAAAGCCCTTACGTTCGATTACTTCGGCACGCTCGTCGATGTGGATCAAGGCGGCACGCTCGGCATGGCGGAAGTCCTGCGGCGCATCTCGGTCGAGGCAGACGAACCTGTCTCCCAGATCTATCTCGATTGGGACATCCGCAACGTGCGTCTTTATCGAGGCCAGGCCTACGCGCGCTATCGCGATGTTGCGCAACAAGCACTCGCCGATTGCCTCGATACGCACTGGCCCGGCGCGCGTAAAGGCCATGCGATGGAAACGCTGAACGACGTGTTCCTCTCGCATCTGGTCGAAGCATCGCCGGCACACGCCGATGCTGAGCCGTTCCTCGATTGGGCTGCGGCGCGCTATCCGCTCATGCCGATCACCAACATGGACAGCGATCTATGGCGGCGCACGCGGCTCACACGCTATTTCGAGCATGTGACGACAGCGGAGATGGCGCAGGCCTACAAGCCATCGCAGGCGATCTTTGCGCTCGCGCTCGACCGCCTGGCGGTAAACGCGCACGACGTGCTGCATTGTTCGCTCGCGAGCTGGGCCGATATCGACGGAGCAAAGCCTCTTGGTATGGCGGTGGCCTGGATCAATCGCACGCGAGAGACGCTCGGAACGTGGCAGCCACGTCCCGATTTCGAATTCGACACGCTGTCGCCGGTACGGGACGTTCTTGAAGGTCTGTCATTGACTGCGACTGGAGAAACGATATGAAACGATTCAACTTGGCGATGGCGTTCATGGCATGCGCATTGACAACGGTTGGCGCAACGCGCGCGGCATACGCGCAGGAAGTGATAAAGATCGGTGTGGCAGGGCCGCTCACCGGCAGCGCGGCGCAAAGCGGCAAGGACGATGAGCGCGGTGTACGGCTTGCCATCGACGAACTCAATGCGAAGGCTTTCACAATTGCGGGCAAGCCCGTGCGCTTCGAACTGATCTCGATGGACGACCAGGGCGATCCGAAAGTAGGCGTGAGCGTAGCGCAAAAGCTTGTGGACGATGGCGTATCCGCCGTCATTGGCCATTACAACTCGGGCGTGAGCATTCCCGCCGCGCGCATCTACAACGATGCGCACGTGGTGATGATGACCGGCGCGTCATCGAACCCGCAACTCACGCACCTCGGCTATCCCTATGTCTTCCGGCTCGCGACCAACGACAACGTCATGGGTGGCCGCATGGCGCTTTATTCGGCGAAAGTGTTGAATGCACAACGCGCCGCGGTAATCGATGACCGCACCGCTTATGGCGTTGGCGTCGCCGATGTATTCGTCGACAGCGCAAAGAAGGCGGGCTTGCAGGTCGTCGCGCGTGAATACAGCACGGACAAGGCAACCGACTTCAAGGCCATTCTCACGCAGATCAAGTCGCGTAATCCGCAGGTCGTGTTTTATGGCGGCTACTACGCACAGGCCGCGACGCTTGCGCGGCAAATGGGCGAACTCGGCATCAACGCAACGCTCGTAGGCGGCGACGGTATTTGCTCGCCTGAATTCGACAAGCTATCGGCCGGAGCCGCCGACAAGCGCATGTTCTGCGCGCAAGGCGGCGCGCCGCTCGACTCGTTACCGGACGGCAAGACCTTTCGCACGAAATTCAAGAGTGCGTTCAGCGCCGATGTCGATACCTATGCGCCCGCGTTCTATGCCGCAACGCTCGTCGTCGCGGACGCGATGCAGAAAACGGGATCGTCGAAGCCCGAGGTATACGTCAAAGCGCTGCGCGAGCAGGCGTTCACGAGCATTCTCGGCCCCGTGCGCTTCGATGCAAACGGCGATTGGGTCGATGCGCCGGTCACGGTGTATCAGTTGAACAGCGGCGCGCTCACTGCGATTGCGCAGAAGGATTGACGCGTCCGCTCTGAAAAATCGCAGTGCGGCGGCGGGATTTTGAACTGCTATATTCGATGACGTTGCCCGACCGCTTGCAGGAAGACATGGCCACCGTCGCGCTCGATCCCGATACCGTCACGCTCGAAGGGGCACTCGCCAGCACGAGATGGAAGAGCGCGCGCGTGCTTGCCGCAAACGAAGCACGGGTATGCCTGTTCACGCTGGATCGCGCGGGGCACGTGCTGGAAAGCATCGACGAATTCACGAAAGCGGACGCGGCGACACGCGATACGTTCTTTGCGCATTGTCCGTCCGCGCAGCTTGCCGCGTTGGCGGAAGCGGCCACGTCGATGTCGGATGGACGCTGCGTGATGCTGACGCTCGCGGGACGCGCCGCATCGTTTGCGCAGGCGTTCGCGCTGCGAGTCGAGACGCATGGGCGACGTGTTTTCCTCGTTGCATTGCGTGTGCTTGACGCAAGCGGCAACGGCAAGGGCTCGCCTGCAAGCTTCATCACGCTGCTGGGTGCAACGCTCGACGTGCTTCTCCAAAGCGCCTTCGATCTCGCCGTGTACGACACGCTCGTCGAAGAGCAACGCGCGATCATCGACCATATCGGCGATGGCTTGATGGTGATCGGGCAGCGCCATGTGCTACGCCACGTCAACTCGGTGGCGGGCCGTATTCTTGGCATCGATCCGAAAGCGAGTATCGGCAAGACGCTCAACGAGGTGATCGACTTCGAGCCGATCATTGGCCCGATCTTTCGCACCGGCGTGGGCTATGTGGATCGCGAGTTGATCATCGACTCTCCAGCGCGCCATCTTCATCTACTGGATACGGCTATTCCCATCAAGAACCGCTGCGGGGAAGTGGTGTCTGTCGTCAACACGTTCCGTGAGATGCGTCGTGTGCGGAAGATGGCGGGACGCTATGCGGGCAACCATGCGCGCTTTACCTTCGACAGCGTGATCGGTTCGAGTGCCGCTTTGAAGCGCGCGCTCGATGCGGCGAAGAAGGCGGCGCGCGGCGCGTCCAACGTCCTACTCTCGGGCGAAAGCGGTGTCGGCAAGGAGGTTTTCGCGCAGGCCATTCACAATGCGAGTGTGCGCAGCACGCTGCCGTTCATCGCAATCAATTGCGCGGCGCTTCCTCATGCGCTCATCGAGAGCGAACTCTTCGGACATGCGCCTGGCAGCTTCACGGGCGCGGCGCGAGATGGTCGTCCAGGCAAGTTCGAATCCGCCGATGGCGGCACGGTATTCCTCGACGAGATTTCGGAGTTGCCTATCGACGTGCAGGCGAAACTGCTTCGCGTGTTGCAGGAACGCGAGGTCACGCGTATTGGCGATACACGCGGCATTCCGGTGGACGTTCGCATCGTCTGCGCGAGCAACCGTGATCTTGCGGCCATGGTGCGGGAAAAAACCTTCCGCGAAGACCTGTTTTATCGATGCAACGTAATCGAGATCACGATTGCGCCGTTGCGCGAGCGGCGCGAAGACATCGCGGCAATGACGGCATTCTTCCTCGAACGATACTGCACGCGGATGCACAAGCCGACGCCATCGCTCTCGAAGCATGCGCTGCAACAGCTCGAAGTTCACGCTTGGCCCGGTAACGTGCGCGAGCTGGAAAATCTCGTCGAGAAGATGGTGAATTTGAACGAAGGCGATTGCATTGCGGATGTATCGCCGTTTTTGCGCAGTACGACGAGCGCGCAGCCAGGCAGCGATACGCGCAACGCTTCACGTCAAGAGCCAGTGTCGCTTCAGGAGGCCGAGCGTATTGCGATCGAGAATGCGCTCGAAGCATGTCGCTTCAATGTTACGACCTGCGCGAAGTTGCTGCGCGTATCGAAGCCCGCGCTCTACGCGAAGATGAAGCGGCACGGCATTCGTATCGAGCGGTCGCTTCGACAGCCGTTCTAGAATCTCGTTTCCAAGAGCCACCCTATGTTCCTGAGGTTCGCCTCGATTTGCTCGAGAGCGAATAACAGCGTAGCCAGCGCCTGCAGTTGTTGCGACGACTCATTACGACGTTCGGCGGCCTCTACGAAGCGCGCTTTGACGGATGCGGATGCATCGCCGAGCGGCTTTAGAAAATGCTCGCTGGGTGGAAGCGCGGCGCCGTCGCGCAGGTACGCGGCGAGTTGTTCCAAGTAGCCGCTCGCGCATTCGCCTACTGCGTTGACGCTTTCGCGCAGCAGCTTGCGCTCATCTTCGGGAAGCACCCTGCATTGCGATTCCCCGACACGATCGAGCAGTACCAGCCCATGCCACAAGGTTTCGAACGCTGTCAGCGCCGCACTGAGCGTCGGTCCTGCGCGAAAGCGCGCCTTGACGCGAGCATCGCTACTGACCGCGCGAGCGTCCACGAGATGGCGTAAAAAGCGCTCATGCAAGGCGTCGACGGATGCGCGGTTCTCTACGGCGCTCAAGATCGGCAAGGCATGCAGCAATGCGCGGCAATCGTCGATGAGATCCCCCATGATGCCGAACGCACGCGAGCGCGCCAGTTGCGGCCAGACGCTCACCGACACCACGATGCCGATGGCAGATCCCAACACGATGGCCTCCGCACGCGACATGGCGCCCGCGAAGCCTGCCGAAGGCTCGAGCGCGATTGCGGCAGCGACCACGATGCTGTAATTGGTCGTCGGGAAGGTCGACGACATCAGGCATGTTGCGAGCGTGGCGACGCCTAACCGCAGTATCGCGTCGCCGGCATCCGGGAAGACATGCAGGGTCGCCAGGCCGACAACCGTACCGGCCACCGCGCCAATCATCTGACCGATGCCATGTTTGAGACTGCGGTCGAAATTAGCCTGAAGGGTGAAAAGACTAGAGAAGACGGCCCAAGTCAAGCTCGTCGAGCCCATCAGCTTCATGCACGCATAAGCGAGCGCGCTTGCAATCAGAGACTGGAGACAGATGCGCAATGCATCGAACCGATCAATGCGTCGGTAACGATTCGATAGGGCGGTCACTTAGGGGCGTGAGGGCTTCGATTGAACGAAATGCGGGTTTGCCACACGGAGGAGCGCTTTATTTCTCATGCAGCGCTTGAGCTAAGAAAAAAATAGAAGCGGAAAAAACCGCGTTTATGAAGGCAGATTTTGGCGTACGCACGTTCGTATAAACAGTCGAATCTCGGGTAAATTTTTTGACGCGATGATTCCACGATATGAAAGTTCACGCCTGAGGCCACCGTCCGACATGGCCTTACGCCCAATAAATTCACAAAAGGTAAGATCTACTTAGTAACAATGACATCAAAATAAAAAAGGTACAATTTGCCCTTAAGCGGCGATTGACTAGCGTCATTTGTTCCGCTCAGACTAATTCGAACAGCCCTTTTCTTGCTTTTCTTCCAGAAAGTACCGAACGAGGGTTCACGAGGCGTGTCATTTTAGGTAATATCCTCTTATCGTATGACCTCTAAGGCAAGCGTTTGCGTTCCACAAGGTGCGTATCTGCCATGTCTTCTGCAAATCGCGGAACCACTGTGTCTCTCGGAGTCGTCAGAAGTTCCTTAGTTTTTTGATGCAGCAAGGGTTAGTCATCGCGCAACGGCCGTTATTTCCGCATCGCGCATCGGTGATCACCAACCTTAGAGCTTCCAAGGTCGACACGCTGCCAAATAGCGTAAGTACCTTGGTTCATCCGTTAGCAGTCCTCTTTAAAGGGGGCACGAAGACATCCATCTCTAACCTCAGGGAGTTTTCCGCCCGACTTGGCGGAAGTACGAAACGATGATTAATCGACGGAAATTTCTAGCTAGCATGACCGCGCTGCCCGGAACCTATATGCTGTCCGCTTGTGGTGGCGGAGGTGTGGGCGAACTGCCGGAGTCGTCGGCAAAGGCTTCGGATGACTCCGCCTTGCCGGATTCGACTGCCAAGGCAGCAGCGAACGCGTCAGCGGATGGCACGACCATCCCTAACGGAACGTCGATCATCGATAAGACGGGAGCCGTGTGGACGCTCTCAGGCGGTATGGTCTACAAGAACAAGACCTCTGTGTCGATTGCAAACGTAGTCATGCTCCTTTGGTCGGGCGGCAAGATCTACCAGAAAAACAAAAGCAATCAGTTCTATGTTTGGTCGAACAAGTGGCTCGCATGTAACGACCCGCGCGTCGACGTCGCCGCACCGGCAGGCACCTTCTTCGGCATGAATGGTCACTGGGACTACCGCTACACGCCCGCCGAGACCATCTCTATTCTGAAGGCCTTGGGCTGTACCATGTATCGCCTCGGCAGTAACGGCACCACGCAGCAGAACAACGCCGTAGCCAAAATGGCTTCGGCCATGAATGGGACCGGTATCAAAATCCTCGCGCTCGTTCAGCAAGGTTTGACCGACGCTTCGGGCAATCTGTTCGGTAGCGAGGCAGCGGCTTACGCTACGGCCTACAACACCGGCATGACTGTGGCCGCCGCGCTCAAGCCGCACGGTGTGACTATGTACGAGTGTGGCAACGAACTCACCCGTCGCTCGCAGACCGTGCTGCATTCGAACCGTGCGGGTACCGACGTAGTGGATTTCAACAACGCGAACTGGCCCGTCATGCGCGGCGTCATGCGGGGCCTGATGGCTGGTGTGAAGGCCATTCAGCCGGACGCGAAGTGCGGCATCAACTTCTGTGTGGCGGACATCGGTGCATCGGATGCACTTTGGGACGGCATGCAGCCGGACGGAACGAGCGGGCATCCCAAGGTTCGCTGGGACATTACGACATGGCACAACTACGAGGTGTACGGCGACTTGTTTGACATCGGTTCGGACGGCGCGGGACCTCACTTCGATTTGCCGCAGTACTGCAAGGCACGCTACGGTGTTCCTTTCATGATCACCGAGTGGAACGCGAATCCCGAGCAGACCGATGCTTACCGCGCCACGTTTGTCCAATCGCGCCTGCAGTCGTTCTACAACGCACGCAAGACGCACAACATCCAGTCGACCATGTACTACGTGCTCGATAGCGGCGATCACACCTTTGGCATCATGACCAACGGCGTGCCAATCAACCCGGTGTACTCGAGCTACACCAACTTCGCCCGTGCGCGCTCTGGTGCTTGATTGCCCGCGCTAGTGACCGGAAACACAGTGGTCGAGTTCACTGTGGTTCCGGCCGGACGGCGAGCGCGCTTCTGACCGGCGCTCTCGCCGTGCGCGAGCGAAGAAAGCGCATGGAAAGTCCGCGAGACGACACCACGAGAGACAGCACAAGCGCCAGCGGTAACACGTTGGATGGCGACGTCAAGCGGTGTTCCGTGGCCGCCATGACCATCAGGCAGACCGAAGAAAGCTCCACGAAGCGAAGCGCAACGAAGTCGCGCGAGCCTCTCAAGAGCAACGATTCCTGTGCCTTCCGCTGACACCAACCCGTCAGTCTCCAGTAGAACGACAACATCAACACCAGTCCAACGATCCCGAGTTCCGCGAGGAAGTTGAGGTACGAGTTGTGCGCATGCGAGTCGCTATGATGCGTGGTGATCCGCAGCGGTTGGGCGAACAGGTGAAAGTAATTGATGTATGAGGCTATTCGATCATCGAACGATCCAAAGCCCATTCCGACGATAGGACTCTGCTCGAAGTACGCCAGCGCACGAGGCCATAACCATTCATAGCGGATGTTGAGATTCGCCACTTTCTCGTCGGGATCGCTGATCGCGAACGTGTAGCCCATGTAATTGATGTGCGGTAACGTGTGCCACTGCGCCACCGCTAGCGACGCCAGGATCATCCCTGCGATCATGGTCGCCAGCACCCAGCGTTTGCGACCCAGCACAATGTAAGGCACGATCATCACGATGCCGAGCAACGAGCCGCGGCTGTAAGTCGACCAAAGCATCAAGAAGTTCGCGCCCATGAGCGCAAGCATTGGCTTGCTGGGTTTATGCATGTAGTTTGCAATGCCCAGGCAAAGCAGCATGGCAAGGAAGCCGCCCGCCGCATTTCGTGCGATGAACAAGCTCCCGTAGCTATCGCTCGGATGCTTGAGAATCGAGAGCAGTCCGGCGTGTGCCAGATAATAAGCGTAAAGCGGAGCGTTGACGCAGACCGCGAAGATATAGAAGCGGCGTAGAAGCTTGTTCAGATCGAGGTCGTGCGTGTATAAGAAGCCTGCGAGTATCGGCGCGTAAGAGATGTAAAAGTTGCCATCGCGACGATAGAATTCGAAATCGACGAGAGAAGCGGGATCATAAAATATGGTCGATATCGTCGCGAACGCGGCAAAGGCCACGAGCGGCGTGACGAACGAAGGGTAAGAGCGTCCGAAGAAACGCCATCCGTAAAGAAGGATCGGCAGAAATCCTATCGCGCTTAACGGCACGAAGTTCGTCACTGTCAGCAACAACGCAATCAGCGTTATGTAGACCATGCTGAGTCCCCTTGATTTAATGCTTGAGCTCAGGCCTTACGCCGCAGAACAAGATAGCTGAGATGCTTTTTTTCGCCGGTGCCGAGTGCGGCAGGCGTAGAAAAGCTCACGTTGATCTGACTGCCCTGACGCTTTTCGACCCGAGCCGTCGACACGGCGCCGGTAACCGCATCTACCAGCGATGCATCCAATCCGCCGCTTGCAAGCTTGCCACCATCGCTCAACTGTACGGTCGATTGTCCTGGGGAAGAGCTCACCAGGACGATCAGATCGTTGTCCGAGTACAGCGCCTGAGGACTCTTGTCGTCGCTTGCCGTGACTTGGCCTGTATAGGGCGAAAGCGTGCCGCGAAGCGTCGAGCAGAGAACGATCAATGTGCGGCCGGGGACGTTATAGGTACGTGGCGTGCCACGCTTGGTGAGTCGGAATGGATCGTAGCCGTCCCAGTGATAAATCATCGAGACATATTTGTTCGGATCGTCCCATCCGCGCTTCAGCGCCCATACCGCGAAGGAAAAAAAATACTGAGGCAGGTAATGTGGATCGATCATGTAGCGGTCGCCGATCTCCGTCTGCCAGATGCCTCGAACCGTCCCAGGCTGCACGTAACGCGAGTAAAGGCTGTCCAGATCCTTGACGCTCATGTAGTGAGTGTCGAGATAATCGACATTGTCGATCATGCGAGTCTGGTAAGTGCCGCTGCGATATTCGAGCCACTTCACGTACGAATCCACGCCGCCTTGATCGGGCCAGCCGCCATAAACAACATAGCCTTTGTACTTCCTAATGATGGCCGCCGCCGGAAGATGGATCTTGTCTACATAGTCCTGCATGGCGCTGTCATAGCTGGACGAGAGCTTACGGTCCTTGTTATATCCCGATCCGTGCCAGAAAGTCGCCTGCGGCGATCCCCCCGACAAGCGCCCGGCCGCTTCATTCCAGATCTGGAAATACTTCACGTTGTACGGAGGCGCGCTGTACTTGCTAACGGCCGCTTCGACATATTTCTGCCAATAGCTCACGTCCTTAGGCGCGGATTTCGAATCGCCGTCAACGCTCGCGTTCCACTTCGGCGTATAGCCAAGATAGAGCAGCGTATGCACGCCGTTTTGATTGTTCCTTAAAATGCAGCTCGACAAGTCCACGTCGAAACCCGGACTCGTCTTCGAGACGTTCATTGCGTCGCTTGAAGAATTCGGCTGACCAGGTCCCACCGAGTCGCGGCCCCAAGTCAATCCCATTTCGCGCCACATACAGATGTCGGTAGGCGTCTGAGGAAAACCATTCGAGCCGATGAGGTCTGTAATGCGTCGCGGTCCGGTGCTAAGGGCTGGACAATTGCCTTGCGCTTGTGAATTCAACGCGTGAACGCTTAGCGCCGGCGCTGCGCTAAGGCAGGCCAGTCGCAAAAGCGTGCGTCGCTTTTCAAATAGCTTGGAAAATGCGCTTTCTGGGATCGAAGGATCGTTAGTCAAGGTATTCAGGCAAAGAGACTGTAATGCCGCGGGCAAGCCGCGCAAGGCGGCGACGAATACTAGTCGCCAAGGCGGCTAGCATTCGCTGCAAGAAGAAACGCGATGTGCTTCGTTGCTTAGCCCGGTTGTGCCGCCGCTGCGGTGTCCGCCATGATGTAGCTATAGCTCTTGTCGCTACGGCGTATCGGAATAGCGTTGAAGACCGCGCCGAGCACGCGCGCGTCGGATCTCTCAAGCTTCTTGACCGTCTCCGAAATTTCTTTCTCACTCTGCAAGCCCGAACGCAGCACGAGTAAAGTGGCGTCGGCCTTGGTTGCAACGATAGAAGCGTCGCCCACCGCGAGCATCGGCGGCGTGTCGATGACGATCACGTCAAAGAGCGGTCTCAAGTCCCTCAATACATCATCGAACGATGTCTTCATCAAGAGCATGGCCGGATTTGCGCCGCGCGATCCGCATGACATGAATGAAAGGCCATCCACGCCTACAGAACGTACGACCGAGTGTAGATCACGATCGCCGCGCAGTACTTCATGTAGGCCGCCAGCGTTGCCTTGACCGAATAGCGATGCAAGACGTCCACGACGCATGTCGCCATCGATGAGAAGCACGCGATGACCGATCTCCGCAAGCACTGCCGCGAGATTAGCCGCGATAAAGCTCTTGCCAGCGCCTGGTGTCGGTCCGGTCAGACAGATGACTTTGTTTGGGATATGACTGAGGTCATTGAGTAGGGGCGAGCACACCTCTCTGATCGCTTCGACCGCCGGGTCTTGCGGGTATTGCGCGGCAAGCAACGCCAGATGATCGTCACGGAACGGATCAGCGCTTCTACGTTTGGACCGGTAGGGCGCCGCAATGCCAGTTGAACGCTTGCCCGGAATTCTCGATGAGCCGGAAGGCAAGGCGAGCCGTTGGGCAGCGCTCTTCGAATACATCATCTGATGCTGGCTGAAATAGACAGCACCGATGAGCGGTACGCTAAGCTCTTCGATGTATGACGGGTCAGTCACGCCAGTCATGACGTGCTTGCGGATGAAGACCGAGAACACGCCAAAGATGAGCCCGACAAACACACCGCCACCAATCACGAGAAGTCGATTAGGTTTGACCTGATGCAAAGGCGTGATGGCGTAGTCGACAATATGCGCGCCACCTGTCGAGCTCGCACGCCGCACGGAGAGCTGTTCCGACTTCTGCACCATTCCAAGGTAAATCGTTTCGGCAACTTTGGCGTCACGTTCAAGATCGAGGCTCTGGCGCTCGGAGGACGGCATCTCGGAGAAGCGCGTGTCCAGCGTCGACATTGCACGCTTGAGATCGTTGAGTTGATCGTCGATATTCACTATCCAGCGGCTGCTCGGCTGGAAGCGATTCAGAAGCTGAGTCCTCTCCATCTGCAAAGCTGCATATTGCTTTTGCAGTTCGATGCCACCTTGAAGATACGCTTGCGACTCTGCGGTCGGTTGCAATGCCTTGGCTTTGGAACGGTATTCGTTGAGCGCCAGTTCCGAGCGCTTGAGATCCGCCTTCAATCTCGGCAATTCCTGATTGATGAACTCCAACGTGGCGCTGTCCGAGCGTTGCTTCGCGGCTACCGCGGTGGCAATGTACTGATCGACAAGTGAGTTCGTCACTTGAGCCGCTTTCCAAGGATTGCTGTCGAGGAATGTAAATTCGATGACGCCCGTGTCTTTCGCCATGTCCTGCACTTGCAGCAGGTCGGTGAAACGCGCTACGGCATCGCGCGAGTTATAGCGGATCAAAGTGAAGTCGGTACCCGGGCGAGCGACGATCTTCTTGATATCGAGCGATACACCGTTGGCGCTGGCCGGCTTGCCAGCGACGCCCGCAATGAGCAATTCGCCGGAGGGACCCGAAAGCTGATAATGCCCATCAGCACCTGCCGTCAAAGTGAATTTCTCTTCTTCCAGTTCATGCGGCACGTCGAACGAAGCGACCTGCAGTTGCTCGCCACCCCACGCGAATGAGCTGAGCCCAAGCCAAGGAGACGCGGGCCTTCCCGGCGTAGCCAATTTATTTGCGAGCGACCCGATAATAGGGATCTGCTTCGGAATCACGGCGACATCAAATCGATATTTTTCGATGACCGGCTGAAGCACGGATCGGCTCGTCATAACCGCCATTTCGGCGCCAGGAGACGGGTTCATCAATACTTGCGCATCCTGATTCTGCAGGGCGATGCCAAGCGCATTGGGCTCCGTTGGATCGACTCTGACCACCGCATCGCCCTGATATTGAGGCGTGGCGAGAAATGCATACGCGACCGCGATCAATGTGACGCCAAGCGCCACCAGGAGAATTTCCTTGTAATGATCTCTCATGAGAGCCAACATGGCGCGCACAGATAACTGGCCGCGCTCGTGGCTAAAATCAGGCATATGTGTGGCGACGGAGTCTTTCACGTGTATTTCCCGGAGCGTGGAACAGGATAGAAAGCTTACGAATGCCCGGTTAAAACCGGGCCGCACTATCACAAACGCGCTACGCGTGAGCGGCGATCAATCGCAAGACGAGGCTAAGCACGGTGGAACCGCGCAAACGAAGACACGTTTGACCTTGGTTGGTCGCCGCGTCTTAGACGATCTTTCTTTCAAATTAGTGACCTTCGAAATAAAGAACTCTAAATGTCACATCAGAGTCAGGCTTTAACGCCTATCGTGCCTTTGAAGAGGCTGAACCCAATTTACCTTGGGAGAGTTTTTTGGAAATGTGGTCCTCCTCACACACGTACGGAAGCGCGCTTCGTGCAAGTTGCATTGACAAAATTTGCGCGCATACGGCAAACGCATGCCAGGCGGTTCTGAACCGGCCCAAAAAGGGATAAGTGAGGCGTCTTCATCTAAAAAAATAGAATGATAAACACGACGCCTCATAAGCATTTAATATGCATCGCCCGGTTTGCGCGAGACTGCGGGCTGAACGATAAACGGCGCGTCGTTGGTTAATTCGACGCGAACTTCGCCTACTGTCATGACCTCGCCTTTTGCCGTCTCGGACCCGTTCACGCGCACCAAGGAAACGACATACTCTCGGGTCGCGCCAGCGCCCATCTTGGCAAGCGCCTCGGTTGCGGGAAATTCAAGCTCGACGTCGCCGTGATGCGCAGCCCCGGCTATCTCGAATGGACCGAGCGTGCCAATAAAATAGGTGGATTTGGCGGTTTCGGCGTCGACCTTATCTGGCAAGTTGAGATAGACGTTATAGAAGTATCCGCCAGCAGCGCCTGCGCGCGTCAAGGCGAGTCCGTCGAAGACAATCTTGACCGACCGATAACGATTTGCAGGGACGGCTAGCGCCTGCGTTGCCGATGAGCTTTTAGCGTCCGTGGACGAGGCAATCGACGTTGCGGATAGTAAATCCTGAAGGTCTTGCGTCGAACTCGCTTCCGTCGTTACGCGAACGCTGACCGATGCTTCTCGTAGTGCCAAGCCTTTCACGCCGCCTATCGCGCGTCGTCCGGTGGCAAGCGTGCGTGCGGGTGTGGCGGCAAGGCTCACGAGTGCCGGGCGCGAGCGAAGCGGTGTGATTTGCGCCTGGACGCGAATAATGTGCGCTGCATTTGCTTGCGGCGGAAGCGCGGTAGGGCGATTGGTGTTGGCGTAATCGTAGCCAAGCGTGCGACGGTTCGAATAACAGTCGGACTTTTTGATGGTTAATCCCGTTGCATAGGTGAACGTGCCTGCCCAGTAAGCTGCAGTCGGAACAGGCATGGTTCTGCCATCAGGCAAAGCCCATGCATGCCAGAGGCGATCCACGTTTGCATGATGCAGGTAAAAGATAGGATCGCGCGGCGATTGCATTGTTGCCATGACGTTGCCAATCAGGTTGTGCACCGGATTGTGCGGCGCGGTTTCGAATTTTTCCTCGAAGGAGTTAGCAGTTCCGCGCTGAAAATTCACGGTCGTAGCGGCGAATGGCGACAGGTCCAGCGACGAGTACACATTGTTGTTTAGCCGCGGGCAGAAAAGCGGGTTGCCGCTAGCTGAATCGGTGAATTCTGGTGGGATGCTTGGTGTGTGAAACCAATCCCAGTACGGCAGCGTCAGAGCGTTGTCACCGGACACGATCCGCAACTGCTTCTCCAGGTAATAAAGATATCCGCGATGCCAAGCCAAAAAATATGGCATCTTATGCGGACAGTAATTAGCATGCACGTTCGCCCAGTACAGCCAGGAATTGGGACTGCTGGCCGTCTTGTTTGCCATCATTGTCTGCAGAGCGTTGATGAACGATCCATATTGTGGCGTCAGCTTGAATTGCTCCCATTCGAGGCGTACGTATGTCGTGGTAGCCAGCGCGTTTTGTGGAAAGGGAGCCACTAGTAGTGCGGACGCAGAGGCGCCCAGGAAAGTGCGACGATCAAGTTTAAGATACGACATCAGCGCTCCATAACGTAGTTTGCCTAAGTAATGCGGGTCCGTCGAAGCGCGATCTTGGTGCGCTTTTTCGTGTCGGAAGAGATTCAGGCAAGGGCGGGTCGGACGAGCCAAGGGCTCGATCAGCCTGCTTCGGGCGGGTGGCGACTTCGAACGTTCGCGTAGCCGAGGAATTGACGTGTTGATATGAAGTTCTACTGCATTCGATGCCGTTCTGATCGTACGGTCTCGCACACGACAAAGTCTTTTCACCGAGCTTTCGACACGAACGAATTTATACCGCTGCAGCCCCGCCCGTAAGCCCGCTTAGTAGGGCTTGAATTTTTCGAACTTGTGTTCTTAACCGGCTAAGCGCACCTTTGCAAATGACGCAGTGCGATAGTTTGAAGGACTTAATGGTCTTTCATGCGATCTTTCGAGCGCTGCTTAGCGCGGCTGTGTCTGTCGCTGTTTGCCGCACTCATCGCGTGTGCTCGCCCGTGACTGGAATGCGACACGTAAAACCCTTCACGCTCGAGTACATATATGGCTTCTTCGTTCCGGAAGAATTTTGCGGTTTTGTTGCTTCTTCAGGTATCGACCTACGCGGTTCCACTGCTCACGCTTCCCCTGCTCACCCGCGTGCTTACACCGGAGGGGTACGGGCGCCTCGCGTTTGCGCTGGCCTTCATTAATTATTTTATTGTCTTGACGAACTACGGCTTTGGCTTAACTGCTACACCGCAAATCTCCGTCAACCGCGCCAATCGCGAAGAGCGCTCTCGAGTCTTCTGGTCGACGCTTTGCGCGCAGGGTGTGGTCACGATTGGCGGCTTTACCATCTTGCTGACCCTGTCTTTCGTGTTTGACCGCCTTGCACAAGATCGCGAACTTCTCCTTCTAGGCTTTGGCCTTGCCGTTGGCGCGATGCTCACACCGACGTGGTATTTCCAGGGTATCGAAGACTTGCGCATCACCGGCGCCATTGTCTTTGCGAGTCGCGTGCTGAGCGTTCCCGCGATGTACTTGCTCGTGCACAGTCGAGACGACATCTACTGGGCAATGGGCGTCAATTCGCTCGTACCTTTGATGTCGGGTCTGACCATCATGACGTACCTTTACTTTCGTCGTGAGCTCGACTTTGTTTCCGTATCGCTGGATTCGATTGCAAAGTCCCTCAAGGACGGCTGGAGCGTCTTCCTCGCGACGGCCATCAATGAATACAGCGCGTCGAGCAACACGGTGCTGCTAGCCCTTATCTCCGGGAACGTTGCCGCCGGCTACTTCGCTGCGGGCGATAAGCTGATCCGCGCCGCCATAGGCATCATGAGCCCGCTCAAAACCGCCGCTTATCCGCGCATCAGCTATCTCATGCATCATTCGCGCGATGCGGCTTTTTCCTTCTTGAGAAAAATGCTAGCGTTCCAAGGGACGGTTGTTGCGTTGATCTCTTTGACCATCTTTACAGCCGCGCCGTTGGCGGTGAAATTGCTTTACGGTCCGCACTATCAGCCTACAGTCGACGTATTGCGTCTCATGGCGTTCGTGCCGTTCCTGTCAGGTATCGCAGATGTTTTTGGCGTGCAGACCATGCTGCCCCTTGGAATGAAGTCGCAGTTTGGGCGCGTGCTTTTGGGCGCGGCGGTTCTTAACGTTGCGCTTCTGACCGTTCTATCCACTTTCTTTGCGGAACTAGGCGCCGCAACAGCGCTTCTCACGGTGCAGGCATACGTCGCGATCGCCATGGCGACAACGCTCTATATGCAGCGAGTTCCGTTCTTTTTGAAGCAAGGCGTTCCCGAATGAAGCGGCAGGCGCCGCCTCGGCGAGATAGATTGCGCGATGGGGTTGCTTTAAGCGACGTTCTTGAGAACGGGCTTAGTCAACGCAGTTTGATAGACGTCGATATAGGCATCGACCATCGCGGCAACGCTAAAACCTTCGGCGTATTGGCGCAAGCGGTCGTGCAATGACGTGTCCTGCAAGAGCTTCACGGCATCGCGGAGTTTGTCTATAAGCGTGTGCGGCTGCTCCATATCGAAGAGAAGGTTGGAGCCCGGCTCGATTACTTCCGGAATTCCACCTGTGTTTGCAGCCACGACCGGCACGCCGTGTGAGTAAGCTTCGACCGTCACGCGTCCAAAGGGCTCATTCCATTTCGATGGCACGATGAGAATGTCGATAGCTTCCAGAAATTCGCCAGGCTTCACTTGCCCCAGGAATTCGACGCGCGGGTCGGCATAGTTCTCTTTCAGCTCCCCGAGATATTCCGCATCGCCCTTACCACCGATGGCAAGCGTCCATTCGAGCGAATGATCCGCAAGAAGCTGCTCGAACAAAACCTCAAGTCCTTTTTCCGGCGAAACGCGTCCGAGCACGCCAAGCCGTACAGGGCCGCTTTCGTACTTTGAAGCGCGCTTCATGGGAACAGCATCGTCCAGCGGAACATAACAATTGCTGATGACCTCGGTGCGCATTGCGCTTGGGAAGAAGCCATTATCGACGTGCTTCTGCAAGACAAATCTGCTTACGCCGACAGCCACGTCCACACTCGCGGATGCGGCACGCTTCGGTCCCGCATACAACGAGCACATGCCGCATTGACGCTCACAAGGCTTCGCACCGGAAAACATGGTGGACGTCGGGCACATGAGATAGTAGTCGCGAGCCGTATGCACTATAGGCACGTTGGCATTACGGGCCACGCGCCAGATGTCAATTGAGAGGCAGGAAAGGTTGCTCGTGTTGACTATGTCGGGCTTTTCCCGCGCAATGATATTTTTGAGCTTGCGCGACATGATCACGTTGTGCAGATCGATGGCGTGCCAGATGAGCTTGACGACAGACGAATGCTTCTTCGGTTTGTGTGGCCAATAAACATTGACCGAGCGAAGATGGTAGACCTTTACGCCGTTAAGTCTGCTGATCCGATCCACGCCGGCGCCTGTAGCGCAAACTACGCACACTTCCATTCCGGCCTTGACGAGACCCTCTGCAAGGAGTCGCGTCGATATCTCTGCCCCGCCGACGGAATCCGGATGATACAAAGTGTTCGCGATGAGTATTTTCACGGCATCCGCAGTAGTTGGTGTTATCGCTGATCCAGGAAGCGTTCCGCAAGTCATCTGTAATACTACGGTATTTATTTAATCCTTGGTAGGTTGCGTCTTTAAGTAAAGCGCACTTTCGTGGCGTTCGCCATAGAGAATTTGCGCAAGCGCATACGCAGCGCGGTCCCACCTGAACTGGTTGGCTCGCGCGTATCCGCGTTGACGATGCCACTCGCGGACATCGTGTTGTGTGGTCATCACTTCGATCTTCGCAGCAATATCAGTGGCTGAAAGCGGATCACAGTACATGGCCGCGTCGCCACAGACCTCGGGAAGCGAAGCTTCCGAAGACGTAATGACCGGACACCCGCAGCGCATGGCCTCTAGCGGCGGAAGTCCGTAACCCTCGTACAGAGATGGGAAAACGAGGCAGGCAGCGCTTCCATACAGCGCCTTCAATTCGCCGTCCGATACAAAACCTGCCCAAGTCACCTTATCTGATTGCGCGACGCGCTGCACGTCCTGTGCGGCGAAAACACGCGGATTTGCTCCTCCCGCCACGACGAACTTGATATCGGATTTTTTTTCGAGCAGCTTCGTAGCATCGAGCACGCGCTGCAGATTCTTGCGAGGATCCAGGCTCCCGACTAGAACGCAGAATTTCCCTTTCTCAAGTGATAGACGAGTGAGAATAGCCGGATCAGGCTCTATGCGATCCATGTGATCCGCGCCGGGACGAATGACCTCGACATGCGATTCCGCTAAGCCTAGATGGTGGCAAATGCGCCGTTTCGAGAAGTCCGATACGGTGAGAATCAGTCTGGTCTGCTTAGCGAGAACTGAAAACTTGAATCGGTACCAAAAAGAAAACTTCTTCGAGAATGCTTGAGGGACGTCATAAACCGCCATATCGTGAATCATCACCAGTTGGCGACGTTTGAGCAACGGCCCGGTATTGCACAAGCTGATCAGTGTGTCCTGTGCCGACTCGAGCGGTAAAACGACTTGCTCCCACAGGTTTCCCTTTAGCAGCTGCGGCAAACGCCCCTTGCGGCTGGCTAGTCCAAGGTCTTTAGCGTCGGGTGGCACCACGAGCGGCAGATCGCTCGGAGTCGAAGCCTGCGCCTGCAACGCCCGCGTCAATTCAAATGCAACGCGTTGCACGCCTGTGATGCGTTGAGATGCAAATTTGCCATTAATGGTAAACCCCATGGACCCCCCGTAAATACTGCGAATTATTCCGGTGCGTACCGGCTACGGTGTGGTACGCAGGCTTATCGTTCGGCCACGGGAATTTGTGAACCTGCATTTGTCAGACGTTCCAATTCGGCCGTCTCAGCTACTTCAATTAAAAGCCGTAAGTCCGATACGAGAACGGCGGACGACCGCATGTTCAAGGCATCAGCGGTGTTAATCGACTTCCTAATTCGCTCCAGCGCAAATTGCACTGCTTTCATGGAAAGCTCTCCGAGGAAGATACCCATTGCTCAACGACGAGGAAGGCGAGTCCCGGACAAAATAGTCCGAGATGGAGGAGCCCAGCCCAGCGACACGTGCAGTCGACGTCAGTGGTGCACGCGCATTGGTGTGATGAAGACACACAGGAAGTTTTTCTTGCCGCTATATTTGGCTCTGTGCGGGAAAACACTGACGTACATGCCGTACAAAAAAGCAAGCACTAAGAATCGTTTTGTTTCAAAATTGAAAAACGTTGCCGCTTTTTAGATCGTACGTTCACTCTTTAATGACTCCGCGCTTTACCTTTACGCTTGGCGAAATCCCCTGATAAAATCGGCTTCATCCTTACATGTGCTTGACATCTTAAAATTGGTGGTCCCAACTAACGTTTTCGCGCAAAGGTTTGCGCGTAATTCATCAGATGGAAAGCATGTAGCTCGATCAAGCACGTCGGCCAATTAGTCTGATGAATGCGGCAGAGCGTATTTGTTGTTTTTTGTTGTAAGCAGACTCGATTTCCGCCAGCTAACTGGGCACCTAATACCTGAGTACTTGATCGCATAAAGCACTTTGCAGCTGGCACGCGTTTTATCGTACTCCTCATTGGTTGAACAAGACTTTTTTCGTTTTGATGGAATGTGAGCATTGAAATTTCGAGCGCTTTGGACTTTCGTGCCCTAGACCACATTGAACCTCGTAAGCAATCTACGATAGTTAGTAGGCCTAGGACCTGTTCTCTGGAGGTGCATTCGACTGATACGCAGCATTCGACAACATCTTTAGAGCAAAGTAGGGCGCCGCTCGTCTAAGGACGATCATGCGGAAAGTCAACAGCCCTATTGGACAACGCGTCGGTGCGAACGCTCCACCGTGTGTCCGCCGTCCCGCAAGTACGAGATGCCGACGGTCTCCCTACAGAGGCACGCGGTTGGCCAATCTCGACTTGAAGGGATTTGGACTACGAACCTTCGTTCACGGAGTCGTCTATGTGGATCATCGACCGAGCGCGCGCATTCTTCGCTCTCATCGCTCGTGCGGCTTCAGTTGTCTGGGTGTTGTGCACATTTGTTTTTTTGGTCGTTCTCATGTCGCTTTTCAGCAAGTTGGAGCAGCGATCGGAAAGGTTGTCGAAATTCCGCCAAGACCGGAAGAATCGACATCCGATGGGTGCAAACCCCTCCACCGTGCCCGCTAGCGGAAAGCTACGAGATTCGAACGAATAGCTGATTCACCTTCTAGAGCGCGTGTTGTTACGCGCCCCAAAAAAACGAGAGCGAGTTTATGCTGAATCTTCAATCGGATCTGCACGGAAATCACTTGTTGCGAGCGTTGCCACTGGAAGAATGGCAGGCGCTCGCGCCCGATCTCGAGATCATCGAGTTGCGAGCGGGACAGGTGCTTTGCAATGCACATGACTCGTTTCTTCATGTGTACTTTCCGGCGTCCGCGGTCATCTCTCTGTCACATGCGTTGGACGGCAATTGCTCGGTCGAGATTGCAACGGTAGGGCGTGAAGGCATGGTTGGCGTGCCCGTATTAACGGAAGGCGACACCATGCCCACGATGGTCACAGTGGAATGCAGCGGCACCGCGTACCGCATGGACGCGCATCTGCTGCGCGAACACTTGCAGCGCTCGCGGCTCCTTGATCGTCTTTCCATGCTTTATATCCATGCGTTCTTCACGCAGATCGCGCAGAACGCGGCATGCAATCGGTATCACTCGCTAAGCAGTCAACTCTGTCGATGGCTTCTGGTCGGGCTCGACCGGGCTTCATCGAATCAATTGCGCGTCACGCAGCAGCATATCGCCGACTTGCTGGGGGTGCGTCGCGAAGGCGTCACCGAAGCAGTCGGGAGATTGCACTCGCACGGCGTCGTGTATCAGACGCGCGGCTGCATTCGCGTTCTTGATCGCAAGGCGCTCGAAGCGCGTGCTTGCGAATGCTACGGTCTTATCAAGGCAGAGTTCAATCGCTTGCTACCAGCGACGATCACGACCCCGTAAAGAGAATGAGCTTGTCGCTTGCAAAAGAGCAGGTGCATCAACGAGCTTCAGACACCGAACAGGAGATGCTGCGATGGCCCGTGTGCTCATTCTCAATCTTGCTGCGTCATCGACGGACACCGCCGACAACGATCTAACCATGCCGGTCGAGATACGGAACGAAGCGGGATCGGTAATAAAGCGCGTGATACTCGCGAGGGCGTGGCCAACGAGAGTCGAATTGCCGGACGACTTCGAAACGCGTGGTGTTCCAGCCGATGAGGCAAAGCCGCCTAGCGGCCTGGCCGTAATCATCGTCGCAACAAAAACATACGGCGGTCAAGAAGCACAGCGTCGGCTCATGCTCATTGGTCGCTTTAGCCAGCATACCGTCGATTTCATGCTCGACGTCTCAAGAAGTGGTTAGTAAGGCCTTTTGACCGTCGTGCCGCTTAGACGGTCCCTTTTAACTTTTCTATTGTGAGCGGGCTTATGAAAGTAACCGTCGTTGGTACGGGCTATGTCGGCCTTGTTACAGGCGCATGCCTGGCCGAAGTGGGCAACAGCGTTCTTTGCATGGATGTCGACCAAGAAAAAATTGATTTGCTTAACCGGGGCGGCATTCCCATTCACGAGCCAGGACTCAAGGAGCTGATTCAGGGCAACGTGAAGGCAGGACGAATCAGCTTCACGACGAGCGTCGCCAAGGCGGTAGAGCACGGAGACGTACAGTTCATTTGCGTAGGTACGCCACCTGATGAAGATGGTTCCGCAGACCTTCAATACGTATTAGCGGCTGCCGAGCAGATTGGCAAGTACGCGCAAGGTTTCAAGACGATCGTCGACAAGTCGACTGTTCCGGTCGGCACAGCAGATAGAGTCACCGACACCGTGCGAAAAGCGCTTGATGCCAGGGGCGTAAATCATCAATTCTCGGTCGTGTCTAATCCTGAGTTTCTGAAGGAAGGCGCAGCCGTTGTCGACTTCATGCGCCCGGACCGGATCGTACTTGGCTGCGCGTCCGATACCTCGGGCGAACGCGCGCGCGCCATGCTCACGCGTCTTTATGCGCCATTCAATCGGAACCACGAACGTACGATGTATATGGACGTGCGCTCTGCCGAATTCACGAAGTACGCTGCTAATGCAATGCTTGCGACGCGTATCTCGTTCATGAACGAGTTGGCGAATCTCGCCGACATGGTGGGCGCGGACATCGAGGCAGTGCGGCGTGGCATAGGATCGGACCCGCGCATCGGCTACGATTTTCTTTATGCAGGTTGCGGCTACGGTGGCTCGTGTTTCCCTAAGGATGTGCGTGCATTGATTCAAACAGCGCATGAGTATGGCCGCGATCTGCAGATACTGAACTCGGTGGAGTCGGTGAACCATGCGCAAAAGGACGTGCTTGTCAGCAAGGTCTGCGCGCGGCTTGGTGAGGATCTGACGGGGAAAACACTTGCGGTTTGGGGGCTGGCCTTCAAGCCAAACACCGACGACATGCGCGAAGCACCGAGCCGCAGGTTGATTGCCGAATTGCTCAAGCGAGGCGCGACTGTTCGTGCATACGATCCAGTTTCTTCGGATGAGGCGCAACGGGTGTTCGCGCTCGACTTGGCAGACGACCCTTCGTACGGCGCAAGGCTTAAATTTTGTAGCAACCAGTATGAAGGTGTGAAGGACGCCGACGCGCTTGTAATCGTCACCGAATGGAAAGCGTTCAAGAGCCCCGATATCGCAGCGCTGCATGCTGGTTTGAAGAAGCCGTTAATCTTCGATGGGCGCAACTTGTTCGATCCCGAGAATATGGCGGAGCTGGGCTTTGTCTACGAGGCCATCGGTCGGCCCACGGTTGAGCCAAAGTAATCGCTAAAAGATAAAGGCGTTGCGGGTTGATTACTCGCAACGCCTTTTTTCGCATCCGAGGTGTTCGGTCACACTTGCGACTCGGTCACCGCTACATTGCTTCGACTTGGTACAGGAGCCACTTCTTTTTCGGCACGGAAACGAGCAAGCCTGACTTCGATGAACGCCGAGAACGACGCCTTGAATTTTTCGGTCGAAAATCTTTCGGCATTCTCGCGGCATGCGCGCGGATCGAACAGATGCGCGTTGCGCTCAAAGCGCTCGATGGCATCGATAAGCGACTCACACGTTGGCTCCTTGAAGAAGAGGCCTGTGGGGCGTTCGCGTGGCAGGCCGATCACCGTCTCCAGTGCGCCGCCTTTGCCGAACGTGACGACCGGCGTGCCGCATGCTTGGGCTTCTATGATCGATATGCCGAAGTCCTCCTCGGCCGCATACACGAAAGCGCGCGCGCGCTGCATGTGGTCACGCAAGACTTCGAATGACTGATAGCCGAGGATCTCGACGTTCGGACCTGCGGACGCACGAATCTTATGCATGTCAGGACCGTCCCCGATCACGACAAGACGCCGCTCCGGCGTGCGGGAAAACGCCTTTACGATAAGGTCTATGCGCTTGTACGGTACAAGTCGCGATGCGGTCAAATAGAAGTCGTCTTTCTGTGTTCGCATGGGAAGTGAACGCACATCGACCGGAGGATAAATCACAGTCGAGTCACGTTGGTATGCCTTCCTGATACGGCGCGCGATGAAGTGCGAATTGGCGATCAGATAATCCACGCCGTTGGTCGAGCGTGCGTCCCATACGCGAATATAGTGCAGCAAAAGCCGCGCCATGACCGACTTCAACCCCTTGGTCAGGCCTGCTTCGTTGAGATATTGATGCTGCAGGTCCCAGGCATAGCGAACCGGCGAGTGAACATAGCTGACATGAAGCTGATCCGGCCCGGTAATTACTCCCTTGGCAACCGCGTAAGAGCTGGAAATGATGAGATCGTAGCTTGAAAGATCGAGCTGCTCGATTGCTATAGGCATTAGCGCCAGATAAGACCTGTAGCGCTTTTTTGCAAAGGGCATTTTTTGAATGAAGGACGGGTGTACTTTGCAATCCTTGACGCAGGCGCGGTCTTTAAGAAAGTCAACGATGGTGTAAATCTCGGCACCTGGAAAGCACTCGATAATTTGCTGCAGAACTTTTTCCGCGCCTCCAGACACCACGAGCCAATCATGGACAATCGCAATTTTCACGGTTTTCCCTCGTTTAGAGAAACGAATGAGGAGACTTTCTTAGGCTTAAGGCCTTATGGTCCTAGGTAGAAATCCCAATTTTTGTGGTGTACCTAACACTTCGATGGCCGCCAACGAATTGCAAGGGAATCCTCAAAATAGGTGAAATTGTTTCGGGCGTTTTGCCCTGCCGCGTATATCGTTTCCAGTAAAGAATGACCGGACGTCGTGCTTAAAAACGCAGATCGTACGTCTGTTGGTTAGCGCACAACGTCGAGCATTCGAGCTGTTCATACTGTGGTCAACCAATCGAAAGTTTCGAGAGTTCTTCCTTGCATGATCGTGCATTCACAAGACGAGGTCACCGAGTAAGGTGACGCAGTGACTTGTGGGCTCGAATGGATAAATCACAGCAAGCGCTAAATAGAAATTCTTAAGGAGAGAGGGAACTCGCTTCCGAGGAGACTGTTCAACGGTGCAAAGGGGTGGCTCCCTGATACCGCGTATCTCATGCTCTACCATCGTCACAAGGTGGGACGTTTTCCCAACGTGCGCGCTCCCGAGACGTTCAACGAGAAGATTCTTTACCGGTGTCTTTTTCCGGACCCCCGGTATGCGGACCTTGCGGACAAGCTCAACGTGCGCGACTACGTTCAGCGCAAGGTCGGTGAGCAATACCTGACCGAGATAATCGCCACACCAGAGAGGTTCACCCGCGAGGAGTTCGATTCTCTGCCGATAAGCTTTGTGATGAAGGCGAATCACGGTAGTGGATTCGTCAAGCTCGTTCGCGACAAGGCCGAGACGTCCTTCGAGGAGCTCGACGCGCTTGCGCGCGAATGGCTGATCACCGACTTCTATCGCATAGCGCGGGAGCGTCACTATCGGACCATCAAGCCGCGCATTTTCTTCGAAGAGCTTTTACTCGATTCCAGCGGTGCCGTTCCTGCTGACATCAAGATCCATTGCTTTTTTAACGGAAGAGACAGCCAGCCCACGATTTACATTGCGCTCATTTCGGACCGGTTTGGCGAGCATCCACGTGGCGACATGTATGACGGGAACTGGAACCGGCTCGATATTGCGATCGGCCACTATCCGCGTAGTGAGGTTGCGGCACCGCGACCGCAGTGCTTTGACGAGTTGATCTCGGTCGCCGTTAGCCTTGCGGAAGGCTTCGAATATGTACGCGTAGATCTTTACGCACCGGACGATCGAATCCTCTTCGGCGAGTTGACCTTCACGCCGGGTGCAGGCGTGTTTCCCATGCATCCGGATATAGTCGATTATGAGTGGGGGAGGTTGATGGAGGTTAAGGGGGTGGGTTAGATTGGTCGCTTATGCCTTTGCCCGGGCGTCGGGCGAAGGCTATGCGCCGCCTGCTTGTACCGCAGCACCGGTCAATTCATTGAGGCCGTTGATTTGTACATTCGCTGGTACACGAGAAGCGGATCGAGATCTCGCTTGGCGCACTCACTCCGATTGAATACCGGGCGAGCCTCGGGCTGACGATATGAGGCAGTCCAAGAATTCCTCCGCATCCCCAAACACGACACTCGGATACTGCCGCTACACGCGAAACTGCGCTAATTTACATTATGTCTAATAAGATCAAGCCGACCACAAAACGACGCAACACTTCCAATCCACACTTACTTTCCCTGAACCTACAAAGTTCCCGCACGGCTACGAGTTCGACCAGTCACCAACGCCACCCGCTACAGCGCTCACATCGATCCCAGTCACCATTTGCTAAAGGCCTTCCCGCACCCGACACGAACCGCAAAATCCAAGCCGGACGTCGAAACGAAAATTCCACGAAGCGCTAATCCAGCGCCTTCCTACAAACCCCGCCCAGCGACCCCCATCAGCCGCCACTTAAACTCCTGTAACATAAGATAAACAACTATCGAGACGCCTGGACGCCAGCACGAAGCCATTCGTGCGCTACGCTCGCTGACGAAGCAAAGTGGACCGGGACCCCATGAGATGGCTGCAGGCCTCCGCAAGCAAGAATCTTACGCCCTTATCACCGTGTCTTTAGCATGGTGCGCGTTGGATCAGGCCCATGATGACGATAAACGCAGGCTGGCCGAGCAGGATTTGCGCGCGTCGATAGAAAGACTGGACATGATACAAGAGGCGATTCGCAAAGCCCTGCCATACAAAGGCGGCTTTACCAGGTGCGCCTCGTGCAGAAATATTTTTAGCGACGAAGGAAGCTATCTCGCACATTGGGCTTACATACAAGGTGAAATCACCTGTGTATTTCTCCCGCCCCTTTTGATGGCCTTAGGGTTTATCGTCGAAGAACACAAGATCGGCGAACGTTCATCCCCTGATTACGTTCTCCGCCATCCTTTGTATGTCACATAGCCTGCGTGAAATTCTTCTTCGATGCATCCGATTTCCACAGTCGCCCACGGACCTCTCAAGCCACCATCGTCGTTCGCTCACGTAGCGCGGTCCCGCTTGGTCTCAACGGCCACAGTTCTGCGAGTTCGGACGCCGTGCTCTGCAACTTCGGGGCGATTTCCTCGATCTGCTCGGCCGTCATGCGAACACTTGGACCCGCAACGCTGACCGTGCCGAGCGCGGTTCCAAGACCGTTCACCCTTATCGGCACAGCAACAGCCGAAACACCAGGCTCGGCCTCGCTGACCGCAACCGCATAGCCACGCTTTTCCGTAAGCGCGAGTTCCTTCAAAAGGTCCTCGATAGACCGCACGACATTGGGCCCTTGCCGGTCGGCTTCTCCGAAGCCCATGCTGGCCACGATTTGAATCGCCCGGTCACGAGGCATTGAAGCGAGCCATGCCTTGCCGGTTGCCGTCGAGTAGACCGTGACTCTCCCAGTCGCGGAACTGGGTGGCTGGTAGATGAGACCTGCCGTCGCGCCCTGCGCCTGCGCGAGCCAGACGAGGGTGTCGCCGTCCGCAACGGCTAGACGCACGAACTCTCGCGTCTCGTGCGCAAGCCTGTCGAGTACCGGCTGACAGATGTTCGGAATGCCGGTGGCCGCGTAAAACCGCTGCCCCATCACCGCAAGGCGCATGGTCAGCCGATAGAAGCCGGTGTCGGGCTCCTTGGCAACCCAGCCAAGATCGACGAGCGTCGAAAGCAGCCGGTGTGCCCCGCTCTTCGGCAATGACAGGCGCTCGGCGATTTCCCCGAGGGGCAAGGTGTTCGCGCCCTCGGCAAGGAGCGCGATGATTTCCAGACACCGTTCAGCGGGAACATGCGACATAGCGATCCAGACGTGTTGAGGTTGAAATTTCGCCGCGTGCGCCACTGACGACACATGCTATCTATCGGTCAGAAAAAACGAAGTGATGGATTCGATCTGACCGGTATGCATGTCCTTTCCGTTGACCCATGCACAGCCGAATCGCTGCGCATGGGCGATGAGCGCCGTCGGCTCTTCCGATAAAACTACATCGCCCACGAGCACGTCTTTCTTCAGCGGGCCGAGGTTGCCGGGCAAGCCGTCGCCCGCGGACATGCCAACCGGCGATGCGTTGACGATCAGGTCGAACTCGCCGCGCGCGTCCGATACGCCAGCAGCTCGCGTATGCGGAAACGCTTCGCTCAAGTTTCTTGCCACGATACCCGCGCGCTCGGCATCGATATCCAGAATGGAGATCGAAGCGACGCCGGCTTCGGCAAGCGCTGCGGCAATCGCGCTGCCCGCGCCTCCCGCCCCGAACAACAGTGTGCGCCTGCCGGAGACGCTCAAGCCCCGCGCCTCGACGCCATGCACGAAACCGGCGCCGTCGAACATGTCGCCGGTCCACGAACCGTCGGCCTCGCGCCGCAGCGCATTCACCGCGCCGACTGTCTTCGCGGCTACGCCGAGTTGTCGGGCAAACGCGCAAGCGCGCTTCTTGAACGGTGCGGTGATGAGCAAGCCATCGAGGTTCGCAATCTCCAGCAGCGCGGGGAATGCGTCGTCGAAGCGATCTGCATGGACGTGCAGAGGGACGAGCACGGCATCGATGCCTTCCTGCGCGAAGCGCGCAGTATAGACCGCCGGAGATCGAACCTGCACGACAGGATCGCCTACGATGCCATAGACACGCGTTGCACCTGAGATCTGAATGCTGTCCGCCATGTTCAGCCTCTCCCGCGCGATTCGTACCATTGCGCCACGCGCTGGCTACGGTGGCGACGCGCCTTGGCGCGCACGTCTTGCGCCAGGTTCATTAAGCCCGGTTCGAAGAGTCTGGCATCCATTTCACGCAACTGCGGCGACACCACGGGCCGAAAACCCATGTGGGCGACGACATCGCGTTCGGCATCCAGCCCCGGAGCGATCTCGATCAGCTCGAGCCCTTGCGGCCCGACGCGAAACACGGCCCGTTCGGTGACGAAAAGCGTGAGTTGCTTGCGTTGCTGACCAATCCGGGCGCTATAGCAAACCTGTTCGAGTTTCGGCACGAACTTCATGTGCCGCCCTTCCCTGCGAATGACGGTCTTCCCGTTCTCCCAGCCAATGTCGAGATCGCCCGCCGTGAGCGTTCCACTGAAGATCACGCATTTCGCGTTCTGGCTGATGTTGATGAAGCCGCCAACACCGATGATCTTGTCGCCGAACCGGCTGATGTTCACATTCCCCTGAGCGTCCACTTCGGCAAACGAGAGGAAGGCGAGATCGAGGCCGCCGCCATCGTAGAAGTCGAACTGCGACGGTTGTTCGATCATCGCGGCGAAGTTCTGGGCGCCGCCCGAATCGCGACCAGTAATGGGCGCGCCGCCGATCAGTCCCTGCTCGTTGGTCAGATGCACCGCTTCGAGCAGCCCCTCTTCGGCCGCAACGGTGGATAGCCCCGTAGATACGCCCGCACCCAGGTTGCAAATCGCCTCGGGGAACAATTCCATTGCCGCGCGCCGGACGATGACCTTCCTCGGCCCGAACGGCAGCGGTCTGATCTGGTCGACAGGAACACGCAACTCGCCGGAATAGCTCGGGTCGTAGTCGGTCGCGTAGGTCTGGCGCTGTCCCGGTTCCACCACGACGAAATCGACGAGAATGCCGGGAATCTTGACGTGCTTGGCGGGCAGCGTACCGTTTCGCGCCATGCGCTTCACCTGAACCACGACGATGCCGCCCGCGCGCCGCGTCGCTTGCGCCATTGCCAGCATCTCGCCGAATACGGCTTCCTGCTCCATTGTCACGTTGCCGTCTTCGTCGGACGTCGTGCCCCGCAGGAACGCGACATCGACCGGAATGTGCTTGAAGAACAGCCACTCTTCGCCGGCAATCTCGGTCACTTCGACGAAAGCGGGCGGCGTGCAGGGGCTTTGCCGCGCACCCTGCTGCCTCGGGTCCACGAAGGTGTATAAGCCCGTCTTCGTGAAGAGACCCGGCCGGCCGCCCGCCATCTCGCGCATCAATTGCGACAGCACGCCCTGCGGGAATGTGTAAGCCTCGATCTTGTCTTCCGCCGCGAGTCTTACGAGTCCCGGCGAATCGACGAGCGCGCTTGTAATGGCCCGTCGCAGCAAACCTTCGTGAGCGAGGTGCGATGCGCCCAGTTCACCGCGGTCGCCCACACCCACGATGCTCACCGAGGTCAATCCAAGCGGCTTCCGTTCCGCCAGGAAGCGGCGCTCGACGGCAGCCAGAAGCGCCTCGGGCACGGAATGCCCGCCGCCGGAACCG
Organism: Caballeronia sp. GAWG1-1; assembly: GCF_023631465.1. NCBI lineage: Bacteria > Pseudomonadati > Pseudomonadota > Betaproteobacteria > Burkholderiales > Burkholderiaceae > Caballeronia > Caballeronia sp. GAWG1-1. The sequence continues at coordinate 33,128 of NZ_JALQDB010000054.1, forward strand.
CTGATCAGGATGGCATCGTTATCGGCGACGAGTTGAGCCGCTTCGTCCGCGGTGATTCGTTCCATGATTCGCTGATCGCTCCGTAATCGGGATGGGAAATCGGTCTCGTCAGGCTGTCGCGCCGGTCATCGGTCGCGCCATTCGACGACCCACTGCGCTTGCACGCCCAGGCCTTCGATACCCAGCCGCATGCGATCGCCTGGCTTCAGGTATTTCGGCGGTTTCATGCCTAGGCCTACGCCGGGCGGCGTGCCTGTCGTCACGATGTCGCCGGGCATGAGACGGACGTATTGGCTCATGTCCGACACGAGTTTCGCGACCGTGAAGATCATGTCGTTCGTATTCGAGTTCTGAATGCGCTCGCCGTTGAGCTCGAGCCACAAGCCGAGGTTCTGCACGTCCTCGATCTCATCGGAGGTAACGAGCCACGGACCGATGGGGCCAAAGGTCGGCGACATTTTCCCCTTCACCCACTGACCGCTGCGTTCGAGTTGAAACTCGCGCTCCGAGACGTCGTTGCAGATGAAGTAACCCGCGATACGGCTCAGCGCTTCGGCTTCACTCACGTAGTACGCTTCCTGGCCGACGACGAACGCCAACTCCACTTCCCAGTCCGACTTGACGGAATTTTTAGGCAGGATGACGTCGTCATCGGGTCCGCAGATGCAGGACGGCGCCTTGTTGAAGAGAATGGGGTCCTTTGGGATATCGGCATGGGTTTCGATTGCGTGCTGAACGTAGTTCAAGCCGACCGCGATGAAATTGCCGGGCTGCGCCACGCAAGGGCCGAGGCGCACGGACGCATCGACGAGGGGCAGCGTGTGCGGATCGATTGCGCGCAAGCGCTCGATGCCGCCGCTTGCAAAGAACGCGGGATTGAAGTCATCGCAATGGCCAGTGAGATCGCGCACGCGACCGTCGCCATCGAGAATGCCGGGTTGTTCCTGGCCGGGCTGGCCGTGTCGGACGAGTTTCATGTTCGGGTTGAGCGGGTTGAGTTCAGGATTGGTGCGAGGAAGCGCCAAGGCGGCAGATTTCAAGTGCATAGACAGCGGCGTCGGGCCTGATGTGCAAGCCTGCATCGCGCAAATGCGAAACGTCGATCAGGGCATGCACCTCGCTTGCGGCCTCTTCCGTCGATGCCTCGACGAGAACGATCCACGCCGGAACATCGAACTCGCGCGTGCGCGCCTCTTCGGTGTCGAAGAAGCTCGCCTGATCCGACGCGAAGAGATGACACGCGAGCACGCCGGTCGCGCGCATCGCCTGTGGAAAAGCCACGTCGCGCAGGTAAGCTTCCGGCGTGTTGTCCGCGGCGCCCGTCCGGTCGATACGAACGGCAAACAAATAGCCGCCGCTGCTCTCGCCGATACTGCAAACGGGCTGACAAACTGCTCGCGAGGTATTGCGAAAGTACGTGAGCGTCTTCGTGGTCGCGGGCGTCGGCGCATTGAGGCGCGCCATGTATGCGGGCGAAACCATGACGTCGAGATCGGCCGCCTCGTACATGGTCAACCACTCGGGCGAATGGCCTGCCCGGCGAAAACGCCTGCCGCGCCTGAAGCCAGGAATGGCGAGCCGCTCGGGAATGTGCTCCTTGTCGTGCCACGCGTAGAACTGCTCGCGTCCTTCGAATTCGATGTCGTTCCACACGAGAACGATGCCATGGCCTAGCAGCGCGGCGCTGGTCGCACCGGGCATGTCGTGCGTGGGCGCGCTGGCAGCAAGGCTATCCGGCGTGGTTTGGCTGTCGGGTTTCATCGTGCGAGGAACTCGGGTTCTCGTTTGGCAAAGAACGCGGCGACGCCTTCGTGAAGGTCGTGGCTGTCGAAGATCCTTTGCTGAACGACGGTTGAAAGCGACAACGCGGCATCGAGCGGCTGATCCTGCGCGGCATCGACGAGTTGCTTGGCCAGGCGGTTCGACAGTGGGCCGCGCGCGCAGATCTCGAGCGCCAGCGCGCGTGCTGTTTCGAGTGCGGCGCCCGTCTCCGCGATACGGTTGACGAGTCCCCAGGCCAGCGCCTGTTGCGCGCTGATCGTGTTTCCGGTGAAGAGCATCTCCTTCGCGCGAGCCGGGCCGATGAGCCGCGTCAGCCGCAGCGAACCATTACCTGCCAGACCGCCGAGACGCGACTCGGTCAGTCCAAGCACCACCTCGGCACGACAAACGCGAAGGTCGCACGCGAGCGCGAGTTCGAGGCCACCGCCGAGCGCGGGGCCGTCCATTGCGGCAATCGTCGGCGCGGGCAGTCGGGCGAGGCGCCGCAGCACCATGTCCTCGAAAAGAATCTTTTTCTCGCTCGCGTCGGCGAAGATTTCCGCGAACTCCTTGATATCGCTGCCGGCGCAAAAGGCCCGCGCCGAGCCGCCGTGCACGATGACGCACCGCAGATCGGCTTGCGCCTCCAGTGCGTCGATCGCCTTGTTGAACGAACGCAGCAGAGCGCGCGTGACGAGATTGAGCGGACCGTTCGAGAGCCCGATCTCCGCGACATGGCCGTTTATCCACAAGGTGACTTCGCTCGCGGCATCAGCGTGTGAGATGGGAGGCGAACCGGATTTGTCCATGAAAAGGTCTCCGTTCTTCACGTCTGCTCGCTGCGGGAACGCGGAACGTCGATACCGCGCAACACGCCCATGCGTGCGAAGTGGCCATAGATGCTGTCGACATAGCGCGCAAACTCCGGAGCGTCGCCGAGCACGATCGGCCGAGGGCGCGGCAGCTCGACGACGATCTCGTCCACCACTTCTCCCGGTGTCGGACTCATGACGAAGATGCGATCGGACAGTCCCACGGCTTCTTCGACGCTATGCGTGATGAACAGCACAGTGGGACGGCGCCGCATCCACAGTGCTTCGAGATCCATGCGAACCTGCAAACGCGTGAGCGCATCGAGCGCGCCGAAAGGCTCGTCCATGAGAATGAGCGAAGGGTCGTGGACCAGCGTTCGAATTAGCGACACGCGCTGGCGCATGCCGCCGGAAAGCTGCCGGGGATACTTGTCGACCGCAGGCTGCAAACGCAACTGGTTGAAGAGCTCACGCGCCCGCGCTTCGATCCTGTCACGGGGCAATCCGCGAATGTCGGCCTGCAGGAGCACGTTTTCCATCGCCGTGCGAAAGTCGAGCAACAGGTGATCCTGAAACGCGATGCCGACATCCGTCACGGGCCGGTCCACAGTCCGGTCGCCCACGACGATCGTCCCGTCGGAGCGCGCAAGCAGACCCGCGACCATGAGCATGAGTGTGCTCTTGCCGCAGCCCGACGGTCCCACGACGGACACGAACTCGCCCGCCTCGATGTTCATGTTGATTGGCTTCAGCGCGCGAAACGGCTTCTCCGTGTCCTCGCCGAAAGTCTTCGAAACGCTCTCGATGCGGATCGGCACACCGGCCGGCGTTATATCGTCGTGTACGGAAGTAGGCATGATCGGCTCGATGTCATTGATTCAGGCGGACTTCTCGACCGCGGCCAGCGGCACCTTGGAGCACAAAAGCGCCTTGGTGCCGTGCTGCACGACTTCGCCGTCCTGATTCACGATCTTCACGTCGAAGAGCGCGATGGCCTGCATGGGCTTCGACTTGCTGTCGCGCAGCTCTTTGATCGCGTAGTCGACAAACATCGTGTCGCCAATGAACAGCGGCGCGACGAACTTCCAGTCATTGATGCCGAGAAAGGCAATCGCGGTCTCGCGTAACTCACCGGTGCGCGCCCACATCAAGCCGTGCGCGTACGCGAGTCCAAGCATGCCGTGCGCGACGCGCCGCCCGAACTGGCTGGCTCTGGCGTACACATCACTCGTATGCAACTCCGAAAAGTCGCCCGTCAGTCCCGCGAACCCGACGAGGTCCGCGTCCGTGATCGTTCGTCCGGGACTGCGAAATTGCATGCCTACGTGAAGATCCGAGTAGCGGTATCCCATGTGTTTCTCGTTAGTCGTGATTCGATATCCGTCGTGCGAAAAAGTCTGTCCGAACGGACGGCTCATTTGCACGCGCGCAACTGGTTCGCCGGCGGCAAGAAGTCGTCCGTGTAGTACGTTTTCGGATTCTGTCCGGCGGGAAGCAATTTGACCTGTGCGAGCAGATCTTGCGTCCTGGTCCATGACGCATCCTCGGCCTTGCCTACGCTTTTGGCGCCGCCGCTGCAGAACAACGGCGTGATGGCGGCCAACTCGGCGGTAGCGAGCTTCTCGTTGACGTTGGGGAACACCGTCTTGAGATCCTTTACCGCCTTCGCCGGGTTATCCATGGCGAAGCTCCATCCTTTCAGGCTCGCGGCAACGAACTTCTTCACGAGATCCGGATTGGCCTTTAGATATTCGTTGGATGCGAAAATCGACGTGCTCACCGTCGGAACGCCATAATCCGCAAACCGGAAATTCACGAGTTCGGCGCCCTGGGCTTCGAGTTGCAACTGGTAGGAATCCATGGAACCTAGGATCGCATCGACCTGGCCTTGCAGCAGCGCGGGCACCATGCTTGCCACGGGCATGCTGATGAGCGTCACGTCCGACTCCTTGAGGCCATTTGCCTGCAGGAAAAGCGGAAGCATGGTCGTTTGCGAGGAGCCGGAAGGAACGCCCACTTTGTGCCCGGCGAGATCCTTGATCGATTTGATGCCCGACTTCTTCAATGCCGACACTTCGTTCGGGTTCGATTGATAGATCGTGGCGATGACTCGCATCGGCGCGCCCTTGGCAATCAGCTGGCTCACGGCAACAGCGTCGGCATAGGCAAGTTGAGCGCGCCCGTTTGCGACGAGTTGCGCCGTATTGCCGGAGCCGTTGCCTTCGGTCACTTTCACGTCGAGCCCGACCTGCTTATAGAACCCTTCCGCCACCGCTGCCGCAAAACCGGCGTTCGCGCCGCCTGCGGTCCAGTTCAGCTGGAAAGGAACCTCGGTGTCGGCGACGGCCGTCCCGCATAGACCCGTCGCGAGCGCGCAAGTCAAGATTGCCGAAGACAGTTTGCCGATGGTGCTGCGCATAGTCGCGCTCCCTGTGTAGTTGGACCCGCTCGGTCCGTTTGTTGTAGGCGACTGGCCTCAGGCCAATGCGCGAGCGTTGACCTCAGTTGAACTTCGCACGTTGCCACGGCGTCATGGCCCATTCGGCGAATTCGACGACATAGTTGATCGCAATGCCGATCAGCGTGAGGACGGCAAGGACGGCGAAGGTCAGTTCGACATCCATCGTGCTGGTCCCGCGCAGGAGCACGTAGCCCAGACCTTTGTTCGAGCCGACGAACTCGGCGACGATTGCCGCGGTGGACGCGATCGTGGCGGAAGTCTTGATACCCGAGAAAATCACGGGCAGCGCCGCGGGAAGGCGAAGGAAGCGGAAGGTCTGCCAGGACGATGCGCCCATCGACTTCGTCAGATACAGCAAGCGAGTGTCGAGAATCTGGAATCCGCTGATGCTCGCGAGCAAGAGCGGGAAAAAGGTCATCAACACGGTCAAGAGCACCTTGGACTCCATGCCGAATCCAAGCCACACGAGAAAGAGCGGCGCGACCGCGATCTTCGGCACCAGCTGCATAAACATGAGCGGCGGATACACGATCTGCCGCGCAACCCGCGAAAGCGCGATTGCAAGACCAAGCGGGATGGCGGTCACCACCGTTACGCCGAAGCCCAGCAAAATCTCCGCGATGGTGATGAGCGAGTTCGACCAGATATCCCGCCAGTCGGTGACGATGCGCGCGAACACCCCCGCCGGGCTAGGCACCAGATAAGGCGGGATCTTGAATACAGGTATGGCAACCGCCCACAGCACGATGAGCGCAATGAACGTCGACGGTGGCAGGCATAGCCAGCCGATCCGCTTCGCGCGCCTTAGCGCCGCCGAAGGTGGATGGGTCGCCGGTGCTCGCGCCGATGCTTGATTCATGAAGAACGCTCCCGAAGCAGAACTTTTTCGATGCCTTGATAAACGGCAACCGCATGAAGATTCAGCGCCGTTCTTAGATTGAATGTCGTTCAATCTTGGTTGGTTGAACATTGGGGCAAACCCAAAGAACTGTAAGTTTGGGAAGGAACTTCGGTCGCTTGCGGATAAAGGTGGCCGGTGAGCCTTACGCTGATTTCTCAGTCGACGGCTTCATCGCTGGCGGGACGGATTTCGATGATCAACGCTGTCGCTGCGGGCTGATGTACGTGAACATCGATGTGGGATTTGAAGCAGATGGGTCGATGAATCTCGTTGTCGACGTTATTCCGCGCGGATGCGTTTCATCGTTCTATCGTCGCGGGAAGGAGTGCGCTGCATTGGAAAACGCGATGGGCAACCAACTTACTGGGCTATCGCGCGCCGCAGTTTGATCGGCGCCCATCCCGTTTTGACGCCGAGAATACCCAGCAGCACCAGTCCCGCGCCGAGCCATTGACCCATGCTGAATTTGTGGCCGTAGACGAGGTAGTCGAATGCAGCGGCGGACAGCGGGTAGATGAACGAAAGTATTGCGATCGCCTTGACGCTGAGTTTCTGATACGCGGAGAACACCAGGCAGTAAAGAAAAAACGTGTGAACGACGCCGAGGGTCGCGAGGCAAGCCCATTCGCTTGTGCTCGTCGGCAAAACCGAGAAATCGGCGAGCGGAGCGAGTAACAGCGAGCCCACCGCTGTCTGCACCAGGACGACGACAGCGGGAGGAACGCCCGCGGAAGCCTTAGACAACAACACTGTGCCGGCGTACAGCGCGGAGGCTGAGAGCGTCAGAACGACGCCGGCAAACACGTTCGAGCCCAGCATTAGAGCGCCATTGGCGGCCCCGACCAGGCAGACCAAACCGGCGAACGCCACGGCCGACCATAAGATGTCGTTCCGGCTTACCGCTTGCCGGAGGACCACGGCGCCGCCCAAAATCACCAGGAACGGGTTGACGTGGTAAATGACCGTAGCCAGCCCGATGTCGATAAGCGGATACGCTTTGAACAGCAGCAACCAATTTAGAACGAGAAAGATCCCCGAGACGATGATGGGCAAAAGCAGCCGGACTTGAAAATACTCTCGGCGGATAAGGCCACGGGCAGCGCAATACGGAATCAGGCAAATGAAGGCGATAATACATCTGAAGAAAACGACGTTCGCGGGTGGCTGATTCGAGGAAACGACGAAAATGCCGATGCTTCCCGAAAGAAGCATGGCAAAGACAAGTTCCAAGATTCCGCGACGCTCTTTCATTGCCCTTCCCTGCTAAATTACCTGAAATCTACAGACTTCTTTTAATACCGCCCAACGAATTATCCTGATGGCGGCCATTCACCATAGAGATGAGTTCGGCCGGAAGTAAAGGCACCTCGGACGGCCTACGTGAACGGTCTCCGATGACTCATTCGCGTCGCTGATATGCCTAATGAAGTTTATGAATTGGCCGTTAGAAAGCACGCATACGAAAATTTGTCACAAGACGTTTCGCCTTTTGCGCGGGCGTATGTTGTGACGCGTAGCGTTCGCCTTGCGTGAGCGTTCCCAGATTCGTTGAAGTCGGAGGGAGCGACTGGAGCGACAGCGTATCGCTTATCTCGTTTGCGCGTGAGGGACCTGAGAGAGCAGTCGATAAGCAAGCAGAGCCTTGTCTGCCCTGCGCCCCGGTCGGTCGCCAAGCCGGCCGGGGCGCAGGAATCAATCTTAGCTTCCCTTCTTCGTTTATCGTGACTCGCGCATTTCGGCGTCCGTGAACAACCTTCTGTTCCTCTCTTTTCCGCACTTGCAGGCTTCGTCGGCGCGCGGTGCTAGTGTGTTTTCTCGATGCTGCTGAATTCGTCGATTTGCCCGCTTCGATTATTCATATGAACTCGTCGCTTTTAACCGCGATTGGACGGCTCATACGCATTTAAGCTATAGATTGACGCTCGACTTGTTACCGATTTGGATCTGCGGCGCCCTCAAATAAAGCTATTGGCCAATCTTCCTTCTTTTTAAGTCGATGCAAGGATCAATAGCAGCTCTTAAATAAGCTTCGAGCCTTTACTTTACAAAGATCGATGCTGCCATACTACGCCCTTTACAGATGGCCATCGCTGGATCGCTCCCGTTCATCAACACTGAGCAACCGCTCATCAAGAAGCTTTGCCTTATTCAAAGGCCAAAATTGCTGAATATAACCTTGACGACGCCCCACCATTTTTGGCGTTGATAATATGATGGAGCTAACCTTTGAGGATGCCTCGATTTTCGCGGTTTTCGTTTAGGCGCCACCGTGCGATCTACGGCGATAGAAGCGCCTGACGGGTTGCATCAGGTGAAGGTCCGTATCAAGCAGGTAAGAACTAAATTATTAATCATACTAAAACTAGGCGGCGGTGAATTTTATAACTGACTGGGCGGTTTTACGAGGTAAAATACCTGAATCCACTGAGTATAACTTTCGTTATTTTGCGTTTACAAGGTCGAACGGAGCAGACTCAACTACTGCGGCCGTGCAGATTCGAACTTGGTTAAGCACGTAGGCGCACTGGATGTTTGATCGACATGAGAGAAATCGCCGTAGCCGACTTGGCGCACGCGTTGTTTAGGGAGAAGGCCAGGTGAGGCCACAAGACTTTGATTTAGATCTTGTCCGAGCGTTCGTTGCGGTCGCGGACACGCGCAACTTCACGCAGGCGGCCGCGCGTCTTCATCGTACTCAGTCGGCTGTGAGTATGAAGATCAAGCGTCTCGAAGAATCGATAGGCGAGCGCCTGTTCGAAAGAGACACCGTCGCCGTAACGCTAACCTCGATTGGCGAGCGGTTCGTCGGAATCGCCCAACGGCTGATCGAAGCGCATGAAGACGCGTTTCTCTCGCTCAAGCATAGCCTTGCGGCCGGCAAACTCACGCTCGCGACTTCAGAAACATTCGCGTCGTGCTTGTTGCCGCCCATTCTCGGCGCGATTGGGACGACGTTTCCCAACATCGAAATGGAAATCCGCTGCGGCCATAGCTGGAAGATGCTTGAGTCCATGGAGACTGAAAACATCGACCTGGTTATCGCGACGAAATATCCCTCTCGCCCCGACGGCGTGCCCTTGGGACATGAGCGTTTGATGTGGGTCTGCAAACAGGGTAGCGACGTCTATCAGCAAAAGCCTGTGCCGCTGGCGGTGTTTCCAGACGGATGCCTTTATCGGCGCGCGGGAATCGCAGCGCTCGACGCGAAAAAGAAAGATTGGCGCATTGCCTACACGAGTTTGAATCACGAGGGACTTCTCGCTGCCGTGGAAGCCGGCAGTGCCGTGTCGATCATGATCGAGAGCGCCGTGACCGAGCATCACCGGGTTTTGGAACCTTCGGACGGTTTTCCAACGTTGGAGCCGACCGCGATTGAATTGTATTCACGCCGATCCGATGTATCACCGGTCGTTCGCAACGTCTCCGAAATCATCCGCAAGCATTTTGCGGCACGTCTGTGCGAGCGCAAAGTCAGCACGATACAGTCTTTAACTGCTCCGGCGATTATCGACTGACGAGCCGAGATAAGCCATCTTCGGATGTCCGGGCTGACGGCTTCATCGCGCCTACTCGCCTACGCGCGGTGACAAAAAATGCGTCTTTGTCTCGATGCCAGTACGGTGAGCCTTTAGGCGCGACACGCTTTTCGGCGGTCTCGTCTTGATACGGCTTCAGATTTCCGCTTCGCTCGCCGCGTCTGAAGTACCGGCATCGACATGCGAAGCTGTCTTAGCCATTCCATTGAAGACATGCGCGATCGCATTGTGAAGACCCCAGAACTCCTGGTAAGGAGGCCAACGTGAGTCACCCGATCTCAGGTCTTCTTCTCGTGCGTACGTTGCGGTAGTCCAGCGCAAGGTAGATGGCATTCGATGATGAAAATCGTGTTGCGATAGATCGCCGGGAATGACAAACAAACGGACTGGCAAATGGTAAATCGCGTGTTCGACGGTCCATGCAATCCAGGACAAAACGTAAAGCGCGACATGCCTTTCGTCCCGCTCAGGAGTTCTTCGTCCGCAAAAACGCCCCCACGAATGCGTCGCATGAATGTACTTAGGCTGATCCCACCTTTGCGCCGGCACAAACCACGCGTGCTCGCTGATAAACTCAAGCAGCACGCTTATTTGGTAAAGAACAACGATTGGAAACAGCAGGCCGAAAACCAGCGTTGTTACGGGGCAGAGTTCAATTGCGCCCCAACACGCTAGTGCACCGCCAGCCACAGCGATTGGCTTGAATTTCGGTGGCAGATTTCGAACCAGGCTCATGAGCCTATGCATGAAGAACGAGGCGTGGAATCGCGGCGACAGCAGAGTGACGAAGAGCTTAAGCCAGAGTGCCCTGACCGACATTCCAGACTTAAAGCCAGCGCGCCATAAAAAGGCGCCAGCCGGATCACTGATCGTGGTGAATACAGCAGGCCGATGATGCTGGTTGAAGTGCTCTTCACGATAGTCACTCGCGGTCTGCGTCAGCGTCATTACTGCGAGAAGATCGGCGATGAAAAGATCACGAGAAGCTACCCCTGTAAAGCGACCGTGAATGCACTGGTGCGCGACCGTGCTGATCATGCGACGCGCTCCATTCACCGCCATGATCCAGCCGCACAATAGCGCGAGAATGAAGCACGGACCTCCGGTCCTGAAGGCAATGACGGCAAGCAAGAGACCCGTCACATAAGTCGCCACCGCACTCAAGGCGTAAAGCGTCGGCGTCGGTTCGAACAGAGGTGTTTGTCCGGGCGCCGGCTTTCCTGTCAACCAGGTCCAGAACCTGGCTGTCCACCACGGAAATACCTGATAACTTTCACGCGTCGAGGCCAATTCGCACCTCGTCTTGCAGCGTGAAGCGCTCGCCAACGCTGCGTTTGTCGCGGAGGAAACGAACATAGCGATCTGCCTTCGATCGCAACGAGGCGTCGCGCGAATGTTCCGCTACGTAAGGCAGCCACTCGAAGAACTCGGCGATATGCGCTTGCCGAAAGAAATGGACTTTCGATAAAAGCCCAACCGCCTGATGAAAGTTTGCAAGAGTGAGCGTGGCGGCGAGTGAACGAAGCTCTTCCTGGAATGAATCACCCAGAGGCATTCGCTGCACGACTTCGGGCCGATTCGCGACGCGCCCGGTTGAACCCGCACGGGCTTTGAAGACGCTCTCGATGGGCAGCTTACCCAAATCAAAGTCGAGACAAAGATTCAAGCGGCGCCCAGCCGAGTAATTGATGGCCGAATGCAGATTCGATGCATCGAGAAACCAGATCTCGTCTGGACGCATGCGAAAGACCGTGTCGCCATCGGAATGCAGACAGATACGATTCGTCAGTAACGGTACATGCACACGAGTCCATGGCGCAGCCGCGAATTCCACAAAATCTCTGTGGGGAACCAACACGCCGTCGCCAAGCGAATGAATTCGAGCAAGTCGAAGCAACGACGTGTCGAACGTCGCGCTTATCCAATCGTTGAGCGCAGGGAGAAGATTCCCGCGTGATGTCGGCCTGACCGATGACCCGCGTTCTAGCACGACGCCATCGTCGTCGCTTCCTGTTTGATTCCAAATGACGAAGCTCTTCCAGTCTCCGAAGTGAAACTCGCTGTAGTGCTTGTTGTCATCGGTAAAGGCAAGAACTGCGTTGAGTTCGCACGGAGCCATAATAAAGTGCGACTTACCAATTATTCGCGAATTCATCGATTGTTTAGGCCGAGTTGAGCCAGCAGTCGAGCATGAAAACTCGACCGCAACGAGCGTTTGAATGGAGCTGCGCGAGCGCCCTTGTCGCAAGAATCTTTGCTGCGATAAGCGCGCGAGCGTGGGCGGGACTTTTTGAAGAACTGCCGGGTCAGTGGCTTTTAACGGACATCATCTCGCGGGCGACCGCATTCCAAAAGCGCTCGAAAAGTTGCAGGTGCGTGTTGAAGCCTGCGGTTAATCTCGTGAGCGCGTCTGTGTCCGACACGAATTGCTTCGCCGCGCTGAGGGACTCGACTTTGTGTTCTTTCTCTGTAGCGCCGATGTGTGCGTAAAAGTACTCGCAGGACTCGTGAAACTCGTCCTCTTCTTCCCATAAATCCTTGTAGACCAAAGCTCCATCATAGAGTTTTCGGAGCATCGTGTACGCCTGCCATTCGAGCGCCAGTTGTGCTCCAGCGGCAGTTGCATTGTCATCGCCATAAAGACGCTTTTCTCCTTCGATGAGCGCCTGCGTTTCCGGCAGAACCTTCAAGTCATGTTGAACCGAAGCCCAATCGAGACGAGAACCTTCTCCAATCTTGCGACCGAGATCGCTCAACCAAGCGTCGAAGAGAATCGAGTGGACCTTCTCCGGATTGCCGTATCCCATCTCCGAATACAACGTCTTCGCGTATTCCGCTTGCGCGACCACGTTGCGCGTGCTGCTTATCATCACCGCCAAGACTTCTGGGAACGCGCGATTGAATTCGCCGTAGTTTCTCGCAAAGATTGCGATCTGCCGTGCGTTCAAGCGCTCACGGGTCCATAGAGAGTAGAAGTCGTTATCGAGCGCTCCACTCGACATGGCGGATCGGGCTAATGCTTCTAGTTCGTCGGAGAAGTTCTTTGTCGACAGACGTGCCGACCCGTCCCGAACGCTCGTGCGATCAAGCATCTCAGTTTCCTTTTAAATCAAATAAATTCGTTTACTTTCAATGACTTAGACAACACGCGCAGTTTCCACCGCCAACCTGTCATAGCGCCAACAAAAGTTATTGATAAGGTTGATGACGGTTTCTGATGACCGTGAAGACGCCTTGATGATGGGAGTGCTCGAACGTTGCTGCGTGACTCGGATTCACGGCGCGCGAAACCCGGCGCATTCGAATGGCAATGGAGACCTGCGAGCTTAAACACGATCCAGACGGGAGTAGCATGGCCGAGCATCGACGCGCCGAGAGCGGAGCACTGTGCATGCGACCCTGCGCGATCGATGTGAGCCGGAACCGATTCTTCCTGACCTGCATGGAGTGACGAATGGCCTATCACAACTATCACAAGCGCAAGATCGCCAATCAGGATCTGCATCCCGAAACGCAAATGATGTCGTATGGTTACGACCCGTTTCTTTCGGAGGGTTCAGTCAAGCCACCCGTGTTTCTCACATCGACTTTCGCGTTCCGCACGGCCGAAGACGGTGCGGCGTTTTTCGATATGGTCGCCGGGCGCAAGCCTTCGCCCGATGGAGAGAGCGCCGGTCTCGTCTACAGTCGTTTCAATCACCCCAATCTCGAGATTGTCGAGGATCGTCTCGCGCTGCTGGACGGCTCAGAAGCCGCCGCCGTCACGTCTAGCGGCATGGCGGCGATTGCCGCGATCCTGTTCGCGTTCCTCCGACCCGGCGATTGCGTCGTGCAGTCCGCGCCGCTCTATGGCGGCACCGAAACTTTGATCTCTAAATTCCTTCCTGACTGGGGTATTCGTTCGCACGTGATTGCCGATGGCCTTTCCCGTGAAGCGATTTCCACCGCACTGGAAGCGGCAGCGAAGAAAGGCCGTGTCGGCATGTGTTACGTCGAAACGCCGGCCAATCCGACCAACGCGTTGTTCGATCTCGACGGTCTGCGTCAGGAAATCGATGCGTTTGAATCGCGGCATGGCTATCGCCCTCTTTCCGTATGCGACAACACTTTGCTCGGGCCGTTGTTTCAGCAACCGGTAAATCAAGGCATCGACCTGAGCGTGTATTCGCTGACCAAGTACATCGGGGGGCATAGCGATCTCGTTGCGGGAGGCGTCACCGGCAGCAAACCTCTGATCACGCGAGTTCGCGCGATTCGCGGCACGCTAGGATCACAACTCGACCCGCACTCCTGCTGGATGATCACGCGTTCGATGGAGACCCTCGTTTTGCGGATGGAGCGCGCAGCGCAGAGCGGCACGGCCGTCGCGCGATGGCTCGCAAACAACCCTTTCACACCGATCGAGGTGCTGCATTCCGAACTCATCGACGAGCCGGTTTATCAGACGGTGTATCGACGTCAATGCAGCGGGCCGGGATCGACATTCGCATTCGTTCTCGACGGCGGGCGCGAACAAGCATTCAAGCTCATCAACGGACTCGGCTTGTTTAAATCGGCCGTGAGTCTCGGTGGCACGGAGTCGCTTATTTGTCACCCGGCATCGACGACACACTCTGGTGTTCCCGTTGAAGTACGCGCCGCCGCGGGCGTGTCAGAAGGACTCATTCGTGTGTCGGTGGGGCTGGAGCATCCTGACGATTTGATCGCCGATCTGTCGAATGCTTTAGGGCAATGCTGAGGGCTCGTTGTTCTTCATGATCCATTTGAACTTGGGCGCCTCGATCCAATTTGTGCCGGAGAAGATGTAGGCGGACAATGCCAGGCTCACTGGCTCACGAAATACGACGTAATTCACGAGAAACTTGTCTTCTAAGTCTAGTCGATTGGACATTATTTTTATAATGTCGCTTAGGGTGGGGGCAACCGTCATTAGGAGCATTGCTTCTTTCTGTCGCCAGCTATGAAAGCTGGCGATAGTCAACGCGCCCTCCCATGCGCAGCTGCAAACATTCAAGCAAAATGCGACGGCACATCCCCGATGCTGCGGATCTGCCGCGTCTGCTTCGGTCGTCGACTCTTTGAAGCGTTGCGCAATACCGTTTGTTGGAAGCGACGTGACGCAGAAAGAGCGACCTTTTGTGGATCGTCAACATCAGAATCGCAACACGCATCGAACTATCGTCCATGCAGAAACCATGCTTATCGAAGCTTCCGCTCCATCGCGATGTCCCTGACGACGTCTACATGTGGCTAGTTGAAATCGACGTAACCGCGTCGCTGATGGAAGCGGCCGCCGGCGTCTTGAACGCCCAAGAACTCGCACGCGCGAGTCGCTATCGGCATCAGGCCGATGCCGCGCGCTTCGCCACCGTACGCGCCGCCTTGCGACACGTGTTGTCTCTCACGCTGAATGCCGATCCCGCAGGCCTCGTCCTCGAAACCGACGCGAATGGCCGCCCCTTTCTCGCAATGCCTCACGCGCCGGATTTCAATGTCTCGCATTCGGGTGCTTATGGGATGATCGCCTTATCGGCATCGCGGCGTGTGGGCGTGGATATCGAAGAGATGCGGTCTTCGCTCGGCTGGCTCGAACTGCAGTCCGCCGTTTTTGCCGATGCCGACCGGCGCGCTCTCGATGCACTGCCCGAACTTGCTCGCAGCGCAAGCTTCTTCGCTTGCTGGAGCGGCAAGGAAGCGGTGTTGAAGGCACGCGGCGAAGGCCTGGTTAGCGTACAGGTCGGTCTCACCAGCTTTTCGGTGCTGCCTTGTCTGGAGGGCCGCTTCGCCGTATCGAGCGCGGCGGGCGATATTCGCGCCGCGGCGCTCGATGCGCCGGCAGGCTACGTCGCCGCCGTCGCGTGGTCTTCAGCATCGATCGTGTCATAGCACAATCTCAAAAGCGCCCGCTTCGACGCCCTTCCAAAACCGTCTCGACCACCCCGGGCGACTTATCGATATCCTGTTCCGTGAATGCAAAACGCGTCCGCTCCTTGCGCGCGTAACGCTTCGTGCCATCGCGATAACGCGGAGGTGCCGGATCGTCCGATTCGATTGCCCTGTGCATCGCGATCGAGCAGCAGGCCGTGCTTATCGAGGTCGTGCGACGGACACGCCACCATGGAAATAAACTTTGGAATCGCAACCGCCGTAGTGCAGGATTTTCGTGTTGTCATCGAGCGCATGAAGCATTTCGCCGCGCGTCGAATCGAACGCGAAACCATTCGTCCTCAGCGCCACTGCGGCCGCCGCGAGCGCCACCGCGATCGCCGGGTTATCCGTTCTGAAGCCAGCAGGCGTCGCGAGCGGACGCGCAGGATCGAATGCTTCGGCATAAAGCCGCGCGTCCGGAATATCGCTTGCACGACGTTTGTCGTAGGGTGGCAATCATCTTGACGTTGCCCTTCCAACAATGTTATCTATCATTTGTAGGGCCACCAAAACCGGTCGCGGCGCTGGTCGTTTCCCAGTGCCGGGGAACGCTTCCAGCGTGTGCGCACGACCCTGATACGTGTCTGCTGTTTGTGAGGACGGCTGATGTGTGAGCGATATACGAGATCGTTGCTGGCCGGATGTCGATCCACAATCAGCACGATTGTCGCGGCCTCGCTTCTGCTTTTCGGTAACGCGTCGCGCGCCCAAAGTTCCGCGGATGACGCAAACAAGAGTAACAACCCGCTCAATCTCGCGGCGTCGTTCAACATTCAAGACTATTACGTGCCGAGCGTACATGGCGCGCACGCACATACCAACGACTTCCTGCTGAGACCAACCGTTCCCGTCGGTCCCAACAGCATCGTGCCGGTGCCTGAAATTTTTCGATTGACGGCACCGCTCAGCACGAGGCCAGATCCAACCGGCGGCTACAACACCGGACTAGGCGACATCAATCTCTTCGACATTTTTCTGCTCAGTCAGGGACAGACGCAGATCGGCATTGGCCCGCTCATCACTATGCCGACAGCGACCGACCCGAGCCTCGGAAGCGGCAAGTGGCAGGCCGGGCTCGCGGCGGTCGTGGTGAACGCGAATAAAGCCCGGCTCATCGGTGCGTTGGTTCAGTGGCAGCATTCATTCGCCGGACAGAGCAGCCGGCCGACGGTTCAGTCGTTGACGGCGGAGCCGTTCGGCATTTTCAATCTTCCCGATGGTTGGTATATCCGGTCGACGGGAATCTGGACCTTCGATCTTCAGCACGGCAGCTACTACATCCTTGTTGGCCTGGGTGCCGGAAAGGCGTGGAAAGGCGGATCGACTATCTACAACGCGTTCGTCGAACCTCAATATTCCGTTGCTCACTCGGGCGCAGGTGTTCCGCGCTGGCAAATTTTCGCGGGACTCAATATGACTTTCGGAAGATAGACGGCAACGTCAAAGGACGAGACGCCATGCATCGAGTCATCACTCGTTTCGGGACGATTGCGCTGAGCCTGTCGTTTCTCGCGCCCGGCGCTTACTCGCAAGATACGGTTAGTCCGACGGAGGCGCGCGGCATCGCCAAGGATGCGTTCATCTACGCCTACCCGATGCTGTTCAATTACAAAACAATGTATGAGCAAGCGGTCGACCCCAAGTCGAAGAGCTATGTAGGCGGCTTCGGCAAATTTCGCAATTACTCGCAGCCCTATAGTCCCGAGAACAAGGACATTGTCACGCCCAACAACGACACGCCTTATTCCTGGGCGTGGCTCGATTTGCGACGGGAACCTTGGGTGCTGACCGTGCCGCGTGTCCCTGACGAGCGCTACTACGTGTTCCAGTGGATCGACCTTTTCACGTACAACTTTGCATATGTCGGCTCGCGAACCACGGGCAATGGCGCGGGTCATTATCTTTTTGCAGGGCCGAACTGGCATGGCGAAACGCCAAAGGGTGTTGACAAGGTGTTTCGTTCGGAGACGAACTTTATCTTAACGCTCGGCCGTACCGCCCTGAACGGTCCTGAGGACGTTAAGAGCATGCAGGCCGTGCAGAAAGGATACCGGGTCACGCCGCTCTCTGCCTTTGAACACGATCATGCTCCCGCTGCAGCGCCTAAGCTCAACTTTCCGGTATGGAACGAGGCGAAGGCAACGTCTATCGACTTCATCGCCTATCTGAATTTCTTGCTGCAGTTCACGCAACCGCCCGCACCGTCCGAAGCGGAACTCATGCGGCGCTTCGCCAAGATTGGCATTGCGCCGGGCCGGCGTTTCGACGCATCTGCCTTGTCGCCGGACATGAAGCAGAGCATCGTGGCGGGCGTCGCGGATGGAAAAGCCTCGCTCGACGATGCCATGAAGCACACGACCAGTTCCTATGATCTCTTCGGCACGCGGGACGACCTTAAGGGAAACTATCTGACGCGCGCCGTGGCTGCCGCGATGGGGATTTACGGCAACACCAAGGAAGAGGCGGTGTATGTCGGCACTCGACTGGGTGCCGATCACCAACAATTGATGGGCTCGCAACCTTACGTCGTTCATTTCGACAAGAAAGATCTGCCGCCTGCACGCTTCTTCTGGTCAATGACAATGTACGACTTGCCAGGCCGGCACCTCGTCGCGAATCCCATCAAGCGATACTCGATCGGCGACCGCACCAAAGGCATCAAATACGGTGCCGATGGCTCGCTCGATATCTATCTACAGCACGCTTCGCCTGGAGCAGACAAGGAATCGAACTGGCTGCCAGCCCCAAACGGCCCCTATGATGTCATCGCGCGAATCTACGGACCAGACCCGTCGGTCTTTGATGGAACGTGGAAATTTCCGGTTCCGCAGAAGCGTTGAATTCGACTGATTGAACGGTTGATCAACGCTATGGGAGCGTGCTGTGAAGAAGCCCACTGCGGTGCGAGTGACACGCTCTCGGCATTGGCCCGATGGTCACACGATCGGGCACAGTAAGTCACGCCAGTGTCAGCGTCGCTTCGGCGGGTCGACGAATTTCAAGTAAGCCGTCTTCCGAAGCGAATCTCGTACAACTCTCGGTGAGCGCGACATTTCAGTAGGACATTCAGGTAAGCGACGTTGCCGTCTGCTGTGAATTGAACCGTACTTCAAAGAAAAAGGGCTTCGCGATGAAAAGAGCACGTAAGCTCGTCTCCCTTGTGACTGCCGTGACCAGTTTGCCGATGGAGTCGTGCTGCGCGCTGCAACGGCGCAGCGCGACTGCAAACAACAAACGAGCCATCGCGGCCGCACTGATTGCAGTGACACTAACCGCCTGCGACACGACTCACTCGATCAATTCGTCCCAGCCGCCAACGAAGCTTGCGATTACTGCCAGTACGAATGAAATTCGAGCCGTCGCCAAGGAAGCGTATATCTATGGAACACCCATGGTCGCGACCTACACGACGATGTACGCGTTCTCGATCGATTCAAGCAACCCGCAGTACAAAGGTCCTTTCAACACCATCCTGAATATCTCTCGGGTTTTCACGCCGGACGACACTGCCTTCGTCACACCGAACTCGGACACACCTTACTCGTTCGCCGGCCTCGACCTTCGCGCCGAGCCGGTTGTCATCACGATCCCGCCAATGGAGCCGAAACGCTATTTCGTGTTCCAACTGATGGACCTTTATACCTTCAACTTTGCCTATGTCGGCACTCGCACCACTGGTAATGGTGGGGGCAATTTCTTGATTGCCGGACCCAACTGGAAGGAAGCGCCGCCGCCCGGTATCACGCAGGTTATCCGCTCAGAAACCGAGCTCGTTAATGTCGTTGGCCGCACCCAGCTCTTCAACCCAGGCGATCTCGATAACGTCAAGACAATCCAGGAAGGCTATCGGGTGCAAACTCTTTCTTCGTTTGCTGGTAGCGCGGCCCCGCCCTCGGCACCCTCGATTCAATGGATCAAGCCATTACGACCTGACATGCAGCACACGTCGCTCGAGTTCTTCAACCAGCTCGCGTTCGCCTTGCAGTTCACGCCAGTCAACCCAACGGAGAGCGACTTGCGAAGCCGGTTCACGACGATTGGAATCGTTCCGGGACGACCGTTCGACGTCGGCGCGCTTTCCGAGGAACAGAAAGCGGCGTTGCTCTCCGGAATGGAAGACGGTCAGAAAGAGATCGACTTAAAGCGCGCGTCCCTTGGTGGGAAGACTGACACGTTATTCGGAACACGCGCGTACCTGAAGAACGACTATGTTGCACGGGCTACAGGTACGCAGGTTGGGATCGGCGCGAACTCGCGGGAAGAGGCGCTCTATCCGATCCTCGAAAAGGATTCGAGCGGCCAGCCACTTGACGGCAGCAAGCATCGGTACACGTTGCACTTCGAGAAAGGCCAACTGCCACCCGTCAATGCGTTCTGGTCGATGACCATGTATGCCTTGCCAAGCCAGTTGCTGGTGAAGAACTCCATCAATCGCTACTTGATCAATTCTCCGATGCTGCCTTCGTTGAAAACCGATCGCGATGGTGGTACGACGATCTACGTCCAAAGCACATCACCCGGCAAGGCCAAGGAGGCAAATTGGCTACCCTCGCCGGCCGGCCCTTTCATGGTGACAATGCGGTATTACTGGCCCAAGCCTGAGCTTCTAAATGATCAGTGGCACACACCAGAACTTCGGCAAGCACCCTAGAAAAAAAGAATCTCATTTGCTTCGCCGTGACGCGCGACGGCGAAGCCGGTCTGAATCGTCCATGCGATGGGTAGTACAGGTTCTTTTCGCACGTCGCGCCTTATCTGCGCGTGCCGTCGGACCTGATTCGCGCCGGACGACCCCGCGAGCGACATAGTGAAGGCGACGCGGCTGGAGGTGCGAAACGCTGACGCTCAACCCCGAAGCCGCGCGTGACTATTTGCAGCACGCGTAGCGATGTCAGTGTTTCAACTCGACCACGTAAGGCTCGACATCGCACCGCAAGCGCTCAACCCCGAAGCCACGGCGAAAACCGAACAATCTGTAAAGGCGACCGCAATGGCAATCCAATGACTGGAAATAAGCCCGGCGGCCTTGAAGGCTGCTGGGCTCTTGTGTTCACGCATGCCCGCTCGATGCTCCAACGAGTTCGTCATCCACCAGTCGTTGACGACATCCCAGCCACCGCTTTCACGGCCCCCCGAACCATCCGCTCGACCACGGCCTGTACGGCATCGGCACGCCCTGGCGCATAGTCGAACGGAGGCGTCTCGTCCATATACGTGCTCTGACACATCTCCAGCTGCACGGCATGAACGCCCTTCTCCGGCGCGCCGAAGTGCCGCGTGATGAAACCGCCCTTGAAGCGGCCATTGGCAATCCACGTATAGCCGCTCTCCGCAGCCCCGTCGGCGACCGCCTGCAACACCGGCGGCGCTGCCGTCCGCCCGTCCTGCGTACCGATGTTTAGATCCGGCAGCTTGCCCTCGAACAGACGCGGCAATACGCTTGCGATCGAATGCGCTTCCCACAACAGCACGTTTGCATGCTTCTCGCGCAGGCGCGCGAGTTCGCCGGCGATGGTGTCGTGATACGGCTTCCAGTAAGCCGCGACGCGGCGCTGCCTTTCGGCGGCGTCGGGCACGCAGCCTTCGCGATAAACCGGCTCGCCGCGAAACGTCAGGTCCGGGCACAAGCCCGTCGTGGTCTGCCCCGGATAGAGGCTTTCGTCCGAAGACGGCCGGTTCAGGTCGATCACATAACGCGACAGGCGCGCGCCGAGCACGGTCGCGCCGAGTTCACGCGCGAACGCGTAGAGGCGGTCGAGATGCCAGTCGGTATCGGCGACCGTCAGCGCAATGTCCGTGTATTGGCCGCGCAGGTCGTCGGGGATGATCGTGCCGAGGTGCGGAATCGACAGAAGGAGCGGCGCATCGCCGCGAGTCAGGGTGAAGATTTCGTTCATGGCGTGAGTAGCGAAGGGTAATCGAGGTTGAGAGCAGTACATTCAAAGCAACGCGTCGTCCCGCAATGTCGGCAAGGCACGCTTGAGCGCGGGACGAATCAGATGGTCGAGCACGCGGCGTGTGAGCACGGCGATCTCATCGACGAAATCGCTCCATTCGCCTTGTCGATGCAGCAGAAAGAACTCGCGTCGCCCAAGCCGGCTCGCGGGAAGAGACAGCACCGCGATTTCATCCAGATAATGCCGCGCTTGCCAGAGACACAGCGGTGTCGAGATGGCGAAGCCGAGTTTCGCGGCGACGAGGCTCAGGAGCGGATCGGTCGCATCGAACTCGTAGCGGCGCGGACTTTCGATACCCAGATGCCGCGCGAAGCGCTCCACCTGCTGGCCGATCACCGAGCGCGCCGTATAACGGATCAACGGCAGTTCCGTTGCAAGCTGCCGCCATGACGACGCTCCTTGGCGCTCATCGAGCCAGCGTCGCGACACGACGGCCACGAACGCTTCCGAAAACAACGGCATTTCGACGATACGGCTGTCGTTTAGCACCGTCTGCGTACAGACCGCGATATCGACCTCGCGCGCGTGCATCTGGTCGGACAGGCCCGGCGTGAGTCCCGACCACAAGGCAATCTGCCGCGCGGAACCGGACATCGCGCGAATGAGTTCGGGGCCGACCGTCGCCGCGAAGGAATCGACGCAGCCGAGCCGCAGAGGCAGCGCTCCCGCCAGCGACGCATCGCCGATGCGCGTGCTTACCATTTGCGCATGGTCGAGCAGCGGCCCGGCAAGTTCGAGCAGCGCGCGTCCCGCCAGATTCGGACGCGGCGGGCGGCTGTCGCGATCGAACAAGCCAGCGCCCTGCTCGCGCTCGAGCGACGCAATCGACTGGCTCACCGCGCTCTGGCTCACGCCCAGATGTTTCGCGGCTGCCGTCATCGAACCGGTCTCGCAAACGGCGACGAAGGCCTGCAATGCGCGTAGATCGATAGGTGGTGGGGTGCGTTTCATCGCGTTTCCGTGGTTTGCAGGCACGCGCCCGGCCAAGTCCCGCCGTGCGGCGCTCATGTTGCACGCACTGGGCTGGAAGCCGCGCGTCTCGCGCAAACGCCCGCATGGGCCATAAGTTTGCCTTATGCAAAAAGATCGTGCGTCGTTTGTCGAGATCGGGGCCCGTGTCGCATTGATGACAGTAGACGTCGAGTTTGTGCCGGTTCCGGCGATTTTGGACCGGTACATTCATTCGTCACGGGCATCGAGGCGCGGGAGGCTGCAGTGCAGACACTGGTTTTTATCTGGAGCAACGCGGCGTCGATCGCTTCCATGCTGGTCGATCACGTGTTGCTGGTGCTTGCCGGCGTCGGCTGCGCCATCGTGACGGGCGTCGCGCTCGGCATCGTCATCACGCTCAACGAGCGGCTCGCGCGCGTGGTGTTGTACGCCGCCGCGATGCTCATGACGATCCCATCCATCGCGCTCTTCGGCTTGCTGATTCCGGTGCTCTCGCTGATCGGACAGGGCATCGGCTTTCTGCCTGCCGCCATCGCACTCTTTCTGTATGCGCAATTGCCGATCGTGCGCAACACCTACGCCGCGATCCGCAACCTCGATCCCGCGCT
Organism: Caballeronia sp. GAWG1-1; assembly: GCF_023631465.1. Classification (NCBI taxonomy): domain Bacteria; kingdom Pseudomonadati; phylum Pseudomonadota; class Betaproteobacteria; order Burkholderiales; family Burkholderiaceae; genus Caballeronia; species Caballeronia sp. GAWG1-1. The sequence goes on from NZ_JALQDB010000054.1 coordinate 56,043, forward strand.
GCGCGAAGCCGCCAACGGCATGGGGATGACCGCGTGGCAGCGGCTCTACCGCGTGGAGATGCCGATTGCCGTGCCGATCATCATGGCGGGCGTACGCATGGCGGTGGTCATGAATATAGGCATTGCGGCGATTGCCACGTATATCGGCGCGGGCGGGCTCGGGCGGCTGATCAGCCGGGGCATTTCGCAATCCGATCCGCGCCAGTTGATCGCGGGCGCGGTGATCGTCGCGCTGCTCGCGATCCTCGCCGACCTCGGCCTGGGCGCGCTGCAATGGCGCCTGACGCCGGAAGGCATGCGGCCGCGCCAGGCGCGCTTCTTCTGGCGCCGCAACGCGACGCGCGGGCCGCTGGTGACGGCCGCGACGGCCGCGACGGCCGCGACGCCGATTTCATCCACAGCGGAGGACCGATGATCGATCTTCGACACCTGACGAAGCGATTCGAAAAGCGCGGCGAAAAGCCGGTCGTCGACGACGTGTCGATGACGATCGGCGAAGGCGAACTCTGCGTGCTGCTCGGGCCGTCCGGTTGCGGCAAGACGACGACGCTCAAGATGATCAACCGGCTCGTGCAGCCCACGTCAGGGCAGATTCTGATCGGCGGCGCGGATACGGCGGGCTTCGATATTGTCGAGTTGCGGCGGCGCATCGGCTATGCGATTCAGCAAGTCGGCCTGTTCCCGAACATGACGGTCGCCGAGAACATCGGCATCGTGCCGAAGATGCTCGGCTGGGACAAAACGCGCATCCGCGAGCGCACCGAAAAGCTGTTGGAGATGGTCACGCTCGATCCGGCCGTCTACATGCGATGTTATCCGCGCGACCTGTCGGGCGGGCAACAGCAGCGCGTGGGCGTGGCGCGCGCGCTCGCCGCCGATCCGCCGGTGATGCTGATGGACGAACCGTTCGGCGCCATCGATCCGATCAATCGCGCGTCGATTCAGGACGAATTCCGCCATATTCAGACGACCCTGAAGAAGACCGTGATGTTCGTCAGCCACGACATCGACGAAGCCATGAAAATGGGCGACAAGGTCGCGATCTTCCGCAACGGCAAGCTCGAACAACTGGCGAGCCCGGATGAACTGCTGGCGCGTCCCGCGAGCGCGTTCATCGCCGATTTCGTGGGCACTGACCGGGCGCTCAAGCGTCTGCGCCTGATGCGCGCCGTCGATGCGGCGCTGGAACCGGCGCGCGTCGCGCGGCTCGGCTACCCGAGCGCCGATGCCCGCGCGCTCTTGCGCGATCACGTGGCCGACGCACTGGTCGTGCTCGACGCCCACGGCAGACCGGCCGGCCACGTCGGCGCGGCCGAACTCGACGCCAGCGGCGCCACGCTCGAAGCGCCGAGTCTGCGCGCGTTGCCGGGCGTGGTGCGCGCGGGCGACGACCTGCGCGCGGTCATGTCGATGCTGCTCGCGCACGGCGCGTCGTGGCTGCCGGGCGTCGACGCGGACGGACGCTTCATCGGCTACGTGACGTATGAACGCATCGCGCTGATGGCGCGCGCGGCGTGCGTGTCCGGCGCGGCATTGCCCGAAGGCGGCCTGGCCTCGTCCGCTGGCGACGCGGCGAAAGCGGGCGATGCATCGCGCGATGACGGGGCGCATCCCGAACTCGCTTTCGGAGGCGCGCGATGAACCATCGACGCGACGGTTCGCGTATTGCGTTAGGCGCGATGATGGCGTTGGCCAGCGCATCGGCGCATGCAGACGACTGGCTCGCATCGATCGGGCAGTACCGCGCGGACATCGTCTATCAGTCCGGCCAGCAGATGCTGATGGTGCTGATCGCGGGCGTCGCGGCTATCGTGGTCGCGGTGCCCGCGGGCATCTGGCTGAGTCGCCCCGACAACGGCCGGGCCGCGCAGTTCGTGATGTTCACGCTCAACGCGGGCCAGGCCGTGCCCAAGCTCGCCATTCTCGCGCTCGCCATGAGCGTGCTCGGCATCGGCGCGAAGCCCGCGATTCTTGCGCTATGGCTCGCCACGCTGCTGCCCATCGCGATGAATACATACGAAGGCATACGCGCCGTGCCGCCCGCGCTGATCGAGGCCGCGAACGGCATCGGCATGACGCAACGGCAGATTCTCTTCAAGGTGGAATTGCCCAACGCCATGTTCGTGATTCTCGCGGGCGTGCGCACCGCGCTCGCCATCACAGTCGGCACCGCACCGCTCGCGTTCCTCGTCGGCGGCGGCGGTCTCGGCGAGCTTATTTTCACGGGCATCGACCTCAACGATTTCACGATGCTGCTTGCCGGCGCCATCCCGACCGCCCTGCTCGCGGTGGCAACCGACCTGTTCGTCGCGCAGATGCAGCACTGGCTCGTGCCGCGCGGCGTCAGTCCTCAACGCTGAACTTTCCTGGATAACGAAGCTCATGCTCAAGCCTTTGCTGTCACGCAAACTGTGGTCGCGTCTTTTCGGCGCATCCCTGTTCACGCTTGCCCTCGGAACGATGGCGATGCAGGCCGCGCAGGCTGCGCCAACTGTCACGGTCGGCGGCAAGAACTTCACCGAACAAGTGCTGCTGGCGGAAATGACCACGCAATTGCTCAAGGCGAAGGGTTTCACGGTCGTCAAGAAAGACGGCATGGGCAGCACGGTGCTGCGTCAGGCGCAGGAAAACGGTCAGGTGGACGTGTACTGGGAATACACCGGCACTTCGCTCATCACCTACAACAAGGTGACCGACAAGCTCGACCCGCAGCAAACTTATGCGCGCGTCAAGGAACTGGATGCCCAGAAAGGCCTCGTGTGGCTCGACCCGTCGAAGGCGAACGATACCTACGGCATCGCCATGAACCGCGATGTCGCGCAGAAGCTCGGCGTCACGACCATGAGCGACCTCGCCAAGGTGCTCAACAGCGGCAAGGAACTGACCTTCGCGTGTAACTCCGAGTTCTATGCGCGCCCGGACGGCCTGCGTCCGCTGCAAAAAGAATACGGCTTCAGCTTCGGTCCGTCGCAGATCAAGCGGATGGATTCGGGTCTCACCTATCAAGCGCTGAAGGACCGTCAGGTGGACACCGCGCTCGTTTTCACGACCGATGGCCGCGTGCCCGCTTTCAACTTCATCGTGCTGCGTGACGACAAGAGTTTCTTCCCCGCCTACGCGCTTACGCCGGTCGCACGCAAGGCGACGCTCGACGCGAATCCGAATCTCGCGGGCATCCTGAACGCGCTGTCGGCCAAACTCGACGACGCAACGATGGCGCGACTCAACGCCGAGGTCGACGTCCAGAAGAAGTCGCTCGACGAGGTGTCGGCTACTTTCCTCAAGTCCGCCGGACTGATCTGACGCGCGTCCGATGAAGCCTTTTATCGTCGCCGCCGCGCAAACCGAAACCGTCGCGGGCGATCTGGCCGCGAATCTGGCGGCGCATCGCCGGTTTATCGACGAAGCACGCGGGCGCGGCGTTCAGTTGCTCGTGTTTCCCGAGTTGTCGCTTGCCGGTCACAGTGCGGGCGCCGATGCCTTGAGGCTCGCCTTGCCGCGTAACGCCGCCGCGCTCCTCGAGCTGGCTGAAGCGTGCTCGCCGCTTGCCGCCGTGGTTGGCTTCGTCGAGGAAGCAGCGGGCGCGCAGTTCTACAACAGCGTCGCGACACTGTACGCGGGACGCGTGGTGCACGTGCATCGCAAGATCGCGCTCGCCACTTACGGCCGGCTCGACGACGGCAAGCACTACGGACACGGCGCGCGGCTCGACCAGTTCACGCTGCCCGCCGATCCGCGCTGGCAGATCGCCACGCCCGTGTGCGCGGATTTGTGGAGCCCGGCGGTGATGCATCGGCTTGCCTGCGACGGCGCGACGCTATGCGCGGCGCCGGTGAGTTCGGCAGTCGAAGCCGTGGGCGACGCCTTCGACAATCCGCGCGGTTGGGACACGGTGCTGCGCGCCCATGCACTCGTCTACGGTCTGCCTGTCGTGTTCGCCAATCGCGTCGGCCGTGAAAACGGCCTGCGCTTTTGGGGCGGCTCGCGCGTCGTCGGGCCGCGCGGCGAAACGCTCGCGCAAAGCGAATCGGCACGTGAGGAACTGGTCGTGGCGACGCTCGACTACGAAGCCGTGCGCGCCGCGCGCTTCGACTTGCCGACCCTGCGCGATGCCCGCGGCATCCACGCACTCGAAAGCGGCATCGTGTCGGTTTCGTGATCGCGTTGGTCGTGTGTCTGCCCGCACCGGTCATATCCGCGACCGACAATCGATTCAACTGATCGTTCGCATGGGAGTGTGACGATGATCGACCCGACGCGCGTGCGCGCCGCCCTGGCCGAGCGCCAGGACAACTTCTCGCTGCCGCAGCCTTTCTATACCGATGAAGCCTTTCATCGGCTCGACCTCGACGCCGTCTTCAACGACGAGTGGCTGTTCGCCTGCAACAGCTGCGAACTGCGCGAACCGGGCGATTATCTGACGCTGGAAATCGGCGCGACATCGGTGCTCGTGCTGCGCGACATGGACGGCGAAATCCGCGCGTTCTTCAATACCTGCCGGCATCGCGGCTCGCGCATCTGTCTCGAAGAGAAAGGGCATGCGCATCGGCTTACTTGTCCGTATCACCAGTGGGTGTACGACCTCGACGGCGCGCTCCTGCATGCGCGGCAGATGCCGGCGGGCTTCGAGCGCGAGGGCTACGGCTTGCGCGCCGTGCATGTCGAGATCGTGTGCGGCATGGTCTATATCTGCCTCGCCGCGACGCCGCCCGACATCACGCGCTTTCGCGACGCGGTCACGCCCTACCTTGCGCCGCATCAGCCGTGGCGCACCAAGGTCGCGGCCAGCGTGACGATGATCGAGGAAGCCAACTGGAAGCTCGTCATCGAGAACAATCGCGAGTGCTATCACTGCGCGGCCAATCACCCAGAGTTGCTCGCGACGCTCGTCGAATTCGCGTTGCCCGACGATCCCGCTGGCTCGCGCGACTTCCGTCTGTTGATGGAAGCCCAGGCTGCGAAGTGGGACCGTCACGGCTTGCCGCATTTGCCCGCCGATGGCGGCGACGAATTCCGCTGCATCCGGCTGCCGTTTCATCGCGGCGCGGTGTCCTTCACGCCGGACGGATCGCCCGCGTGCGGCAAGCTGCTCGGCGAACTCACCGATCCGGATCTCGGCTCGGTGCGCATGTTTCGCGTGCCGAACAACTGGAATCATTTTCTCGCCGACCACATCATCCACTTCCGCATTCTGCCGCTGTCGGCCACGCGCACGGTGTTGCGCACGACGTGGCTCGTACACGAGGATGCCGTCGAAGGCGTCGATTACGACGTCGATACGCTCACGTCCGTATGGAACGCGACCAACGCGCAGGACGCGCGGCTCGCGGCGAACAATCAGCTGGGCGTGGGCTCGCTCGGCTATGCGCCGGGACCGTATGCGCCGTCCGAGTTCATGCTGCGCAACTTCACGAACTGGTATGCAAGGAAGCTCGCGTCACATCTGGACGGCGCACACGGGCAGCGCTCAATCGCGCTGAAGGTGTCGAATGGCTGATGTGCCGACATCTTCCGATACGGCGTTCGACGGCACCCTCGCCTTCGCCTGCGACACGCCCGCATCGCGCACGCTCGAGTGCATCGGCGTGCGTGACGAAGCGCCGGGCGTCAAGACCTTTCGCCTGCGCGATCCGCACCCCGACGGCGCGCGCCGCTACGCGCCGGGCCAGGCCATGCTGCTGACGCTCGATATCGAGGGGCGGCGCTTCGACCGCACGTTTTCTATCGCCTCGACGCCGCTCGAAGCGGACGCGCTCGAACTGACGATCAAGGCGCAGTCCGGCGGCGTCGTCACCCGCTGGCTGCATGAGCGCTTCGCGCCGGGCATGCGCATCGACACGCGCTATCCGCTCGGACGCTTCACACTCGATGCATCGGCCAATACGCCTCTCGCGCTAGTGTCGGCGGGCTCGGGCGCATCGCCGCTGATGTCCATGCTGCGCACGCTGGCGCGCCGCTCGCCGCACGCCGACATCGCCTGGCTTCATTGCGCGCGCGGCGTGGACGACATTCTTTTTGCCGATGAACTCGCGACGCTTCAGGCGCGTATGCCCAACCTGACAGTACACGTGTGGCTGAGCGCGCCCGCACCCGGCTGGTTCGGTCTGCGCGGGCGCATGTCACGCGGCGCGCTTTGGGCAATGGCGCCGGACTTCGGACGCCGCACGGTCTATTGCTGCGGTCCGGCCGGTTTCATGCAGAGCGTGCGGCAGATTCATGCGGCCGAAGGCGCCCGCCGCGCGGCGTTTCATATCGAGCATTTCGGTCCCGTGATCGAGCCGATGGAAAGCGAAGCCGCGACGAGCGGCGCACCTTCGTCCGACGAACAGCGCGATGCCATTTTCAACGCGTGGCTGAACGGCCGGCGCTTCGATGTACGCGCGGGCGAAACGCTGCTCGTCGCGGCCACGCGTCAGCAAGTGGTGATTCCGTGCGGTTGCGCGAGCGGCCTGTGCGGCACGTGCAAAGTGCGCCACCTTTCGGGCGAAGTCGCGATGAAACATGCAGGCGGAATTTCCGCGGCCGAAGAAGCGCAAGGCTGGATTCTCGCGTGTTCGAGCCGTCCCTTGACCGATGTCGAAATCGCCTTCTGACATGCAAACGGCACCGACGCTTCATCACGACGCCAGCCGCTTCACGCACACGCTTGGCTTCGACATGCTTCCCGCTACCGTCGTGCGCGACGCGCAGCGCCGCATTCTCGACCTGCTCGGCGTCGCGGCGGCGGGCACGTCCACACGGCTTTCGACAATCGCGCGCGAGCATGCGCTCGATTGCTTCGCGGCCGGACGCACCCCCGCGCGCATGCTGTTCGACGGGCGCATCGTCAGTGCTCCGGGCGCGGCGTTCGCGGGCGCAACGACCATCGACAGTCTCGACGGCCATGACGGCCACGCGCTCACCAAAGGCCACGCGGGCGTCACCGTCTTGCCGGCCCTGCTCGCCATGACCGAGCGCGCGCCCGGCATGAGCGGACGCGAGTTCATCGTGCAGACGGTGCTCGGTTATGAAATAGGCACGCGTGCCGGTATCGCGCTGCATGCGACGAGCCGCGAATATCACACCTCGGGCGCGTGGAATGCGTTGGCGGCCGCCGCTATCGCGAGCCGCGCGCTCGGCTTCGACATACCGGCGACGCGCCACGCGCTCGGCATCGCCGAATATCACGGGCCGCGTTCGGACATGATGCGCTGCATCGATCATCCGACCATGCTGAAGGACGGCTCGGGTTGGGGCGCGCTGGCGGGCATCAGCGCCGCCCTGCTTGCCGCGCGCGGCTACACCGGCGCGCCCGCGACCACCGTCGAACGCGATGCGCCCGCCTGCTGGTCCGACCTCGGCGATCGCTGGCTGATCCTCGAACAGTATGTGAAGCCGTATCCAGTGTGCCGCTGGGCGCATCCGGCAATCGCCGCCGCGCTTGCAGTGCGCGCGCTCGATGGTTTCGATGCGGCCAACATCGAGCGCGTGGAGATCGAAACCTTCCACGAGGCGACGCGTCTCTGGTCCGCGCTGCCACGCACCACCGAGGAAGCGCAGTATGGCGTGCTGTTTCCCGTCGCGGCGGCGCTGGCGCATGGCCGTGTCGATGCCGGCACCATCGGCGATTCGGGCCTTGCCGATCCCGCCGCGTGCGCGTTGCTGCCGCGCCTCGTCGCAAAGGAGCACGCCGCGTTCAGCGCCGCGTTTCCCGCCGAGCGCTGGGCGCGCGTGACGGTCGAACTGCGCGACGGCCGCCGCCTCGATTCCGGTCCGATGCAGGCAAGCGGCGACCTCGCGCGCCCGATGACACCCGACGCCGAGCGCGACAAATTTCGTGAACTCTGCGGCGCGCGCTTCGGCGCACGGTTCGCGCGCGAACTCGAAGACGCGGTGGACGCGCTCGCCGAACCGCACGCCCGCGCCGGGCGCCTGTGCGAACTCGTGCTGGGCACGCCGCCCAGTGCGTCGCAAACATGAACACTCCGATCAGCCAACGAAACAACGAGCCATGCCAGTAAATCCCGACGCATTCCCAACGCCGTTCCACGATCCCGCGTCCGTGGCGGGCAAGGCGCCGCCCATCGGCGAATCGACCGATCTGCTGATCGTCGGAGCGGGGCCGGCCGGCATCGCGGCGGCACTCGAAGCGGCCGGTCGCGGTATACGCGTCACGCTCGTCGACGAAAACCCCGTGCCGCTCGAAACCTTGGGCGAAGACGTGCCGCTGCACTTCGGCAGCCGCATGGGCGCGGAGGCAGGCAACGCCAACGCGATGCTCGAAGCCATGCTCGACGCCCATCCCGAACTGGGCGACGCGCTCGAAGCGGGTATCGACGTGAAGCTGGGCACGGCAGTGTGGGGACTCTTCCCGCACGGGCCGGCGAACGCTTGGATCGGCACGCACGTGGCCGGTCTCGCGGACGCCGAACATACCTGGCTGCTGCAATTCAGTCAGGTGATCGTTGCGTCGGGGCGGCGCGACATGGGACTCGCCTTCGACGGCTGGCAACGCCCGGGCGTGATGGGTGCAAGCGCCGCGTGGCGGCTCGCGGTTCTCTACGGCGCGCTCGACGCGCGGCGCGCGGTGCTCGTCGGCAGCGACACGGATGCGCTGAACGTCGCGCTCGAACTCGTCTCGCGCGGCGTGCAGATCGTCGCGGTGATCGAACAGGCTGGTGAAATCGTCGGCGATGCGGCGCTCGCGGCGCAACTCGAAGCGAGCGGCGCGCACATTCTCACGCGTCATGTCGTGCGCCATGCACATGGCGATGCTTATGGCGTGACTTCCGTCGACGCAGCCACGCCCGACACGACCGCCCTGACGACATTCGATTGCGATACCGTGCTGCTCGGCATCGCCGCGTTGCCTGCAATCGAGCTGCTCGAAGCGGCAGGCTGCGCGACTGCGTTCGATGCCGCGCGCGGCGGTCATATCGCCCGTGTCGACAGGATGCAACGCACCTCGTTGCCGTTCGCCTACGCGGCAGGCGACTGCGCGGGCGTCTGGCCGGCGAAGAGCCGCGACGAAACGATCGCGCGTGAAGAAGGCCGCCTTGCGGCGCGCGCGGCTTTATCGTCGTTGGATGAAAGCGCTCCTCTCGCCGACGCGCCGCCCGCGCGCCAACCCGATGCGCCCGCGCAAGACATCGCGCTATCGCGTGTCGAATGGGTGCGGGCAAGCGTCATCGGCGCGGCGGGCGAGCCGTTCGTCTGCCAGTGCGAGGAAGTGACGGCGCGCGAAATCCTCGATGTGCGGCCGCCGCGCTACCTCGGCTGGCAGCCCGCCGACGCGCTTCACGACACACGCGGCGTCGCGGGTCTCGCGCAAAGCGGGCCGCCCAGTCCCGACGCGGTAAAGCGTCTCACGCGCGCATGCATGGGCCCGTGCCAGGGCCGCCGATGCCGCGAGCAAGTCGCCGCGCTGCTCGCGATAGGCTCCGGCTGCGCGCTGCCGCAGATTCCGCTCGCCACATTCCGCGCGCCCGTCCGGCCGCTCGCGCTGCGGCAGCTAGCCGAGGTGGCCGAAGCGCAGGCGACCGGCGCGCATTGGGACAGCTGGTTCGGCATGGCGTCGCAATGGGTGCCGTTTTGGCGTGTCGATCCGCTGTATCGCGCGGGCACACGCCGTCAGGGCGAACCGGTGGCGAGCGAATGAACGAAGCATCGACCGGCCGTCGCACTCGAATCGAATCTTCCGGACAGACAAGCATGAAAGCAGACACGCAACAGGACAGCGGCACGCCGAAGGGCGCTTCGGTGGTTATCGTCGGCGGCGGCGTAACGGGTTTGTCGGCGGGATGGTGGCTCGCGCGCGAGGGTGTCGACGTGCTGGTGCTCGAAGCGGGAATGATCGGCTGGGGCGCGTCGGGCCGCAACGGCGGCGGTTGCTCGCATCATCACAGCCCGCTCTTTCTCGAAGAACAGCGTCTCTGGCCGATGATGGACGACCTGCTCGGCTATCCGACCGAGTTCCGCGCCGAGCGTCTGCGCATTGCGCTCGATGAACAGCAGTTCGTGTTGTACCGGCGCGCGCTCGAAAACGGCGAACATCACGGCCTGCGCTCGGACGTGCTCGATGCGAAACAGGTGCGCGAACTCGTGCCGCTCGCCGGCGACAACGTCCATGCCGGCTACTTCTATCACTTCGGCGGACATGCGAATCCGCATCGCACGTTGCAGGCTTATGCGTGGGCGCTGGAGGATCACGGCGGGCGCATTCTCCAGCACACGCCGGTGACAGGATTCGTCCGGCAAGGCGGACGCGTGAGCGCGGTGAAAACGGCTCACGGCGAGATTGCCTGCGATCATCTCGTGATCGCGGCCGGGCCGCATACCGGCGTGCTCGCGGCGCAACTCGATATCGATGTGCCGCTCGCCGCCGCACGCGCCGAGATGATCGTCACCGAGCCGTTGCCGCCAATGGCCATCGGCGGCGTGGATGGCAATGGCCTCTATGGACGGCAGACGCTGCGCGGCAATCTCGCTTACGGCGGCGGTCCGCACGAATGGATCGGCCTCGACGATGTGCCGAAGGTGCGGCCGCAATCGACTCCGCTTCAGTGCAGTATCGCGGCGCGCCTGGCTGCGTTGCTGCCCAAGGCGGCGCACGCGAAAGTCATCCGCAGTTGGGCGGGATATATCGAGAACACGCCGGATGGACGGCCCGTGATCGATCGTCCGGATGAACGAGGCAATGTGACGGTCGCGACGCTATCGAGCGTCGGCTTCGGCCTTTCGCCCGCAAGCGGTCACGCCATCCGCGACCTCGTGATGGACGGGCGCTGCGGTTTTGCGGATTTGTCGTCGCTGAGATTGGCGCGCTTCGCTCATCTCGAACCGGACTGGCGCGAGCTTCAGGGCTGGTTGCCGTTGCCGCTGCGCGCATCGGCGCCGGTGCTGGAAGCGGCTTGAGCGCATTGCGTCGCCCTTACGCCCGCCTGCTCACGACTGCGTCTGCGCCGCCCTCAACTCCGTCGGACTGATGCCGTAGGCGCGCCGGACCCAGCGCGCCAGATGCGAAGGCGACGCGAATCCCGTCGCCACCGCGACATCCGCGACCGGCACGCTCGAATACGTGAGCATTTCGTGCGCGCGCTCCAGCCGCAACTGCACGTAGTAGCGTGCGGGCGTCGCGTTCAGATGCCGCAGGAACAGGCGTTCCATCTGCCGCGACGTCATGCCGATAGCCGAGCCGATATCGTTGATCTGCAACGGCGTCTCGACATGCGCGCGCATCATCTCGATTGCCCGGCGGATGCCGCGCGGCAGACTCGCGTGATTCTGGTCGCGCCAGCCGCGCTGGCTGTCGGCGGTGTCGCGCATGCGCTCGTGATGGAACTGGTTCGCCACGCGCACGGCGAGATCGCTGCCGTGCTGCATCTTGATGAGATGCAGCATCAGGTCCATCGAAGCGATACCGCCCGAGCACGTCATGCGGTCACGATCGATTTCATATAGCTTGCTGCTGCACAGCAGGTCGGGAAAAGCCTCCGTGAACGCCGGCAGATTTTCCCAGTGGATGGTGCACTGATAGCCATCGAGCAGGCCTGCTAGCGCGAGCAGATAGGTGCCCGTGGAAAGCGATCCGATGACCGCACCGGTGCGCGCCGCGCGTCGCAACGCGGCGACGAAGGCCGGTTCGAGCGCGGGTGCGAGCCGCAGGCCGCCGCAGACGAACACATAGTCCGCGCCGGCCAGCACGTCGTCGAACTTGCGCGCGGCAAGCGCGATGCCGTTCGATGCAGGCGCCGGCTCGCCGTCGAGGCTGGCGAGCGTCCACGCATACAATGTTTCGCCAGCGAGGCGGTTGGCCGAGCGCAACGGCTCGATGGCGGACGAGAGGCTCATCATGGACAAGCCATCGGCCAGCAAGAACACGAACTGGCGAGGCACGGCGGCGGACGAAGAAGCGGATTTGAGCAACGCGCGATTCGCAATGGACGATTCGAACCTCCGCATTCGCGAAGGCGGCTTGGGGCCAGCATGTGAGCGCTATTATGGTCGCTAAAACAAGCGTATGGCCAGAAGCGCCGCAACGGTATGGGATCTGAGCGGCGACACGCGCTGCATCTGCGGCGGAATCGGCCGAGGAGAAAGCATGCGAAATTCGTTCGTCGGGGTCGATCTGCGCGCGTTGCAGGCGTTCGTCGCGGTCTGCGAAACCCGCTCCATGACGGAAGCGGCGCGCGTACTCGGCGTCACGCAAAGCGCCGTGAGCCAACTCATCGCGGCGCTCGAGCGCGAACAAGGCGTGGCGCTCTTCGATCGCGAGTTCCGTCCGGTGCGGCCCAACGCGGCGGGCCGCATTCTCTTCGATCGCGCGGGCGCGCTGCTCGAACACGCGCAGGCGGTCTCGCACGACGTGCGTACGGCGACGAGCGAAGGCGTGCCGAGTCTGCGCATTGGTTGCGTGGATTCCTTCGCCGGAAGCGTCGGGCCTCATCTCGTGCAACGTCTTTGCGGGCGCATGAAAACCTTGTCGATGTGGTCCGGCCTCACGCCGACCCTTAGCGAACAGCTTACCAATCGCGAGCTCGATCTCGCCATTTGCACGGAAGCCACGCTCGATCCACGACGCGTCGAACTACGGCCGCTTTTCTCCGAGACTTTCATTGCGGTCGCGCCGAGGCGCTTCAGCGGCAAGCGCGCGCCCGAGTCCTTTCATGAGGTGCTGCGCGAGTTGCCGCTCTTGCGTTATACGGGCCGCTCGCTCATCGGGCAGCAAGTGGAGCGGCTCATCAGGCACATGAATTTCAATGCCCCGAACCGCTATGAATTCGACGATACCGACCCGCTCCTGAGTCTGGTCGGCTCGGGATTCGGCTGCGCCATCACGTCGCCGCTGTGTCTCTGGCAATCGCGCGCGCATCTGGCGGATATCGCGGTCGTGCCGCTGGCCACGACGCGCATCGGGCATCGTCATTTCTACATTCTCACGCGTCAGGCCGAATGGTCGTCGATGGCAGAGGCCGTCGCGCGCGAGTCGGTGGCCGTGACGCGCGACGTAATTGCACCGGGCTTGCTTGCGGCTTTGCCCGGCGCGCCGCCCCATCTTTTCGATGCCTACACCGCCGCGTTCGCCGCGCAAAGCGCCGCGTGAAATTAGCGGAACTGCTTCAAAACATAAGAGTTTCTGATTCGGCCGCGCGGCTTAATGGCAGGGATGCGTTCGCCTCTACCATCCGTAGCTGACAGCGGATACACGCAGTTCAACCTAAGAGACAGGGCAGGACGATGACCACAAACCGCCGTAGTTTTCTGAAGCAGGCTTCACTCGTCGGCGTAGCCGCGGCCACCTCGGGCCTTGCGTCATTCGCGCGCGCCGCGACCGTCGTCAACTACGGCGGCTCGGCATGGCTCGGGCACTACGCGGCCTATGTCGCGATGAAGACGGACATCTTCACGAAGCTCGGCATCGACTGCCGCTGGCAATCGTTCTCCACTTCGTCGGCGCGCATGGGCGCGGTGATGGCGGGGAACATCGACATTGCGGGGACCGGCGTCGTCTCGGCGCTCGCGCTGATGGCAAGCGGCGCGAAGCAGTTTCAGCTCATCTCGACGCCGAACAACTTCGGCAAATCGGAAGGCCTTCTCGTGCGCGGCAATGTGAAGTCGCTCGCCGATCTCAAGGGCAAGAAGATCGGCGTCACGTATGCGTCGAGCTCGCATGTCCTGCTGCTCGACGTGCTGCGCCAGGCGAACATGGACCCGGCGAAGGACGTGAGCATCATCAACTTGCCGGCGACGGAACTGCTGGCGGCGTATCGCGGTAATCAGATCGATGCCGCCGCCGCATGGACACCGACGTTCGACCGCATCAAGGCGCTGCCCGATACCAAACTGCTGCTCGACGATTCCTCGTTCTCGCTCTACAGGCAATATCAGTTGACGCCAGGCCCGGACGTGCTGCTGGTGCGCACCGCATTTGCCAGCGCCCATCCGGATGTGCCGAAAGCCTTTCTGCAAGGTGTCGCGCAAGCCAACGACATGATGACGCACGAGCCGGAGAAGGTCGCGCCCATTCTGATGACGCTCACGAATCTCACGCAGGACGAGCAGATGGCCGTGCTCAAGCAGACGCAGTGGTATTCCCACGCGCAGCAAAAGACGCTTTTCGTCGGCAGCGGCGGAAAGCCGGGACCGTTCGTCGACGGCGTGCAGAAACTGAGCGACATGCTCGTCGATCTCAAGCAGATCGACCAGTCGCCGAAAGTGGCGGACTGGATCAACGCGTCGTATCTCTGAGCGCGCGGCATGGCATCCGACAACAAATGGACGAAGCGCGGCGGGCTTTTCGTCGTCAGCGCCTGCTCGCTGATCGGCTTTCTGCTGCTCTGGGAACTCGTGTGCCGCGCGGGTTTGGTCGATGCGGTGTTTCTGCCCGCGCCGTCGCAAGTGCTGAGCCGCGGCATCCGCATGTGGAATCAGCATACGTTGCTCGATAACGTGCTGGCCTCCATACGCCGGGTCATGGTGGGCTTTCTCGCCGCGGCGGTCGTGTCGATACCGCTCGGCATTGCGCTCGGCACCTCGCGCGTGGCGCGCGCAGTGTTCGACCCGCTACTGTCCTTCCTGCGCCCGCTGCCGTCGATGAGTTGGATACCGCTGTCGCTGCTGTGGTTCGGCATCACCGAGACGCAGAAGTACAGCATCGTCTTCATGGGATCGTTCGCGCCTGCCCTTCTCTATGTGATCGACGCCACGCGCAACATCGACCCGATCTTCGTGCGCGCGGCGCGCAATCTCGGCGCGAACCGCTGGCAGGTCATGCGCGAAGTCATCCTGCCGGGCTGCATGCCGCAGATCCTGTCGGGCATGAAAGTGATTCTCGGCCTCTCGTGGACCTGCGTGATTTCCGCCGAACTCGTCGCCGCGCAGCAAGGGCTCGGCTTCATGATCATGAACGGCCGCGAATTCTTCCAGACCGATACGGTCGTGCTCGGCATGGTGCTCATCAGCATCACGGTGCTCATTACGGATGGCTTGTTCAGGCTCATCGAACGCGGAGTGCTCGCATGGCAACGATAGATGCCCCCATGATTCGCCTCGAAGGCGTGGCGAAGTCCTTCGGCGCGTTGCAAGTGCTCAAGGAAGTCGATCTCGAAGTCGCGAAGGGCGAGTTTCTCGTGCTGCTTGGCGCGTCGGGTTGCGGCAAATCGACGATGCTCAACATGATCTCCGGCTTCGAGCCGCCGACGCAGGGCCGCGTGCTCGTCAATGGCCGCGAAGTGAAGGATGTCGAGCCGGCGTGCGGCATGGTCTTTCAGCAATACGCGCTGTTTCCGTGGAAAACGGTCAGCGAGAACGTCGCGTTCGGGTTGAAGATGCGCGGTGTCGGCCGGGCTGAAAGGCGTGATGCCGCGCGTCGCTATATCGAAGCCGTGGGGCTGAAAGGCTTCGAGGACAGCTATCCCGGCGCGCTTTCGGGCGGCATGAAACAGCGCGTGTCGATTGCGCGCGTACTCGCCAACGACCCGGACGTGATGCTGCTCGACGAACCCTTCGCCGCGCTCGACGCCATGACGCGGCAAGTGCTGCAGGAACAGCTTCTGTCGATCTACGAGAAGAGCGGCAAGACGATCGTCTTCATCACGCATTCGATCGACGAAGCGCTGCTGCTCTCCACGCGCATGATCGTGATGGGCGCGAAACCGGGGCGCATCGTGCAGGACATCCGCAACGACCTGCCCTTGCCGCGTACCGCCGAAGTGCAGCTATCGCCTGCGTATCTGGAGATGAAGAAGTCGATCTGGGAAACGGTGCAGGCCGAAGTCATGCGAGGCCTGGAAGGCGCTGGCTGACGTTCGAACGCGCCGGTACTGCTGCTATCCATCGCTTTTGCTTATGAAGTGCTCGCGATGGCGGCAACCCGGCACACTGCAACATCATCCGCATGAGAAAGGAAGCGCGACAGTGAATACGTACGATGTAGTGGTGATCGGCGCGGGCGTGATCGGCAGTTCCGTTGCGTTTCATCTGCAAAAGCTTGGCGCCAAAAGCGTGCTCGTGCTCGATCGCGCGACCATCGGCGCGGGCACGACGTCGCAATCGTCGGGCATTTTGCGCACGCATTATTCGGTCAAGGAAAACGTCGAACTCGCACGCAAGTCGTGGGCCGTGTTCAACGATTTCGCGGGCTACGTCGGCGACGATGAAGCCTCGTGCGGACTCGTGAAGTGCGGCTACATGATCGTTGCGGCCGATGGCGACAAGGTCGAACCGCTGCGCGCATCGCTCGAACAGCAGAAGCAGCAAGGCATTCCGCTCGAATTGCTCGATGCTCGCCAGGCTCACGAGCTCATGCCCATCGCGCAGTTCGACGACGCCGCGTTGATCGGCTATGAACCCGAGGCGGGCTTCGCGGATGCGTATCTCACGGCGACCAGTTTCGCTCGCGCGGCGCGGCGCGGCGGCGTGACGATCCGCGAGAACGTCACCGTGAACCGCTTGCTGATCGAGCACGGCAAGGTGAGCGGCGTGTCGACGAGCATCGGAGATTTTTCAGCGGCAATGGTCGTGAGCACGCAAAACATCTGGACCCCGGAACTCGCCGGATGGACCGGCCGCACACTGCCCGTCTCGCCGGAGCGTCATGCGGTGCTTGCGCTCGAATGCGAGGGCGCGGCCTACACCTACACCATGCCGGTGTTCAAGGATCTGGCCTCGCCCGGCATGCTCTATTACCGCTGCTATGGCGGCAATCAGATGCTCGTCAGCGAAGGCACCGCCGGAGAAAAACTCGCCACGGCCGATACTGAACAGGGCGACATCTCGATGGACTATGTCGTCGAGGTCGGCGCTCAGGTCGCCGAACGGTTTCCCGCATACGAAGCTGCGGGCATTGCGTCGTCGTGGACGGGCGTGTACGACGTCACGCCCGACTGGAATCCGGTGCTCGGCGCGCTGCCCGGCATCGAAGGGCTCGTCGTCGGCTACGGCTTTTCGGGGCACGGCTTCAAGCTCTCGCCGACGGTCGGCAAGGTGCTTGCGCAAGCCGCACTCGGCTTGCAAACCGATGTCTCGCTCGCGCCTTACTCGATCGAACGCTTCGAGACCGGCGCGCTGCTCACTGGAAAGTACGGTGTCGGCGCCGTCTCCTGAAGCGCGCGCGCCCGAGGGCGTCGCCATTGCACCGCTCGCGTCTTTTGCGCCGCAGGCGTGGCGCAACGGCGGCGGCATCACGCGCGCGCTCGCGGAAGATACGGAAGGCGGCTGGCGCATCAGCCTGGCCGACGTGGAACGCGACGGTCCGTATTCGCGCTTTCCCGGCATGACGCGGCAATCGCTCGTCATGACCGGTGCGGGCGTCACGCTGCAAGACGACGCCGTGCAAAGTCACTTGCGGCGCGGTATCGCCATGGAATACGACGGCGGCGTTGCGTGGCAAGCCACGTTGCACGACGGCCCTGTTGTCGCGCTCAATGTCATGGCGTTGCGCGGGCGCTATCGAGCACGCATCGAGCCATTGCGCGACGCCGCGTTCGTGCCCCTCGAATGTGTCGCGCTCGTGCTGACGATGAATGGCCGCTGCCTCGTCCACGCTGCCGACAGCGACGACGAGATCGTGCTGGCGGAAGGTCACGTGTTGACGCGCATGCCGGGCGCGCCTGCGCTTCATCTCGCGCCTCGGTCGTCGGGAAGCGATGCATCGATTGCGCTCGTCCTCGTCGAGCCCGACAGTCGGCGCTGATCCGCGCGGCTCTTTTCGAATCATTCAAGCAAGGAGATATGCACCCATGAAAATTCTGGTGCCAGTCAAGCGCGTGGTCGACTACAACGTGAAGGTCCGGGTCAAGTCGGACAACACGGGTGTCGATATCGCCAACGTGAAGATGTCCATGAACCCGTTCGACGAGATCGCCGTGGAAGA
>NZ_JALQDB010000055.1:0-47200 GCF_023631465.1 Caballeronia sp. GAWG1-1
TCGTCGACGGTCGCGGCGGTGACACGCTCCACCGAACGCTGCGGTTCGAGCAGTTGCGCGAC
Source organism: Caballeronia sp. GAWG1-1 (assembly GCF_023631465.1). Taxonomy (NCBI): domain Bacteria; kingdom Pseudomonadati; phylum Pseudomonadota; class Betaproteobacteria; order Burkholderiales; family Burkholderiaceae; genus Caballeronia; species Caballeronia sp. GAWG1-1. Next base: position 63 of record NZ_JALQDB010000055.1, read on the forward strand.
GAACGCCTGAATACCTTGGCGCGTGATCGAGTACGCTTCGTCGCCCGGCTTGATGCGGGCCGACTCCACCAGTTGATCGAGCAGCGAGACTTCGCCCGCCGCGGCCTCTGCCGGCGCCGCTGCGCCGGATTGCTGTTGTTCGTCGCTCAATTCAATCTCCTTCATCTACGAAGTGCTGGTTCCGCGTTACTTGTCTTGTGCGCCGAGTTCGCCGAGCAGCCGCGCGCGCACGCCTTCGTCCTGGATCAGCTCTTGCAGACGCTTGCGGAAGTCGGGCAGATTGCCGATCGGGCTTTTCAGCGCCTTCAGGGCGTCGCGCAGTTCGAGCATCTGACGCAGCTCGGGAATGCGTTCCGCGAGCGCATCGGGCGTGAAGTCGTTGATCGAGTCGAACTTCAGGTCGAGCGAGAGCACGTCGTCGGGACCGGCTTTCTCGTCGAGCTTGTTCGGCACCGAGAGTTGCAGGCCGAGCTTTTGGCCTTTCAGCACTTCGTTGAAGTTGTCCTTGTCGACGTTGATCGGCTTCATGTCTTCGATCGGTACGTCGTCCTGACGCAACGTGAAGTCGCCGAGCACGAGCAACTTGAGCGGCAGTTCCACTTCTGCCTGCGCGTCTCCCGTGGCCGGGCGATAGACGATATTGACGCGTTCCTTCGGAGCAACCGAACCATCATTTGCCATTTCCATCTCCAGATTCACGGCGCCGCGCTGGCAGTGCGGACATCGATGAAAACGCGTCTCGCGCACCGTGCGACTGACGCGGGCCGCCGCCACTGCATACGCTCGGGCGGGCAGCCATCGCCTGAGCACGGGATAACTAACGAAATTGCGTGATACGGAATGCGGGGTGCGGCGCGGGGCGGATGTGAGCCGCTTCAGACTGTCGGATGCTCTGCCCGCGATTGAGCGAAAGGATCGGCGAGTCCGGATGGGAAACGGTCCTTGAGGCGTGAGTGCCTGTCCCGGAATTGAGTGCGAGCCATTATAAACAGACGTATCTCAAAAACCCAACGCATTTTTATCAGTTCATATGCTCTAAAGATCGTCCTCGACAAGCCGTATACGGCGGCCTCCGAAGACGCGGCTTCAGCGCTCGAAAACCCTTGTGCGACAAGGCTTTCGAGCGTATGTCCAGCGGCTGTCCATGTGGCTCAGGCCTTCGGCGCGAGCCATGAATCCTCGGCTTCGATACCGTCCGGCTCGTAGGTCCAGGTAATCTTTTCGTAGGTGAACGCGAGGTCCTCCATGTGTCCGATCTGCCGGTTGTTCGGATCGAGGCAGTTCGGTGTCCATGACTTCATGTTGGTCAGGATCGCGTTCTCGAGCTTGGCGGTGTAGTACTTTTCCTCCGTGCCTTTCGGCGAGATGCGATAGAACTCGAGCGTGACGGTCTTCAACTGTTCGCCGGACGTCAACGCCTGATAAAGCTTCGGGCTCGACTTGTCGATCTCCTTGCTCACCGTCATCGCGCCATGCACGCGCTTGCCGGTGGGCAGTCCGGTCTGCGGGCTTTTCGGAATTTCGATGGTGTGATCCACGGCTTGCACGAGGATCTTGCCTTCGTGACCTTGCACCTTCGTGGCGCCTTCGATTTTTCCCTGGTTTTGACCTTCGACGGTCAGATAGCACGGCATCGGCATGATTCACCTCTTCTAGGTTGTTCGGGTTGGAGCGCCGTTCTCTTCAGGTCCGGCGCATGTTTGTAGTGTCGGCGGGCGCCGTTGCAGCCGTGTTGCGCCAAGGGCGCCGCATGTTTCATCCGTAACGAACGCGCAACTGCCTGGGTTCGCGAACGTTCGGTCGCCTGTTGCGCGATTTGTGCGCTGCGTTGTGCGTTGCTTTAGCCCGCATTACACTTGCGACCATTTCTAAGATAAATCTCAGGTCGTATCGGAATGCTTATCGCCGATGCGCTCGCTCAACCGGGGGCCACTGTGACCAATGACGTTCGTGCGGCCGCCGCCGCGCCGCACGGTCTGCCCGCTACCGGCGCGCGTCACTATGTGGCGGGCTTGCGGCGCGCCCTGTTTTTGGGCGTGGTTTACGGCGTCCTTTCGACACCGCTCGACACGCTCGGCACCGGTTCGGCGTTGGCGGCGGTGGTGTGGCCCGCCCCGGCGATGGCGGTGGCCTATCTCTGGCGTCGGCCGCTCGGCGAATGGCCGGCCGCGCTCGTCGCGATCTTCATCGCGATGGTCATCGTCGGTCAGTTCGACGTGTTCCCGCTTTGGGTCGATGCGTCCTTCGCGCTCGTCAACGTGCTCGGCGTGGGCGTGGGCGTCGGGCTTGCTTGGCGCTTCGTGAGCCGCCGCGCGCGTCTCGATACCACCGCGCGCTTCACACGCTTCTTGCTATTGCTGCCGTTTGGCACCGTTTTCGCGATGGCGCTCGCGGGTAGCGCGCTATCGCATGCGATCGGCGGTCGCGATCTCATCGATGTCTGGCGCACCATCATGGGCAGCAACGGTCTGGCGATGCTCGTCCTCGTGCCCGGTCTGCTCGCGTGGACTACGCCGCCCGATCCGGATGCGCGGCCGGTGCGCGCGTGGGTCGTCGTCGTGCCGGCGCTGTGCGGCGCGGCGCTGATGATCGAGGCGTTCCGCATCCAGCTTCCTGACGAGACCGAGCATTTGCTGCTGATTCTGCTGCTCGTCTGGGCGGCGGTCGCCGGGTCGATCCGCGCGGCGACGCTCGCGGCTTTCGTCATCGTGACGACGGGCGTGGCGCTCACGGTGACGGGCAATGGTTCGTACCATCAAAACGGCATCGTCGGCGTGCGGCAGTTGCAGATCGACCTCGCCGTGCTGTGCACGCTGGTGTTTTACGTGGCGGTCGCGCTGCTCGAACGGCGTGGTTACGAGGCGCGTCTGCAACGCGTGCAGAAGCTCGAATCGCTCGGCCTTTTGGTGAGCGGCATTGCACACGATTTCAACAATGTGCTGGGCGCCGTGCGCGGCCACGCCGAATACGCCGATGAACTTCTTCCCGCCGATGCCGATGCGCGCCGTCCGCTGCAACACGTGCTGGCGGCAGTCAGAAGCGGCACCGCGATGACCGAGCAGATGCTGCTCGCGGTCGGGCGCGGCAGTCCGCGACGTAGCGAACCGGTGTCGATGCGCGTGGTCATCGACGAGGCGGTGGGTTTGGCGACGGCGGATCATCGCGGGCCGGTGACGATTGCCGTGGAATACGACGGCGTTCGCCTGGGCGCCAGCGGTATCGATGCGTGGCCTGTCGCGGGCGATCATGCGCAGCTCGTGCGGGTGCTTTTGAACCTGCTGCGCAACGCGGCGCAGGCGGCGCGCAGCTGGGTGATCTTGCGCGTGTCGGCGGGCGTGCCGCGCGAGGAAATCGCGGATGTCGGGCGCGTGCCGGAGCGCACCGCGGTGATTCTGGAAGTGCACGACGATGGGCCCGGAATTGCGCCGGATATCGCGTCGCGGATTTTCGACCCGTTCTTTTCGACCAAGCGCAAGCAGAGCGGGCATGGGTTGGGGTTGTCGATCGCGGCGGGAATCGTCGCGGATCACGACGGCGGGATTACGGTCGGAAACGGGCCGCTGGGTGGGGCGATGTTTCGGGTGTTGTTGCCGGCGAAGCGCGTGAAGGGTGTGGCGACGGGGCCGCGCGGTGGCCTGGGCGACGGGGGAATGCGTGAGGCTAGTGATGCGGATGCGGTTTATGTGACGCCGCCGCGGTCGACTATCGGAACCGATGCGTCGCCGTCGGATGCAAAAGAGGCTAACGCGGATCATTTGGTAACAGCGCCGAGCATTGCGTCCATGTCGCGAGCGATCGATGCGGCTCACGCGCCGGGCACGCCCTGCACCGAGCCCAACGCTCCCATCGGCCAAGGCGAGCCCGTCCTCCTTGTCGAAGACGACGACACCCTCCGCGCGCTCCTCGAAGACTGGCTCGCCGAATCCGGCTTCGAGCCTGCGAGCTACGCGTCGCCCGCCACCGCGCTCGACGCATTGCAAGCCGATCCGCACGGCTTCGCGTTCCTCGTCAGCGACATCGAAATGGATGACCTGCGCGGCGACGAACTCATCGTCGCCGCGCGCGAACGCAGTCCCGCGCTGCCCGCGCTCTTGATCAGCGGGGCGCGGCAGGGCGCGCATATCGCCGCGGGCGTGAGCGTGCCGTTCCTCGCCAAACCGTTTGGCCGCGCCGATTTTTCGCGCGCGGTGCAGGCGCTTTATCACTCACACGAAGCCACGCGCTAACGCCATGCCGAGTTCACCCCGCATATTGATCGTCGACGATGACCATTCCTTGCGTGTTCTGCTCGTCGAATATCTAGCCGGACACGGCATGACGACCGAAGGCGCGGCATCCGCCGCCGAAGCGCGCGAATGCCTCGCCGCCGATACCTTCGATCTCGTGTTGCTCGACCTCGGCCTGCCCGACGGCGACGGCCTCGAACTCGCGCGCGAATGGCGCGCGGGCGGCGAGGGCGGCGCCATGCCGATCATCTGCCTCACGGGCCGTACCGAGGAAGCCGACCGCGTGATGGGCCTCGAACTCGGCGCGGACGATTACGTCACCAAGCCGTTTTCGCCGCGCGAAGTGCTCGCCCGCGTGCGCGCCGTGCTGCGGCGCACGGGCGCGGGCACGGCGCAGGGCGCGCCGATCACGCGCGGAAAGCTGCCGCGCGCGTATCGCTTCGGCGGCTGGACGCTAAATCTGAACACGCGCCGCCTCAAGTCGCAGGACGACGAGACCGTTACCCTCACCAACGCCGAGTTCAATTTGCTGGTCGTGCTGCTCGGCGCGCCTAATCGCGTGGTGTCGCGCGAACACATGATCGAGCGCACGCGCGCGTTCGACGATGTCTATGACCGCGCCATCGACGTCCAGATTTTGCGGCTGCGTCGCAAGATCGAGGAAGATGCGCGCGCGCCCAAGCTGCTGTGCACGGAACGCGGCGCGGGCTACTACCTGAATGCGGAAATCGAGGAAGTGTGGTGATCGACCTTTGCGTGTTTCCCGATTTTTCTTCGACGAATGAGCCATGAGTCCTCCTTTCGATACGCTCGGTTCCGCGCCCATTACGCCGGACAACCCCGCTGGCGACGATGTCCGCGACGATCCCGACTTCGATCGCCTGCAGACTGAGATCGACAAACTCAACAGCCCGAGCGCGGCGGCCGGCACGGACTGGGACGTGGTGCAGCGCGCTGCCACCGTGCTGCTCGCCGAACGCGGCAAGGACTTGCTCGTCGCGTGTTATCTCGCGGGCGCGCTCATGCGCCGTTCCAGCCTCGAAGGCCTTGCGAGCGGCTTGAGGGTCATCGACGATCTGCTCGCGAATTACTGGGAAACGCTGCATCCGGGCCTCTCGCGCTTGCGGGCGCGGCGTAACGCGTTGTCGTGGATTTTCGAGCGGGCGGTTCAGTTCGTCGTGGACAAGGTGGACCGCGATACGCAGCAGGAGCGCGCATTGATCGATGCGTTGCAGACGCGCCTCGAAGCCATCGATACGCGTCTTGCCGAGAAAGACCCGGACGCGCCGAGCGTGCGGCCGTTGCTCAATCAGATTCGCACGTTGCCGGTTCGGGAAGCTGTGCCCGAGCCCGTGCCTGCTGTAGACGCGCCTGTCGCGTCGGCGGAGACACGACCAGCACAAATCTCGCGTCCTTCTGCGCCGGCCGCTGCCGCATCGCTTGCCGTCGCGCCGCTTTCGAGCGCGGCCATTGTGTCCGATGCCGATGCCGACCGCGCCTTCGAGCAGATCGCCGAGCGGCTGGTGACGCTGGCGGGCTTCCGGCGTGGCAATCGGGCGAGCGATGCGCAGGCGTATCGGCTGAATCGGCTTGCGGCGTGGGGCGCGATCGAAACCGCGCCGCTTGCCGAGCGTGGCCAGACGCGCATTCCGGGGCCGATCGCGGAACTGGCGATTGCCTTGGACCGCCTGCAATCCGGCGATGCGCCCGAGGACACGCTCACGTTCGCAGAGGCGAACTTGCCGGCGTTTCCGTTCTGGATGGATTTGAATCGCGCGAGCGCGCAGGCGCTTGCGAATCTTGGCGAGCCGTTCGCGGACGCGCTCGCCGAAGTGAACGCGGCGACGCTGCAACTGTTGCGCCGCGCCCCGGAGTTGCCGAATCTGACTTTCGCGGATGGCAAGCCTTTCGCGGATGGCGCGACGCTCGAATGGATCACGAGCCTGCAACGCAATGCGGCGACGGGTTCGGGCGGCGGCGCGGCGCCGGATGCGCTCGCGGTGGCGCTCGGCACGGCGCGCTCGCTCGCCGCGGCGGGCGACCTCGAAGCGGCGGCAGTGGCGCTCCAGGGCGCGACGTTGGGCACGAATCCGGAACAACGCCTGCGCGCGACCATCCACTTGAGCGAATTGATGCTGGCGCATCGGCCGAACGCGCCGCTGCGGCCGTTCGCGCAGATGATCGTCGGCGAAGTGGATCGGCATGAGCTCGACCGCTGGACGCCGCAACTCGCGCTGGAGGCGTTGAGCGCGGCGCACGCGCTGTATCAGCAAAACGATGCGCATGCCGAAGCGATTGCACTGGTGGCGCGCATTGCGAAGATCGATGCGGCTGCGGCGGTGAAGTTGGCGTTGGGGGGCGTGTAGGGGAAGGCGGTCGCGCGCGACGCGTGACGACGGCCGCCTGACAACGCCTCGTTCGCTTGCTCAACGCGCGCCACCCACGGTTCCAGTAGCCCGCCTATTCAAGCCATCGTCTAGTGAGGCAAATCCAGAGAACATAGGTTGGAAACTTGGGCGCAGGCCGCCGTTCGAAGCTGCTGTGATACTGCTTGTGCCAGTTGGTTGTGCTCGCAGGAGAGCTGCTGCACTGTCAGCACCCGTTCCGCGACAGGCGAACGTGCTTTAGGATCGGCGTTAGCCATATTCAGGCCTTCAAGTGAACTGGTCAGCGGGCCGCGAGTGTCAACTCCCAGCCGCGCTCCATTTACCGCTGTGGTCCCTACCCCTTTTTACTGTCTTTACGCGCGAGCTGCTTTTCACTCTCGGCCACGCGCGTCATTGCGCCCGCCTGATTCTTGAAGATCAACGCATCGAGCACGCCGCGCACGAGTTGCTGATCCTGCTCGGGCATGCGCGCAATGGTTTCGAACTGACAACGCGACATCATCGGGGCCGCGCTCCCCTTCATCAGAAATTCGCGCATCTAAATTAACGCCGAGCCCGATAGCGAAGCATGGCACTTCATGGCGATACCGCCGCTTCGCTCTTAGCGACGAAGAATGCCGAAGCGGACAAGGACGCGCATTAAAAATATTCAGAAAATACTGGCATTGAAAAAATCAGCGGACAGCCTGATGTCTATGCGGCAGTAAGAACTTAGTTTCCGTTAATTTAGTCGAGGAATTTATTGTGAAAAAGCACGCTTATGTTGCGCATAGGCCGTTATCAAATGAAAAGGGTAAGGGCACGACGCATCACGTCGTAATCGTTGACCGAAAAGAGGTAAAGGAAAGTAAAACGCAGAAAGAGGCAGCGGATTGGGCACTGTCAATGAACTACTCAGTACACGTTGCACGAGAGCGGCATTTGCAGGATCAGGATAAGCCCGCGCATTGGCGGCAGTATCCTTGAGAAGATGTAGCAGAGCGGAAATATCTAGATAAGGCGGCACGGAAGTTTACTCCGTGCCGCTTGAATGGCGAGAGCGCGAGATGATGCGCGACTAAGAAAGGGAAGAACGAAGAACCAGCGTCGTTGCCGGTGTCATAGTGTATTCAGCAATAAAGAAGAGCCGGCCCGTTGCCGCGTCCCAAGCCCCGCCCAGATACCAAACACCGAACTCAAGACCCCGCCCCCGACAACCCCGGCACTGTCGGCAAAACCGGCAAGATCGGCAACGGCGGCACGTCTGGCGCCGTCATCGGTCCTGACTGAATCGGTGCAAACGAAGGCGCCGCCGCCGTCACCAGCGGGCCGCGCGCTTCCAGCAGACTATCGAAACGCGCTTGCAGCGTCTGCGTTCCAGCCGGAGAAGCCGGCGCATTCCAGCACATCCCGATCTGCTGTGGCAACGACACGCGTAGCGGCTGCGGCGTCGTCCCGCCACCATTACCCGCCAGCTTGATCAGCAACAACTGCTGCGTCTGCGCCGCAAGCGTATCGATCGCTTGCTGGCGCAGCTGCGTCTCTTTCTGCTGCGCGTCCTGCAATTGCGCCAGCTGCGTCGCGCCATCGATGATCGCGTCCTCGCCACGGAACTCGTAACGCACCGTGATCTGGTCGATGCCGCGCTGCGCGAGCGCCGCCGCCGACGACGGAAAATCCTGCGGCGTGAACAATCGGTGCCCATCGCGGAAGTCGCGCAGGAAACTGACCACGCCCGCATCGCCGCGATAACGCTTGGAGAGCGTCAGGCCATCGAAACGAATCAGCAAACTCACCTCGCCACACTGGCCGAGTGTCCAGTTGAAAGTGTCGCTCACCGGGAAGTTGAAGTTGGTCAACGTGCGCGCGCCCGCCGCACACTGCACCGTCAGCACAGTCGCGAATGGCCGCATGCGCGCTGAAGGATTCACGTCGATAGGCTGCGCCGTGATCGTCAACGGATACGCCTTCGCCTGCGCCGCCGCAATCTGCTGCTTCACACTCGCAATGGCCTGCTCCGCATTGGCCTGCTGCTGCTTCGCCTGCTCTTGCGCCGCCTGCGCCTGCGCTGCGTCGGCTTCAGCGCGGGACTTGGCGCGCTGTGCTTCCATCAGCTGCGCGGTGCGCTTGCCGACCGCCGAATTGAGCGTCGGCAGGAACGCGGCGGTGAAGGGCACGCTGTAATCGGCCGTCTGCACTTCCGAAATCGCGCTCGCCGAATGCGTCAGGAACGGCTTGGCCGGCCCATCGACAAAACTCCACACCGAACCCTGCGGACCGTACAACTGATCGACGACCTGCGTCATGCTGGTCGCCGCCTGCAATGGCCAATACACCTTGCTGTCCCAATCCGATTGCAATGCGCACGAAGTCTCTTCTTCCGTATAAGCCAGCACGAAATGCAGCGGCCCGCCGATCAGATGCCAGATGGCCTGATCAGCCGCGCCGTTGGAATCGACTTCGTCACGCAGGCGCAGAAGGGCGCGCGCGGCATCGTGTACAGGCGATGTCTTCACCGCCGGATCGACGCCAAAGCCATGAAACGCAGCCGATACGCCATATGCCTTCGCGGTGCCATCGGTGACGGTGGCCGCGATCTGATCGATGTCCTGAAAATAGTCGCGCATCGCGGATGCCGCGCGCGCATTGACGCGCACCGCCGCCGCGCCCGCCAGCGGACTGCTCGCGATGCTGTCGCGGATCGCCTGGCCGCCGAACGAGTTGATGCTTTGCACGATGCCACCCGCACGGCTCGCGATCAGCGCGCCGGTGGCATCGCGCCGCAGGCGGCCCATGCGTCGAGCGGTCTGCAGCCAGTCGGGCAACTGGGCGTCGGCCACGCCTTCGAACTCGTCGTTGACGCGATCGAGCGCGCGCAGATAAGGGCTCGCGTTCTGCGTGATGGTCGCGAGCCGTCCGCGCCAGGCATCGCGGCCCGGTAGCATGCGTTCGCCCTGCGGCACGGTTTGCACGAAGCTCTGCCACGCCTGAAAGCGCTCGATCTGATAGTCGTGGTCGAAGAACGCCTGTTGCTGCATGAGTTGCGCATCGTCGACGACCGCCTGGTGAATCTCCTTCAGATAGCCGTCGATATCCACCCGTCCCGCGCGCGTGTACGCGGCCGGCACCTTGATCTCCGCGAGCCGGTTCGCTTCGGCGAGTTGCGCGTCGGTGCGCGCGGCTTCCACGGCCTTCGAATCGGGCGCCGTTGCACGGCTCGACGCCGCCGTGATGCGCCCGCCCGCGACATTGCCCGCAACCGGAGCATCCACGTTTGCCAGACGCAGGGATTGCGCGCGCGCCGAGTTCGCGTCGAGCCAGAAGTCGGCGAGCGAGACATCGTGCAGATGCGGGTCGATCGGCGCAAGCTGCGTGAGCCAGTGCATGCGGTTCTGGTACAGCGCCTGGGCAAGCGTCGCCTGCTGTTGCGCCACGCGCGTCACGATGTCGCGCGCATTCGTCGCCGACCACGCGATATAGGAAATGCGCAAGTCGTTGATCTGGTCGAAGAGTTGCGACGACCACGGCGCCATGTCGCTATAAAGCGGCTGAGGCATCGCGGCAAGTTCCGGACGATCCGCGCCCGCCACTTTCGCGCGCAGCAGATTCGTCACGCGCACTTCGTTGAGGATGCTGAGCGGCAGCGTGCCGTCGGTATCGTTGACGAGATCGCGCCGCAAATCCAGATCGAAATCGCGTTCGACGGCTGGTCGGATGTACTGCAGATATTGCTGCGTGTATTGCTCGCGCAGCCGTTCCTGCAAGCGGTCGATATGGCCGGAGATCATCCAGCGCGAACGCCAGTTGCGGTTGCGGCGATCGATCTCGCGCAGCGCGGTGTTGCTGCGCGTGAGGGTAGCGGCGTCATCGACGAGCAAGCCGTCGAAGCGCTGATGAAATGGATAGCTGCGCTCGATCTGCGTCAGCGTGTTGACGTTGCGGATAAACGACATCGTGATCAGCAAGCCGAACGCAACGGCCAACATCACCCACGCGAGCATGCCTAGATGCTGGGTCGCGGCGAACCAGCGATTGACGAGCGCGGCAGGTTTGCCGACGTTGCGGTCTTGCGGCAGGATGCGGCCGAAGAGATCGTGCAGGAACACGCCGGTCGTCGAGGGTTCGTGCGGCGGCATCGGGCGCAGCGTCTCCGGCAGCACCGCAGAGCGCGCGCCGCCGGCCTGCAGGCCGCTCGAAAAGAACAGTCCGCGCAAGAACGGCGATTCCAGATACGGGCTGTTACCAAGGCACGCCTTCACGAAGAGTTCGGTGCCCGCGCGCAGGCGGTCGAGTTCGTTCGGAAACAGCAGCAGTTCCACCGCCGATTGCGGATGCCGCGCAACCAGCGCAACCCGCATCGCGCGTAGTCGTTCGACGATGGCATCGAAGGCCAGTGAGAGGAAGCGCTCGGTCGGCGGATCGTCGGCGGTGGCGGGCGCGAGATGACCCATCGCCTGATTCAACGCGGTCTCGGGCAAGAGCGTGCTCCAGCTTTCGAAGCCATAGAGCTGATCGCACTTGGTGACGAGCACGTACACCGGAAAGCGCCGCCCGAAAAGGCGGATCAACTGTTCTATGCGCGCACGGATCACGCGCGCTTCCTGATCGATCGCCTCGCGGTCCGGCGTGACGAGCCGGTCGGCGGAGATGGCGAGCACGAGTCCGTTGATGCCTTCGCGTCCGCGATAGCGCGACAGCAGGTCCAGCACCAGATTCCACTCGCGGCGGTCGGCGTCTTCGTTGTCGGCATCGACATAACGGCCCGCGCAGTCGAGCACGATGGAGCGGTCGAAGTACCACCAGTCGCAATTCTCGGTTTGCGGGACCGGCGCGCCTTGTTGCGTGTGATCCTGCAGCGAAGTGGACAGCCGCGAGCGCGCAAGCGCCGTGGTCTTGCCCGCGCCCGGTCTGCCGATCACCATGTACCAGGGCAGCACGTAGAGCGGATTGCCGAGACGCTTCAGGCTCGAACCGCGCAGAAGCGCCGCGGCATCGCGGAACTTGCGGCGCAAGGCGCCCGTGCGCGACCCGCGCTGCGCGGCTTCCTGTTCGGCACGCCGCTGCCGCGCGATGATGCTGCGGGAACGATACGCAAGCGTCAGGCGCCGCAGGAAGATCAACATGAAGAACATGCCGAGCGCGCCGAAGAAAATCGCGGCGGACGCCCACAACGGCCATTCGAGATACAGCGTCAGCCCCCAGCTGACGAGCGCCAGCACGACGAGCGCAAGGAGCCACAGCAGAACGGTGCGCAGGACTTTCATTGGATGAGCGGAAGAAGAGCGTTCACCATCTGCACGATGATCAGGTGATAGGTGCCGTAGAGCACGGCGAGCACGACCACGGGCAAGCCGAAGCCGATGAGCGTCTGCCGGCGAAGCCGCCAGCGCACCCGGCGCGCCGCCGGTTCGACGCCGGTTTGCGCCGCGCGCGCCGATTCCTCGCTGACATACGCTTGCGGAAAAAGCACCGCGCCGGTGGCGGCCGGAACGCCGCCTTCGTCGAGCACTTTCTGAAGCGTGACGCGGCGGCGTTCGTCGAGCTGACGCGAGCTGCGCTCTTGCGCATAGCGACCCTTGAAGCCGAGCGCGAGACACAGCGCAAAGACTTCGCGCACATCGGCCTGATCGTCGCGCAGGTCGTCGAGACGCGCGTAGAACGAGACGCCGGCGGTCGTCGTGTTGAAGTGGCGGCGCTGCATCAGATGGCGCTGCCAGTGCGGCGCGCCAGCCCATTCGGACGAGATCAGCACTTCGTCGGCCCAGGCGAGCACGGCGAAAAGCGCGTTGTCGAAATCCGATGGCACGAAATTGTGGATGCGCGCTTCGTGCCGTGCCTGGTCGATCGCTTCGTCGATCGCTTCGGCGAGTGCGCGTGCGCGCGCGGCGTCCTCGGCGGGCGTGCCGCTCGATGCGTTCGATACACTCGCCCGTGGCGCGAGCGAAGGAAGCGGCGCGGGCGCCGGCGGGGCATCGGCGATGGCGATGGCGTTGGCGACGGCGTTGGCGTTAGCGTTTGCGCTTGCATTGCCATTGGCGGCCATCTCGCCGATAGGCTGCGGCGCAAACGGCGAACCGCCAGCGGAAGCAGGCTGCGATGCAACCGGACGCGGCGCGGCGGGCAAGGGCCTTGGAACGGCAGGCGCCGCCGTCGACGGCCGCAAGAAGGCCGGGGCGGCGGCCGTATCGATCGTCTGCCGCACCAGCGCGATGACGGGGATCAAAGTGTCGGTCAGATGCACGTCATCTCCGCAGGATCACGATCTCGGCGCGCAGATCGGCGGGGGCATCGAGCCAGTGAAGAGCGATATCGCCTTCGCGCTCGACGAGTTCCCACTGCTCGCTCACCTGTTCGATACGGAAGTAGAACGAATGCGCGCGACGCGGCAAACCCTGCGGCGCGTGCGGCATATGAATCAGTTCGAGGCCGGGCAGGGCATGGCGCACGAGCGTCGGAATCTCGCCGAGCGCGGACAAACGCGCGCCGTTGACGATGCCATCCACCACCCATTGCGGATCTTCCTGCGTCCGCACGACGAGATAAAAGCGGTTGCGGTTGCCGAACACGCTGCGCGGCACTTGTCCGTGATAGACGCCGTCGCGTGGCTCCAGCACGACCAGAAACTCCGGCCCGACCGTGATCTCGTTGAGCAGATGCCCGATGGTCACGCGCGCGCGCCCGAAGCAGCCGTCGAGGTCGAGGTGATCGTAAGCGGGCAGACCGGCGCCGCCGTCCATCTCGCCGAGCATGGTGAAGCGCTCCGAGAACGAGCTCAGTTCGCCGACGAGTTGCCGCAACACGCCATATGCGAGCCACGGATGCACCTGTTCGCTCTCGATCAGATGGAACAGGCTCGGCGAAAAGCGATTGAGCGATCGCAACGCGAGCAGGAACAGCATGTACGACGCGTCGAACTCGGCCTTCTGCATCTCGCGCGGATTCTTGTACTCCTGCAACTGGCGGGCGCGTCCTGCAAGCTCGTCGCGGATCTCGCGTAGCATCGTGCGCAGCGCATCGGAACCGGCGAGCGCGTAACTCGGCGGGATGAAGCGGTCGGCGAGCACGACGGTGTCGCCATCGCGCACCAGCCGCGCGATGGGAATCAGCTCGTACTGATCCAGATGATCCAGCTCCGATTCGAAGAACACCTTCAGCACATAGCGCAGCGTTTGCAGCGGCGCGTCGGGGCCTTCGGAATAGAGATCGGGCGTCTCGGGAACGGACATCACCGTGGCGAAGCGTGTGGCGACGTTCGCGGCGTCGGCGAGCGTGCCGACTTCGGTGACGTTCTTTTCCTGCTCGCTCGCGCGGCGCACGCCGAGATAGACGTTGAGCGGACGGTCGCCCTGCACCCAGCTTGCCTCGAAGGTGCGCGGCGCGATCACCGCGTTCTCGGGATACTCGGCATAGTGATGATCGCGGAACAGAAGACGCGCGCGCTGCACGTCGATGGTGCGATTCGCGATGGCGCTTCTCGACAGTTCGAGCGCGCCGACGCCCCAGAAATGCGGCACGCCGGCTTCGTAAAGCGGCGTCTGCGTGAAACGGCTGTGCTGATCCGCGAGCTGAAAATGCTGCGGCTGCAGAAACATTCCCTGATGCCAGTAGACGGCTTGCTTGTGTTCCACGTCGGGCTCGTCAGTTGGGGAGTTTGATGGTGGCGGTATCGGCTGCGCCGTTCGATGGCGTGAGCGGCACTTCCTTGCCGCCGCCGTCGAGCGGCACGATCTGCTGCTTCGCCTGTGCGCGTTTTTGCGCGGCGACGATCTGCGGCGGTTCCGGATTCAGACGCGCGGCGTCGCTGATCGCATCGCGTCCGAGCGACAGCCGCAACGCAAGCGTTTGCGGTTGCGCCGCATAATCGTGGCCGACGAACGCCTGATTCGATATGGCGAGCGGAATCTCGAAGAGACGCGCGCTGGACGCCGGGTCCATCGTGTAGAAGCCCGCGATCAGCCCGACCATCTTCGCTTTCGCGGCGCGGTCGATCGAGAGGATCGTGTGACCGCCCGGCTGCACGACGTAGCGCGTGAGCTGGAGGATCGCGGGATTCGGCGCCGCTTCGCCGAGCGTCGAGGCGAGCGTGCCGGCATCGGCCGACAGTTTGCGAAACGAATCGGCGTCGGCGGTCTGCACCACGCCGAGCAGGAGCGTATGCGGCTCGTTGTTGTATTCGTTGAGTAGATCGTCGGCGTCGAGCTGCACGAGGATGGCGTCGCCCGCCGCGCTCCAGTCGACGGCCGCGACGGCCTGCTTCGCGCTCGTGCCGCTGAACATGGAGCAGCCCGCGAGTACCAAGCCGAAGGCGAGCGCGCAGACGGTGAGTACGCGTTGCGCCGCGCGTCGCAACGTGGGGGCGACGCGGATCGTCTGCTCTGCTACGCTTGCGGCAAATTCGGCTTGCCTGAGAGTCGGTCTACTCATGTCCCTCGATCTTTCCCGTCGTAATCGTAGTCGTAGTCATGGTCTGGCCAAGCGATCCTTGCCGCCGAAGCCGGGCTTGCGCCGTCTTGCCGTCGCGGGCGCATGCTTGATGACTTTCGCGATGCTTTCGGCCACCGCGCCCGGATGCAGGGCCGCCGATATGGCTAACACGGTTAACGGCAGCGACACCGCTCAACCTGAGGTGCAATCGACCGAAGTTGCGCACACGGGCCTGCCCGTCACCGTGCCGGTCGTTTCCGTCAGCACGCTCACCACGACCACGCTCGCCAGTCAGCACGAGTGCCGCCCGACGCTCACCACCGTGCGCGAGTTCGAGGTGGCGAAGGCGAATGCGCGCCCGTGGTTCGTGCGGCATATCGAAGGTCTGACTGGCGCTCCGCTCGGGGCGGCGGGCGCGGCGTGGCTCGCGGCGCATTTTCTGGCGGAGCGCATTTGGATTTTGCCGGCCGCGCTCGCGGGCGGCGCCGTGGGCTGGGTGGTCGGACCGTTCGGCATCCTGCTGGGTGCGGGCGGCGGCGTGCTTGGGCACGCGCTGACGCACAAGATATCGGTGACGGTCGCCGGCGGCGTGGCGGGCGGCCTGATCGGCATGGCGCTCTGGCATTTCCTGATTCCCCCGCCGAAGCCGGCCACGCCCGATTCGCCCGTCGACGTGCCGGTGGAGCACTTCGTGACGAACGACCAATGCGGCGATGTCCAGCACGCCCGCTTTCGCGGCGGCGATCTCTACAAGGTTGATTTCATGCTCGACGGCAAGCCGATGTCCGCCGATCTGCCATACGACCCGGGCAACACGCTCGCGGTGTATCCCGATGGCCAGCCGGTCGTGCGCAACTTGCCGATTCCTTGATTCCCTGATTCCGTGACCGGATGCCAGTACTCCCTAAAGACGATTTGGCGGATCGGGCAAGAGGAATTGTCTTAAAAAAGCGAACCGAGTGTAACACGCGTTTCGCTTGATTTTTGGCGGAAATCGGCGTGACGTTGCGGCGTTGCAGCCTTGATGGGCGTGTAACGGAGCTATGTTTCAGATGAAACCCCCGTGCTTCCTTTTGCTAACGCTCGTGTAACTCTGCTGGCGCAAAGTGCGCTTCATGGAGTCATTCGAGAAGCATGAGCGGGGAACATCATGAAAAAGCGTCTGGGATGGGTGGCGGGTGTGGTGCTGGCGGCGTTGCTAATAGCGGGCTTCGCGACGGTCGGCAATGACGATTTACAGTCGGCGGGGCTCTGCGTGGTGTCGTCGGATGGAGAGGTGTTGCAGGCGCTGGATTCCATGCGCGCGGTGAAACCAGGGGATTCGGCAAGTTGAGTGGATCGCGGCGTAACGCAAAGTCCGCCGTGTTGCGGGTTCCGGCCGTGATTGCGTGCGCTGAGCTCAACGCCGTAGTGAAATCCGCTCATCCCGATGCCGCGCGGATCGTGGTTCCGGAACCGATATCGTGGTGTGGGATCGGCGGCTGTTCGCGGTCGGCGATTGAAGAACGTCGCTTTGCGATTAAAGCGGGCCTTCGTCAAAAAGCCCGCTCATCTGCTTCGAATGCTCAACCCGCCACCGGCAACGCACTCAACTTGGCGATCGTATCCGCGCAAGCATGCGCCGCTTCCGCACCCTTCACGAGAAAGTGCTCCTTGAAGAAGCCGATATGCTCTTCGCCATGATGAAAATGATGCGGCGTAAGCACGGCCGAAAACACCGGCGTGCCGGTTTCGAGTTGCACCTGCATCAAGCCGTTGATGACAGCCGTCGCGACGAACTCGTGCCGATAAATTCCGCCATCGACCACCAGTCCCGCCGCGACAATGCCCGCGTATTGGCCGCTTAGTGCAAGACGTTTGGCGTGCAGCGGAATCTCGAATGCGCCAGCGACTTCGTAGAGATCGATATCGTCCGCTGTGTAACCGCGCTTCTGCATGGCTTCGATGAACGAGGTCTTGCATTGATCGACGATATCGCGATGCCAGCAAGCCTGCACGAAAGCGACGCGCGCACGAGTGGAGCCTGCAGCCGATACTGCCTGGGTTTCGTTCGAATTGGAAAAGTTCATGGACATCAGCCTGTTTGGTGTGAACAGGGCGAAGGACGGCCAATGGCCTTCGCACGCGACAAAATAAGCGCGAACGAAGCGTGACGAAGCACACTGACTGTCCTGTTCTCTTTCATCCGGACTATACCGTCGGCCCCGGAATCAAACCGGGTCTGCTGACCTCTCCGACCGTGAAAGCCGGAGAGCGCTCGCGGGCTACGTCCCTTTCGTGAAAACATCGGGAAACGATTACCGCCGGTGGGGAATCTCACCCCGCCCCGAGAACTCGCTCATCGCAACCGTGCGATGAACAGGCTGGAAGTTACCATGAAACGTGGCTTTTTGTGCGGTGCGTTTCGCACATTCAAATCACGAAAAGCGATAAGCGGCAGCAGCCCGTTCACGCCAACGCCACCACCGCGATCTCCACCAGCAACTCGGGCGTTGCCAATTGCGCTTGCACCGTCGCGCGGGTCGGCGCATGCCCTTGCGGCACCCACGCATCCCACACTTCGTTCATGCCGCTGAAATCGCGGGAGATATCCGCAAGCCACACTTGTGCCGACACGAGACGCGTCTTGTCGATGCCCGCTTTCTCCAGAAAGCCGTCGATCTTTTCGAGCACCTTGGCGGTTTGCAGTTTGATATCCGGCGAATGATCGGCGGAAGTCTGGCCGCCGATAAACACGAGACCCGCTGCCTTGACGACGCGGCTCATCCGCTGATTGGTGTCGATGCGAACGATATCGCCCATGATTTTTTTCCTTGAACGTTGAGATTGAAACGAAGTCGCCGCGCGAAAACGCGCGGCATTCAATGCGCGACGAGACGCGCGGTATTCGCATCCGAAGAAGAAGCGGCCGCGCGCCCGAAGCGATCGATGGCGAATGCATCGAGTGAAATGGACGGCGCGCCATCGAGCATGAGTTCGGAGACGAGCTTGCCGCAGCCCGGCCCGAGCTGAAAACCACTGCCGCAATAGCCGAACGAGTAATAGAGATTCGATGCCTTGCGGCTTGCCGAGATCACTGGAAGCTCATCCTCGGTGAATGCCTCGACACCGGCCCACGCGCGATTGACGCCCAGGTGGCGCAGATGCGGGAACAGATCGGTGACGGTTTTCGCGCTGCGCACGAGGCGCACGAAATCCACTTCGCCATGACGCGCAAGCAGGTCCGCAATGCCGATCAGCTTGCCGCCGATCACCACCGTGCCGTTATCGAACTGCTTGAAGGACAGCGGCCGTCCCGTTGCGCCGAGTGTCGCGCGACAGAAGGGCGCGACGCGATGCGTGACCATCAGCATCAGACCTTCGGGATGCACCGGCACCGGCTCGCCCACCTGTTTCGCGAGTTCGCCGGACCACGCGCCCGCCGTGACGAGCAGCTTTTCCGCACTGAACGTGCCGTGCGGCGTGTAGGCGAACCAGCGCGCGCCGCGTTGCTCGATACGACGCACCGGCGTGCCTTCCAGAAAGCGCGCGCCGAGTTTTTGCGCGGCGAGCCGGAAGGCCGTGGTCGTGCGATACGGCAGCGCGAAGCCATCGCGCTCGACCCAGATGCCGCCCGTGACATGCCGAGCCAGAGCGGGTTCGAGTTCGAGCACGGCCTCTCGGTCGATCACTTTCTCGTGCGTGAAGCCGTGCGATTCGAGCAGGGCGACGCGCTCGCGGCATGCTTCGAGTTCATCGTCCGTCTCGGCTATCTTGAGCTGGCCCGATGGCACGAAGCCGCCATCCTCGCCAATCAGATCGCGCATGCCGTGCCAGATTTCACGCGACATCAGCGCGAGCGGAATCTCGGGCAGCGCGCGTCCGAGCGTGCGTACGCCGCCAGCATTCACGCCGGACGAATGACGCGCGACGTAATCGGCTTCGAGCACGATCACCTTCGCGCCGCGCCGCGTCATGTGGAACGCGCTGCTCGTGCCGTGCAGTCCGCCGCCAACCACGAGCACATCGGCTTCCTGAACGTCGGTTGCGTCATTCACCGGCGAGTTCTCCGAGCGTGAGCGGCTTGATCGGCGGACGAATGCGGTAGTAGCCGACTTCGGCGGGCGAGACACGCCGCGCATCCGCGATGACTTCGGTCACCGTGAGACCGCACATGCGGCCCTGACACGGACCCATGCCGCAACGTCCGAACGACTTCGCCTGATTCGGTCCGACGCAACCCATCTCGACGAATTTGCGCAATTCGCCCGCCGTGACTTCCTCGCAGCGGCACACGATAGTCTCGTTGCGCGGAATGCGGTTGATATCGCGCGGACGATAAAGGCTGTCGAGAAATGGCCGGATGCGCAGCACGCCCGCCAGCGCGCGGCGCTGCCCGGCCGCTTCGGCGTCGCGCGTGGCGGCGTTCAGCGCGCCGAGTTGCGCCGCGACCGCGAGGCCCGCGAGCGAGCCCTGCAAGGCCGCCGCCTGCGCGCCGCCGATACCCGCGCCGTCGCCCGCGACGAAGATGCCGGGCACATCCAGCTCGCCCCACGCATCGACTTTGGGCGTGAAGCAAAGCTGCGCGTCGTCCCAGCGATGCGACGCCCGCAAAGCCTGCGTGAACTGCGTATTCGGCACGACGCCCTGATGCAGCAGGATCACGTCCGCTTCAAGGCGGTGCGCCGCGCCTTGCGTCGTGAAGTGAAGCGCGGCCGCATGCTCGACGTTATCCGCGCCGATGCGCCCTTCCACGCGCAGATCGTCGGCCGCTTCGAAGATCGGCACGCCGGCGTCGCGCAAGGTGCGGATCAGTTGCAGGCCCTTGCTCAGGAACGGCCACGCGCGCAACGCGGACAGCATGTGACGCTTCGCGCGCCAGCGGTCTTCGTGACGCGTGGTATCGACGAGCGCGCGAATCGGCACGCCGGCGCGCACATATTGCCAGCCGAGCAGATACAGCAACGGCCCGCAGCCCGCGAGAACCGGTGGCGCGGCAGGCACTTCGCCCGCGCTCTTCAGGAGAATCTGCGCGGCACCCGCCGTCAGCACGCCGGGCAGCGTCCAGCCGGGAATCGGAAAGGGCCGCTCCAGCGCGCCGCTTGCGAGAATCACGCGTTGCGCGTCGAAGCTGCCGATCTTGCCGTCCTTCAGATAGTTGATGCCGCGCTCGCGCGTGACTTGCCAGACGCTCGCATTGGTCACGTGACGCGCGCCCGATGCCGCGAACGCACGGGCGATCTCCGCGCCCGCCGCGTAGTCGGGGCCAAGTATTTCCTTGCGACGCGCATCGGCGTGAGCGATGCCACGATAAATCTGGCCGCCCACGGCGTTCTGTTCATCGATCAAGACGGTTTTGAGGCCCGCGCGGGCGGCGCGCGTGGCCGCGCTCATGCCGGCCGGTCCAGCGCCGATCACGACCACATCGACGGCTTCGGAGGCGAAATCAGCGGCCATGCGCGTTCTCCAGCGGGGTATCGGCGAGTGTCATGGGCGGCAGATCGCGCGCGCCTTCCTGCGAGCGGATACGCATGCCCGCCTGCACTTCGACCATGCAACTCTGACGGCTCGGAATGCCGTCGATTTCGACGAGGCATTCGAAGCACGCGCCCATCATGCAATACGGCGCGCGCGGCGCACCCGACACCGGCGTCGCACGAAAGCGCGAGACGCCCGCCGCGAGCAGCGCGGCCGCGACGGAACGGCCGCCCGGCACGGACAAAGGCTGGTCGTTGAAGAAGATCTCGATGGCCGCGGCGGTTTCCCCCGGCAGCGGCTTGAACAGCGTGTGAGTCGATTGGGAAGTCATGTCGAATTCAGTGTGCGGGAGTCGGTTCTTGAGCGTTCTCGAAGCGGCGTGCGGAGAAGGTCGGCAATTCCTCGGGCACGGGTGCACCGGTGATCCACGGCGCCACGCGCATGGCATGTGCGGCGGCGAGCGTCACGCCGCTATGGCAAGTGACGACGAACGCGCCAGGATGCGCTTCCGACCGGTCGTAGATCGGAAAGCCGTCCGCGCTGTAGACGCGCAGCGCGGCCCACATCCGCACGAGCCGCACGTGCTGCAACATCGGGAACGCGCGCACGCCGCGCCGCGCGATATCGGCGAGCACATGCGTGGTCGTGAAATCGTTGAAGCCGACTTCTTCCATCGAATCGCCGAACTGCACGCTGCCTTCGTCGGTCTGGCGCACGTTGAGCGTCGGATAGTCGAGAAACGGCGCGACGCGTTCGCTCACCAGCACCTGCCCGCGATTCGGCGCGACCGGCGCGTTCAATCCGACAAACGGCGCGAGCATGCGGTTTCCGAGGCCAGCCGCAAGCACGACACGCCCCGCGCGATACGTTCCGCGCTTGCCATGCACGACGAAGCCTTGGCCGTTCGCGTCCGGTTCGATGCGTTCCGCGCGTTCGCCCGAGACGAGCTTCACGCCGCGCGCCTGCATCGCCGAATGAAGCGCGCGCAAGAGCTTGAGCGGGTTCACATGGCCGTCCATCGGCGTGTAGCTCGCGCCGATCACTTGCGGGCCGATCTGCGGAATGCGCTCGCGAATCTCGGCGGCATCGAGCATCTGATACGGGTAGTCGCCGATCTCGGCCTTGAGCGTCGAGAGACGCTTCTCGCGGTCGGCGAGTTCGTCGTCGTTGAAGCAAAAGTGGAAGCCGCCTGGCTGGCGCAACGCCACGTCGATGCCCGTTTCGTTCAAGAGGCTCTCGGCGAGTCCCGGCCAGCGCGTGGCCGAACTGCGCGACCAGCGTGCGTAAGGCGAGAGGCCGTAGCCCTTGCCTTGAATCCATACGAGGCCGAAGTTGCCGCGCGAGGCGCGAAAGCCGCCGTCGTCTTCGTCGAGCACGGTCACGCGCGCGCCTTCGCGGGCAAGACCGTAAGCCACGGCGGAACCGACCAGGCCGCCGCCGAGCACGAGCACGTCGGGGCTGGCGGAGGTTGAAAGTGTCATCGCGCTTCTCCGATCAGGATGCGGTCCAGTCCGACCATGCGGTCGAGCAGGATCATCAGCAACACCGTGCCGACGATCAGCACCGCCGAGACCGAGGCGACCAGCGGATCGATCGTCTGCGCGATCTGGTTGTACATGGCGACGGGCAGCGTGGTCGTGCCGGGCGTCGCGACGAAAATGGTCATCGTGAGTTCGTCGAAACTCTGGATGAACGAGAGCACCCAGCCGCCTGCCACGCCGGTGCGGATCATCGGCAGGACCACGCGGCGAAATGCGGTGAAGCGGCTCGCGCCACATGAAAGCGCGGCGCGTTCGGCATCGCGATCCAGGCCGACGGCGGACGAAAGCGCAAGCCGCAACGCATACGGCAAGACGATGATGACGTGCGCGCATACCAGCGACCAGAACGATCCCGACAGATGCAGCAGCGACAGAAAGCGCAGGAACGCGATGCCGAGCACGACGGCGGGGATCATCATCGGCGAGAGGAAAAAGCTCGTGAGCGCGGCGCGGCCGGGAAAGCGATAACGCGCGATGGCCAGCGCCGCGGGCACCGCGAGCAGCACGCCGATGGTCGCCGCCGCGAACGCGAGGCGGATCGACAGCCAGAACGCCGAAACGATGTCGCCGTTCTCGACGATCGCGCGGAACCAGCGCAGCGACGCGCCATCGAAAGGCATTGAGATGAAGCCTTTGTCGGTGAAGGCGACGAGCATCACGACCACGAGCGGCGCCATGATGAAGGTCAGGAAGAACGCGTTGTAGACGAGCCCGAGAATGCCGTTCTGTTTCATGATCGTCGTCCGCGTTAGTCGAAGATATGCCGGAACCGGCGTTCGGCGAGGCGGCTGCAACCCATGACGATTGCCACGTTCGCGATCAGCAACAACACGGCGATACTCGCGCCGAGCGGCCAGTTGAGCGTGCCGAGAAACTCGTCGTAGGCAGCGGTGGCGACGACCTTCAGACGCCGTCCGCCGATCAGCGCGGGCGTGGCGAACGCGGATGCCGACAGCGCGAACACGATGATCGATCCCGACAGCACGCCCGGCATGATCTGCGGCAGCACCACGCGGCGGAACACCGCGAACGACGAGCCGCCGAGCGAGCGTCCGGCCCATTCCACTTGCGGGTCGAGCTTTTGCATGGTGGCCCACACGGACATCACCATGAAGGGCACCAGAACGTGCGTGAGCGCGATGATCATGCCGGTCATCGTGAAGACGAGGCGGATGGGTTCATCGGTGATTTTCAGCGCTTGCAGCACGTTGTTGAGTACGCCGTTGTTGCCGAGCAGAATCTGCCAGCCAAGCGTGCGCACCACGACCGAGATTAGGAGCGGGCCGAGCACGACGAGAAGACACAGCGACTGCCACGGCTTCTTCATGCGCGCGAGCACGATGGTCTCCGGCACGCCAAGCACGATGGAGAGCAGCGTGACCGCGAAGGCGAGGCCGGCAGTGCGCAGAAAGATGGTGTGGTAGTACGGGTCGCTCACTACTTCCCAATAGTTCGTGAGCGTGTAGGCGGCGGTGACGCCGGCCGTGTCGCTGAAGACGCGAAACGACAGCACGAGCGTGAGCGCGAGCGGCGCCAGCAGCAAGCCGACAAAAAGCAGCAGCGCGGGGCCGGACAGGAGCCACGGCGCGGCGCCGGGACGGTCGTCGTCAAGCGTGGCCATGAGCACCTTCCGGAGCATCTTGCGTGAGCACGCGCAGATCGTCGTCGGTCCAGGCGAGGCCGACTTCGTGACCTTCCTCGGGCGGCGGCGCACCGTGATTCGGCTGCGCGACACGCAGCTTGCCGAGTTCCGTTTCCACTTCGAGCAGCCACTGATTGCCGACGAACACGCGCGTTGCAATACGTCCGCGCACGCGCGCTGCGCCATTGGCGATATGCACCTTCTCCGGGCGGATATAAACGTTGACCGCGCCGTTCACATGACGGCCTTCGTGCGGCACGTGCAGCGTGGTGCCGAGTACATCGACTTCGGCGCAACGCGGATTGCGCCGCAGGACTTCGCCGGAAAACGTATTGGTGCGCCCGAGAAAGGTCGATGCGAACGGCGTGGCGGGACGCTCGTAAGCGTCGTATGGCGTGCTCAATTGAGCGATGGTTCCGCGATGCATCACCGCAATGCGATCGCTCATGGTCATGGCTTCGACCTGATCGTGCGTGACGAGGATCGTCGTGATGCCGAGGCGCTTTTGAATCGCCCGCAATTCGATATGCATTTCCTCGCGCAACTTGGCGTCGAGATTGGACATCGGTTCGTCGAGCAAGAGCAGTTCGGGCTGCATGGCGATGGCGCGTGCAATGGCCACGCGCTGCCGCTGGCCGCCCGACAATTCCTTCGGATAGCGATGCCCGAGTCCCTTTAGACGCACGAGCGCGAGTGCTTCTTCCACGCGCTCTTCGCGTTCGCGGCGCTTGACCTTGCGCATTTCCAGACCGAAGCCGACGTTGCCCGCCACCGTCATGTGCGGAAAGAGCGCATAGCTTTGAAACACCACGCCGATGCCGCGTTTCTCCGGACGTTCGTGCGTGATGTCGCGGCCATCGAGCAGAATGCGGCCCGTGGTCGGCGTGACGAACCCCGCCACCATTTGCAGCGTGGTCGTCTTGCCGCAACCCGAAGGTCCGAGCAGCGCGAGAAGTTCGCCGCGTTCGACATCGAGATCGAGTTGTTCGATCGCCGTGAAATCGCCGTAGCGTTTCGAGATACCTTGCAGAGTCAGGAAGGCCATGCGCCTCGCTCCTTCATGCCGGTGTGGGGTTCAACGCTCGACCGAACGGTTCCAGCGCTCCGTCCACTCGGTGCGATGCTGGTTGATCGTGGTCCAGTCCATCGCGGTCAGTTTCGCGATCTGGTCGGGACCGTAAGGCACGCGCGCGGCGATTTCCGGCGTCAGCTTGACCGTCTTGTTGACCGGACCGAGACCGATGCCTTGCGCCTGCAACGCCTGCACTTCCGGGCTCAGCAGATACTGGACGAACTGCTGCGACAACTGCGGCTGTGCGTTCTCGGCGATGGCGCATGCCGCCACCTGCAACGCGACCGCGCCTTCCTTCGGGTAGACGAACTTGAGCGGAAAGCCCGTGTTCTGCAGCGCAACCGCGCGACCGCTGCCGTAGGGCGCAAGCACCACGTCGCCGGATTGCATCTGACCGTCCATTTCGCCGGGCGTGGGCGCCCAGGACAGCACGTTCGGCGCGACATCCTTGGTCATCGCCGCGAAGCCCGGCTCGATATTCTTCTCGCCGCCGCCGTTCAGACGCGCGAGCATGACGAGCGTATGCAGGCCATACGTGTTGGTGATCGGTGGCACGCCGAGCTTGCCCTTGATGCGTTTGTCGGTGAGCACCTTCCACGAATCGGGCGGCGGCAGACCGGCCTTCTTGAACGCTTCCTCGTTGTAGCCGATGCCTGTCGCCACCATGCCGACGCCGATCGACGTGGCACCGAGACGCGCGAGCGGATAGACGTCCTTCATCACGGGCGCTTCGTCGAGCTTGGCGCAGAGATTGAGCTGCATCGCCTGATACATGGGCCCGTCGTCCATCACGGCGACGTTGATCTGCTGATGGCCTTTTTGCGCTTGCAACTTGGCGAGGGTATCGCTGGAATTGCCCGCGACGTAGACGATCTTGACGTCATGCGCCTTTTCGAACGGCGGGATGATTTTCTGGCGATACAACTGCTCGTTCGAGCCGCCCACATTGGCGACATAGAGCGTGGTTTCGGCGTGAGCGAGAAGCGGAGCGGCGAAAGAAAGAGCCGCGAAGGCGGTACAAGCGGGGACGGACAGACGGCGATGCAACGCTCTTTTCATGACGACGATCTCCAGATCCGGGGTGTGGGGGCGGGCTTCATGACCCGTCGTTGAGATGCAGTTTCGCGCCGCCGGACCATATCGTCCAATACGAATAAAATACCTACCTATGCATGGATGATATGGATCGGGGTTCACCCGGAGAGGGAGATCACGCATGAATCTGAAGCACATCGAGGCCTTTCGGGCGGTCATGGTGTCGGGGTTGATGACCGCGGCGGCCAAGGCGCTCTTTACCTCGCAGCCGAACGTGAGCCGGCTGATTTCGCAACTCGAACGCGAAACCGGCTTGCAGCTTTTTCAGCGCAGCGGCGTGCGGTTGATACCCACGAGCGAGGGCACCGCGTTCTTCCGCGAGGTCGAACGTGCGTTCGTCGGCTTGCAGGGCCTGGCGAACGCGGCGGCGCAGATACGCAATCTCGGCAGCGGACGTTTGCGCATAGCGGCGATGCCATCGGCGGGCATGACTCTCGTGCCGCATGCGATCAAGCGCTTCGTCGAGTTATATCCGACGGTGACCGTGTCGTTGCACGTGAACACATCGGGTACGGTCAATCACTGGACGGCGTCGCAGTTCTGCGATCTCGGCGTGGCCGTGTATGTGAGCGAGGCGTCGGATTGCGAGGTCGAGCAGTTGTCGAACGTGGCGGCGGTGTGTGTTATGCCGGAGGGGCATCGGCTGGCGTCGAAACGCAGTATCAAGCCGCAGGATCTCGAAGGCGAGTCGTTCATCTCGCTGTGTCACGGCGACGGCACGCGCACGCTGATGGACGAGGTGTTTCAGCGTGCGGGCGTGGAGCGCGTGCTTGCGATCGAGGCGCAGTACACGGCAATGTGCTGCGAGATGGTGCGTCATGGGATGGGCGTGACGCTCGCGCATCCGATCGTCGCGCGGGATTTCGCGGGTCCTGGAATTGTCATCAAGCCATTTTTGCCGGCTACGTTGTTTCCGACTTATTTGCTGTTTCCGCCGCATCGGCCGAGGGAGAGATTGGCATCGGAGTTCGTGAAGGTGCTGAAGGGGCTGCATGCGGAGTTGCTGGGGGAGGTGGTGAAGGGGACGAAGGTGGCTTGAGTCTTTCAAGCAACGATCAACCGATTCACTCATGCCGCCGTGCCGTGCTCGTGACCGCGCGAAGCGGCTGGGTCGTTTGAAAAGCATCGACGAATGCGCGCGCTCATCGGCTCATGACGAATTGCCAGAGCGCGGCGCACTGTGCGTCAGCAATCTTGTAACGCGGCATCGCCCGACGAAGCACGATGTCCGCTGGATCGACGCCATCCTTGATCGCGCGGCAAAAAGCGATGGGATCGTAATGGCTCATCGGCCCTCCGCGACGACGCGTTTCGCCAAGCAAGGACTCGCGAGTCAGCGGCGGTGCAAAGGCCGCCGCTTTCGATGTGCCCACATGGCAATTGACGCAACGAGTCGTCCACGCAGGCAACGTGCGATCGTCATCACGCAAATGCGCCGACAGCGGATGCTCTCCGTCGAAAATCGCGCAGCCCAGGTCGCGCGGTTCACATGCGGCATGGGCAACCGTTACCATCGCAACGAGCGCGAGGCCGACCAAGCGATGCGCCATCAATGCACGCGCATGGTACGCGAGAGGCTCGGCACGCCCTTCGCGTTCAGCGCGAAAAGCATGTAATAGCCGGGCACGACGATGCCCGGATCGGACGGAATCTTCAACTTGTACTCGCCAGCGGTGCCCACCGTGAACGTCAGCGGCACGCGTCGCTGTTCGTTGTTCACCGAATGCGTGGCCGATGATGAGCGCATCAGCGCAAATGCTGTCATGCCCTTGGTCGCCGATACGACGATGGTCGTGCCGAGCAACGCATCGGTCGGCGCGGAACTCATGGTCGGTCTGGTTGCGGCGGACCCGTCCGCGTTGAGAAGATAAGGTGGCGTCAATATCTCGACATTCGTGTGATTCGTGGCGCACGAGCCGCACAATCCGCCGCCGCCGCTGAGCACGCGTCCATCGTTCAGCAGCAGCGCCATGCTGTGATAAGTGCGCGGTACAGCCTGTGGCGCGAGCCGCGAAAACGCATTCGTGGTCGGGTCCCACAACTCGGGCGTGAGGATCGCGTTGTCGTCCGAAAACGGCACGGCAAAGGTCTGACCGCCGATCACGACGACCTGCCCATTCGGCAACACGACGCTGTTGTTGAACGCGCGCTGATAGCTCATCGGTGCGATGGTGCGCGTGATCGCCGTTCCGCTGCTGATGTCGATCAGCGTCGCATTGGAGGTGGCCGTCGATTGGTCGTAGCTCGGCGCGCCACCCACGGCAAGTATCTTGCCGACGTCGTACATGACCGCGTTGCCGTTCATCGCGTCATTGTCGCTGCCCCGGTTGCCGGCTGCGGTGACGCTGCCGTTGCCCGCCGTCTCGAACCAGTGCATGGCGCGGCTCGGGCCCGCATGAAACACGCGTCCGTTGGCGACCGCGAAGAGCCACGCGTGGTTGTCGGCGCGGAACACGCCCGCAGCGTCGTTCGTCAGGATGTAGTCGTCGAGAATGGCGCCGTTGACTTGCCAGCCCGAGCCCGAGGTCCACGTTTCGCCCGTCTTTCCACCGAGCCCGCCATTCCACGAGCCGCCCACTAGAAACACGTTACCGTTGCTCAAGGTCACGCTGCCCTGATAGCCGCGCGAAATGTTCATCTGATTGCTCGACGTCCATGTGCCGGTCGTAGGCGAATAGATGCTGGTCTTTTTCGTGCTCGATCCGCCCGTCACGAAGATGCGGCCATCGGGAAGATTGGCGATACCCGGACAGAACATGTCGTGCCCGGTGTTGGTCACGATCATTTGTTTGCTCGTGCCGGTCGATGGATTGAAGATCGCCGTGTACGTCTTGCCGGGCGTGACTTCGCCAGAGGTGAAGTTGAGGGCGCTGTCGGCCGACCAGACCAGCACGGTTCCATCGGGAAGATTCGCGGCTTGGAGCGGCACGAGCGGCAACGTGATGGGCGCCGTCCATTTCGAAGGCAACGCAGCTTGCGGCGCGGGCAAGCCGCTGACTTTCCATGTTTGCGTGGCGCTTGCGTTACACACCTGCTGCGTCAGTTGCACGCCTTGCGAAGTCGTACTCGACGCGGTCACGCACAAGCCGCTGTGTCCCGCGACGATCGCGTAACCTCCGCCTTGCGGGATCAACGAAAACGCCTGATTCGTGCCGCCACTACAGGTCCATTGAATGATAGGACCGCCGGGATCGGGACTTTGACCCGACACGTCCATGCATAGACCGCTATTGAGATTGATGAGGTTGTAGCGCGTACCTGTAGCAACCGGCTTCCATTGCTGATTCGCGCCGCCGGTGCAGGGCCATGTAATGACTGGCGCGTTCGGTGTTTTGGATTCGCCGCTCACGTCGGCGCACATGCTGGTGCCGCTTAGCGTGATGGGCGCCGATGTCTGCGCGCGGACTTGGTGCGAAACACTCGCTAACGTTAGCGCCAACGCCAGCAGCAAGACGACGCGCGCATGGCGGGCGACGTCAAGCAACACGCTCCCGGCCGAAAGGATTCGTGGCATGGTCCTGCTCCCCGTGGATAAGTCGAATAGCTATGTCAGTGCAAGCGCGCCGAGCACATCGCAGACATCGTTCACGCGTGGAAGATCGGCGCTTCTCCAGCGCAACATCGCATTGGCATCGAAGCAATAGACCTGCGTCGAATGGTCTGCGATTTCACTTGCCGATGCCTTGCTGCCCGACAGCGCCACGCGCATCTTGTCGACATCCGCAAGCGTCGGAGTCGCTGCGATCCACGAAGGACCCGCCTCGAACTGGGCGAGCCATGCGTGCAATGCCTGAGGTGAATCGGAAAGCGGATTGATTCCAATCGATAGCAACTGCACCGCATGACGAGTACGGATGCTCGTCATGCGTTTCTGTACCGCGCTGAATAGCGCGCCCTGCAAAGGACATACCGTGCCGCAACCGGTGTAGACCGTCTGCAACGCAGTCACGCCGTGACGCAACACTTCGTTCAAGCGACGCGTCTTGCCGGTCTGATCGACGAGCACGATATCGTCAAGGCGAAGCGGCGGCGTGACGAGTCCCACCGCATCATGTTGAGCGAAGGCGAAGGGGGACGCTGCACCGAGAGCAAGCGCCGCGATGTCACCGAGCAGGGCGCGACGAGTCAACGACGGGGTGCATGCACGAATGCCGGAACGCACACGATCGGGCATCGTTTTGTGACCTGCCGAACTTGACCTTGTCCACACTTTGATGATCCCCGTATCGAGCTCTATGGCTCTGACCCGCCGTTCGAATGGCCAATGACGTACGTGCCGGGAAGCGTGATCGAGCCGCTTCGCGTTCGCGTATTGGTCATGCCATTGAAACAAAGCTTAGCAGGTCAAATCAGCGTCGAACGTTCATCGCACGAATGGAAATACTCGCGTATGTGTACTCGGACACATTGCGTTTGAGCGCTTAAATAAAGGGTCGAAATTGCGGGAAGTTCTACTCGGTCGGAATTGCTGATGTTGCGATGTGGGGCATTTAGCAGAGGCGATTCAGGGGCCTTTTTAGTGCACGCTAGGTACGCGCTTGGGAGATTTATCGAAAGCCCGAAATGAGAGGACGGCCAACTTGTCGTGTCGGCCGGAAAGAAGCTCAAGCTTTCAACGCGTCATCCTCTTGACGCCATCGAACACCAACCCAAAAAACTCCCCGGCAAACGCCGAATCCAGCCACCTCACGATAACCGCCAGCCGCGTGGAAGGTTCGATCCACATGAACGAACTTCCCGCGCCCACGCCAAAATAGCTCGACTCCGGCACCGAGGGAAACATCTTCCGCCCCGTATTGAGCCAGACAAGAAACCCATAAAACGGCGCGATATCACAAGGCGTGCGCATTTTCTCGATCCACTCGCGGGACAGCACCCGCCGCCCGGAAACCAGACCTTCGTCCAGCAACATCCGCGCGATCTTCAACTGGTCGTTGGCACTGACCGACATGCCGCCGCCCCAATGCGTCCCACCGGGAACGGACTGCATGCGCCGTCCATCGATCTCGGTCCACGCATGGTCGTAACCCACCCATTGCCAGCCATCGCTCATGCCGCAAGGCTCGGCAATCGCTTCACGAAACACTTCGGGCAGCGGCCGACGAAACAGATGCATCAACGCAAGCGATAACTGGTTGATCCGCACGTCGTTGTATTCCCAAAAGGTGCCAGGCATCTGCAACGGCCGCAAGTCGCCTTTCTTGCCTGCGGGCGGCTCGCCAAATGTCACCGCGCGATAATGATCCGCCTGATCCGAAAGCCCGAAGAACTCGCCTTGCCATTCGCTCGTCTGCTGCAGCAATTGCGCCCACGTAACCGGGGCGTTATGCGCGTCGTCGAAGCCGATACCGGGCACGCGCTCGCGCACGGGTTCATCGACATCGGGCAGCAAGCCGCGGTCGTGCGCCACGCCCGCAAGCAAGGCGAGGTACGTCTTCGCAATGCTGAAGGTAAGGTCCGCGCGATCCGGCTCGCCCCACGTGGTGATCACGTGGCCATCGAGCGCAATCGCGCCCGACACCGGACCACGATCATGTACCGGTCCAAGCAGCTTGTTCCACGGCGCGGGATCGTTGATATGCACGCCCCAGTTGCCATCGACGTTCCGGTCCCACTTCGATTCATGATCGATGGAAAACTGAATCGCACGCTTCAATGTCTCGTTCATTTTCAAAGTTCCTGGCAAAGGCTTTAGCGCAACTTGATCCGCATGCGCGCCCACACGAGCGTAAAGAGGCTCACGACCGCAGCGATCATCAGATACAGTCCCGGCGCAAGGTTGTTGCCCGTGACCGCGATCAACGAAGCCACCGCGAGCGGCGTGAAGCCGCCGAAAATGGTCGTGCCGATGTTGTAGCCGAAGGCCATGCCCGTGGTGCGCGTGGCGGTCGGAAAGAGTTCGGCCATCAATGCCGGAATCGGCGCGAAGTAGGTGGCCTTGAGTAACGCGACCCAGATCACCGCGGCGAGCAAGGTCGGCAACGAAGGATGCGCATTCATGAGCATGAACGCCGGATAAACGGTCAGAAAGAACACGACGCCCGTCACCTGCATGATGCGAATGCGCCCGAATTTGTCCGACAGGTGTCCCACCACCGGCACGAGCACCATCATGATGAAGCCCGCCGTCAACGTGGCGATGAAGCCCGACGACGGCGACAAGCCCAACTGCCGCGTCGCGTACGTCGGCATATAAAGCAGCATGTAGTTGGCCGTGGTCGTGAGCACGAGCGAGCCGATGGAGATGAGCAAGCGTTCCTTCTGCGTCTTGAGCAACTCGCGCACGGGCGACGCCACTTTCTCGGCCTGCTCGAACTCCGGCGTTTCGTCCATGCGTCGGCGAATATACAGCCCGATCGGTCCGATCAACACGCCGAAGAGAAACGGAATGCGCCATCCCCAGCCTTCGAGCTGCGCAGGCGTGAGCGTGCTCGTCAGCACGGCACCAAAGAGCGACGCGAGCAGCGTGCTCGCGCCTTGACTCGAAAACTGCCAGCTCGACATGAAGCCGCTGCGCTCGGGCGCATGTTCGACGAGAAATGCCGTCGAACTGCCGAACTCGCCGCCCGCCGAAAAGCCCTGCAACAAACGCGACAAGAAGATCAGAATGGGCGCCGCAATGCCGATGCTTGCATACGAAGGCATGAGCGCGACCATGGCCGTGCCGACGGTCATCATCGCGATGGACAGCGTAAGCGACGCCTTGCGGCCATGCCGGTCGCTATACGAGCCGAGCACGAGCGCACCGACGGGCCGCGCGAGATACGACAGCGCGAAGGTGCCGAGGGTGAGCAGCAGCGAGACGGTGTGATCCTGCGTGGGAAAAAACAGCTTCGACAATACGCCTGCGAAGTAGCCATAGACGACGAGATCGTAGAACTCGAGCGCATTGCCTATAGACGTGGCGACGATCAGACGCGCCACGTTGCGATGCTTCGCCGGCTCATCGCGCGCGGGGGATATCGTGACGGAATCAGTGCTCATGGCGTGCTTCTCCGTTCGACCGAGGCGCTACGTTGCCATCGCGCGCGCCGAGGTCCCAGTAAAGACCCGCCATGATGCGCAAGCCTTCGCGCACCACCGGCGCGAGCATGTGTTCGTCCGGCGCATGCTGCGAGCATCCGGGATACGAATGCGGCACCCAGATGGTCGGCATGCCGAGCACATCGGCGAATACGTCGTTGGGGAGCGTGCCGCCGAGGTTCGGCAAGAGCACGGGCGCGCTGCCAGTCGTCTGCGTCAGCGAACGGATCGACCACTGCACCCACGCGTTGTCAGGATCGACGCGCGTGGCGGGCATGCCGCGTTCCACTTCGATATCGACCATGGTGAAATCGTGCGCATCGAGATGGTCACGCACGATCCTGGCAAGCTCGCGCCAGTTCGTGCCGACGACGAAGCGAATCTGCATGTGCGCGAACGCATGCGGCGGAATGGCGTTGACCGGCTTCTCGGGATTGCCCGCGCGAAACGCCAGCACTTCGATATTGTTCCAGCCGAACACGCGTTCGGCGGGCGTGAGACCCGGCTCGCCATAGTCGGCATCGACTTCCGGTTCGCCGGGATTGCCGCCCACGACGATCCCCTCCAGCGCGCGCCGCACCGATTCCGGCACCGGCGGCGGCCGCAATCCTTCGATGACGATCTTGCCGTTCTCATCGACCATGGATGCAATGGCGTTTGCCAGCACCACGGCCGGATTGCGCAAGAGGCCGCCCCAGTTGCCCGAATGATGCGCGCCATCGCGCAGCTTCACATCGAGACGGAAATTGATGACGCCGCGCGATCCGAGAAAGAGCGTCGGGCGGTTGGCGGCGAGGCGCGGTCCGTCGGATGCAATCAACACGTCCGCCGCCAGTTCATCGCGCAACTTGAGACACACGGCATGCAGGCCGGGTGAACCGACTTCCTCGCCGGTCTCGAACAGCAGCTTCAGATTGAAGCCGAGCTTGCCCTCGCGCGCGTCGAGCACGGTCTTCAGCGCCGCGAGATTGATGCTGTGCTGGCCCTTGTTGTCGGCGGTGCCGCGGCCGTACCAGCGTTCGCCTTCCACCGTCACGCGCCACGGCGACCGGCCTTCGGACCATTGCGCGTCGTAGCCGCGTACGACATCGCCGTGACCGTAGCCAAGCACCGTCGGCAAGTCCGCGGCTTCATGGCGATGCGCGATGAGGAATGGCCCCGCGCCCGCCACCGGATTCTCGACGATGCGGCACGCGAAGCCCCATTCCTCGAGCGTGGGCGTGAGTTCTTCTTCGAGGTAAGCGAAGAGGCGCGCGCCACTGTCGGCTTCCTGACTATCGGTGCGCAGACCGACGCGTCGCTGCAGGTCTTCGAGGAACGCGCCGGACTCATAACACTGAGTGGCAAGCTGGATGGCGGTATCGCGGGTCACGTCGTTCTCCCTTTAATCGTGACCCATGCTGCCGCCGCCGATATTTCTGGACAATTACAATATTTCTCAAGAACCCTTGCCTAAAAGGCAAATCGAGGGTTATCCCGGAGCGGAACGAGAAGGCAAAATGGACGAGACGGCGTTGCGTTACTTCCTCGAAATCGCGCGAAGCGGCTCGCTTAGCAAGGCATCGGAGCGGCTGTTCGTGGCGGTGTCGGCATTGAGCAGGCAGATGGCGAAGCTCGAAGAGCAGATGGGCACACCACTATTCGAACGGCGTCCGCGCGGCATGGTCTTGACCGATGCCGGGCGCTTGCTCGCCAATCATGCGCGCCGCAGTCATCTGGAAAACGAGCGCGTGATCGATGAAATACGCGATTTGAGCGCGGGCGGCCGCGTGACGATACGCGTCGCCGCGTCCGAAGGCGTGGCGCCGGATTTCTTGCCGCAAGCCTTTGCGCGGTTTCTGGAGACGCATCCGCGTGCGCAGTTTCAACTCGATGTCTCGCCGCCATCGGTCGCCACACAGCGCGTGCGCGAAGGCACGCACGATGTCGCGGTGTGCTTCAGCGTCGCGCCCGAAAAGGACGTGCACGTGCATTATGCGCAGCGCGCGCCGGTGTTCGCATTGATGCGCGGCGGTCATCCGCTGGCGAAACGCGAGTCGGTTTCGCTCGCCGATCTCCACGAATGGCCGATGGCCATGCACAATCAGGGCGTGACGCTGCGTCAGTTATTCGATATCTCGTGCAGTCTCGAAGGGCTCGTCTTCGAGCCGGTGTTCATCGCGAACTATCACATGGCCTTGCAGAGTTTCGTGCAACGCACCGACGCCATCACGCTGACCGGCTACCTCACCGTGCGCAGCCGTTTGCAGCGTGACGATATGGCGGCCGTGCCCATCAGCAATCCCGAACTGCATCAGCGCACCTTGCAGATTCAGACGATGGCGGGACGCACCTTGCCGCAAGCGGTGGTGGCGTTCGTCGAATTGTTGACGCGGGCGATCGAGGAGCCCGAGGCGGTTCAGTAACGATGGCGCTCCATATATAAGCGCTAATCCGTGAAAAGCGCCTTGCGGATGATCGCGTGCACGCCCCAGTTGCCATCGACCACTTGCGTCACGCCGAAGTCCACGGCCACCGACATCAACGAGATCGCTTCGTCTTCGCTCAGTCCCTTGGTCGACATGAGAAAGCGGCGCGTCTTGATGAAGGCGTCGCGCATGGCCTGATCGAGCGTGGACTTCTGATAGACCTCGCTCTGCGCGCTGGTGCCGAATTCCGCGAGATAGTCGGCGTGGCTGAAGCCGTGCAACACCCATTCGTCGGCGGTTTCGACGAGCGGATACGTGAGGTCCGCAAAGGGCTGTGAGGCGAGCGTGTGCTTCTTGTGCAGGATCAGTTCGAAGTCGCCCGTAAGCGAGCATTCGATAGCCGTGCCGCACAACTCGGAGTCTCCTTGCGACGCATGCGGGTCGCCGATGGAAAGCAGCGCGCCCGCCACGCCCACTGGCAGAAACACGCTTGCACCCGGTCCCACGCGCCAGTTGTCGAGATTGCCGCCGAAGGCCGAAGGCGGGATCGAATCGATCAGACCGTTCTGGCGAGGCGCGACGCCGATCACGCCGAAATGCGGCCGCACCGGAATGGTGACGTTCTTCAGCACGTTGTGATTTTCGACGACGGTCGAATGATCGACAGGCACGCCGGGATAATCGATGATCGGATGCATCACGCCGAACGGATCGCGTTGCGGCGTCCAGCGATAGTTGTAGACGGCGCGCGCATAGGCGCTTGTGTCGACGCGTTCGGTATCCGTATGAAGCTCGTAGATCGTCACGACTTCGCGAGGCTTGGGTTCGGTCAAGAGCTCGCGATAGTGAAAGCCCCACCACGCGGCGGCGTTGCTGCCAAATGCGCGGCCATGATATTTCGGGTTCGCGCAGCGGCGCGGATGAATATCGACGATCCGCACTTCGAGCACGTCCCCCGCCTCCGCGCCCGTGACGGCAATCGGTCCCGTGCAGATATGCACGCCGAACCCTTCGCCCGCGCCGCGTCCGTAGATCGATGCGTTCATCGGTCCCGCGCCGCGCCGGTCCACGTTCTTGCGCTCGGCGGTCCAGTGGAACACGCTCTCGGCGCCGGGATCGCCCGCGATCATACGATCCCAATCATCCGCGGCATGTTGCGTGAGCGCTTCCACGGTCACGGTGTCGCCACTTTGTACTTCGAGCACGGGCTTCAGATCGTGGCTGAAATAACCCCAATGCACGGTATTTGCCGTTGCGCGCAGCAGATGATGGCGCGGCTTGTCGCGTCCGAGCCGAAGTTCGATATGCACGGCATCGAGTTCTTCACGCACGGCGACGAGCGTATCGCCCGCATGATCCTGACGCGCCTGCGCGATCAGGCTCGCCGCATTGACCGGCAAGCCGCGCGAGAGACTTCGCACCAGATGACGCGCTATTTCAAGGCTCGCCTCTTGCCTGAAGGTGCGCGGCGACGCGCCGTAACGTTCGCGAAACACGCGGCTGAAATGCGCGGGATCGTTGAAGCCCCAGCGAAAGCAGATGTCCGATATCGATACTTTCTCGGAGAGCGGATCGGCCAGTTCCGCGCGGCATCGTTCAAGACGGCGTGAGCGCACATAGGTCGAAAAGCTCTGTCCGGCGAGTTCGAAAAGCTTCTGCACATAGCGTGGCGACACGCGCTCGTCCTTTGCAAGCGTGGCGACGCTCAACGTCGATTCGGCGAGATTCGCTTCGATGAAGCGGCATAGCCGCGAGAATAGCGCCGCCTGCGACGGCGTGAGTCCGTTGAACGAGCCCTTGCGTTCCTGTCCCGCAAGACACGCGACGAGCATTTCCGCGAGCGCGAGTTCGGTGGGACGCAATTCATCGGCGCTCAAGGTCTCGAGGCTCTCGACCACCGAGCGCAAAAAGCCCGAGAAGATATGGCCCATGCCCGTTGCGCCCGGCAGCAGCGCCACGCGCAACGAAAGCGGCGAGAGCAAGCGCGCGTTGATCGCGCTCTTCGGCGAACGCACGATAAAGGCGCGAAAGCGCTCCGCGAAGATCAGCGACGCGCTTTGTCCCGATGCCGCATACACGATGTCATGCGGGCTCACGCGTTCGCGCAGGCCGTCGGCGACGAGCGTGGCGTCGCCATCGATCAGCAATACGAGCATGAGACTGCCGCTTTGATCGGCGCTCAGTTCGAGCGTCTGCGCGGCCGAGGCGATCGTCGTGAACTCGATGCCGCCCGCCGATACACGCGACGTCAGCGTGCCTTGAAGACCGCGTTCGCCGCCTTCTATCTTGCCGTGCCACCCCAGGCGCGCGAGCGCCGCTTTCCATTCATGTCGACGTTCGAACTCGGGATACGACTCGGTGGTGAAGCGCGACAGGTTCAAGCGAAAACTCCACGAATAGCAGCAAAGACGCGCTTTCGAAAAGCAACTCCCGCGCCATCGCGGCCATGCGGCGACGCGATGCAAGGCGTGCCGAACCACAGTGCATGCATGCGCCATCGCGGCGCATGCATGCACTCGCGCGCGACACGGCGGTACCGGCGAAAGCGGTTGTTGGACGAGCGTGCACGTGAGGACCAGCAGTTGTGCGCAGCCAGACAAGTTAGCGGGATTTCGGTCGCCTACGCTCGGGGCATCGCAAGTCAATCGTCATCAGCGGTCAAGAGCCGCCAGGAGCGTATCGATGCAAAGGAATCTCATGGGCCGTTTAGCTCGCGTGTGGCTCGGCGCTTTGTGCGCGTCGCTGTTCGCGTTCGCGGGGCAAGCACACGCCGCATCGCCCGCCGAATGCAGCGCGTTGCAGGCGAAGTATCCACAGTTCAAGGGCAAGACGCTCACCAATGCGATCAATCCGCACACGCCGGGCTATGAAGCGCTCGATCCGAACGATCCGAGCAAGTACGTCGGCTTCGATATCGACTTGGGCGAGATGATCGCGCAGTGTCTCGGCTTCACGATGGCGTACAAGCCCGTCACCTTCGCCGCGTTGCTCACGACGCTGCAGAGCGGTCAGGCCGACATCGTCATCTCCGACATCTACGCAACCGAGGAACGCGCCAAAGCCGCCGATTTCATCACGTATTCGAAGGTGTTCGACGGCGTGCTCGTCGCGAAGGGCAACCCCAAGAAAATTACCGGCATCAACACGTCGATGTGCGGCACGACCGCCGCTGAAAACACCGGCTACGTGGAAGTGCCGCTGGTTCAGGCGCTCGCGCCGCAATGCAAGGCGGCAGGCAAGCCGGAAGCCACCGTGCAGCTTTACGACAACAACGCCAACTGCATCCAGGCCATTCTCGCCGGCCGCGCAGATACGTATATCAACGACGTGAACACGGTCGATCAGGCCGTCAAGGCGTATCCGGACAAGCTCGAAAAAGCGACGGCGGTGACCTTGCCGTATTTCGTGGGTATCGGCGTGCCGAAAGACAAGCCTGATTTCCGCGATGCCGTGATGGCCGCGCTCGTCGCCATTCAGAAGAGCGGCGCACAGTCGGACTTGCTCAAGAAGTGGGGCCTCGGCGTGGAGAACCTAGCCGCGCCGCAATTGATCGTCGCGAAGTAAGCACGGGAAGCATCGGCTCATGGACCTGTTCCTTCACTATCTCGGCCTGCCGTATCTTCTGGACGGCATCCGCTTCACGATCGCCGTGACCTTGCTGGGACTCGCGGGCGGCCTCGTGCTGGGACTCGTGCTCGCGGCCATGCAACTGAGCCGTATCGGGCCGCTCGCGGCGATCGCGCGCGGCTACACGGTGATCTTTCGCGGCACGCCGCTGATTCTGCAACTGGTGTTCGCCTACGACGCCTTGCCGCATATCGGCATCAAACTGAGCGCGATCGGCGCGGCGGGCCTCGCGCTCGCCGCGAACGAAGCGCCGTTCATCGCCGAGATATTCCGCTCGGGCGTGCTCGGCGTGGATCGCGGACAAACACTCGCGGGGCAGGCGCTCGGCATGACGCCGGGCGTGCTGATGCGCAGAATCATCGCGCCACAGGCGATTCGTTCGATGATCCCCGCGCTTGGCAACGAAACGGTCAGCGCACTGAAGAACTCGTCGCTGGCGTCGGTGATCTCGGTCGGCGAACTGACCTTGCGTAGCACGCAGCTTGCATCGTCTACGTTCGACTTCTTTTCGATCTTCTTCGCGTCGGGGCTTTTGTATCTGTGTCTCACGGGCGCTATTGCAGCGATTCAGTTGATGATCGAACGAGCGCTCGACCTGGATCGAGCGAGCACGGGTGGCGGTTTCTGGGGACGACGCAAACCCGCGCCCGCGCCGAAACCCGCGAGTCCCGGCGACTTGCCGCCCGTCTTCGCGCCGATCACGGCCGCCGAACGCGCGCGCCGCTACGACACGCTGGCCCGCAACGGCGTGGCCGTGCAGATCAGTGGCGTTCACAAGCGTTACGGCGAACAGGCCGTGCTGAATGGCTTCGACCTCGACATCCGCTCCGGCGAAGTCGTCGCGTTGCTCGGGCCGAGCGGTTCGGGCAAGAGCACGCTGCTTCGCTGCATCAATCATCTGGAGCAATGGAGCGAAGGCGAGATACGCGTGGGCGGCCGGCGTCTCGGCTTTCGCGATGACGGGCGGCGAATGAATCCGCGCGAGCTGGCGCGAGAACGTGCGAGTCTCGGCGTCGCCATGGTGTTTCAGCAATTCAATCTGTTCAGTCATCTGACGGCGCGCGAGAACATTGCCTTGCCGCTCGTATGGGTGCACGGCGCAACGCTCGCCGATGCCAACCGTCGCGCCGATGCCTTGCTCGAACGCGTGGGCCTCGTGCATCGCGCGGATGCCTTGCCGCGTCATCTGTCGGGTGGCCAGCAACAGCGTGTGGCCATAGCGCGTGCGCTTGCGCCGAACCCGCGCGTGCTGCTGCTCGACGAGCCGACATCCGCGCTCGATCCCGAACTGGTCGGCGAAGTGCTCGAAGTGATCCGCCGTCTCGCGCTCGACGACGGCCTCACCATGATCATCTCGACGCATCAGTTGCGCTTCGCCGATGAAGTGGCCGACCGCGTGGTGTTCTTGAGCGGCGGAACGGTGGTCGAGGAAGGGCCGGCGCATCAGGTGTTGACGCATCCGCATCATCCGCTGACTGCGCGCTTTCTCAACGTGATGGGCGCGGGCAGCACGCTCGAAACGGTGCATTAAAACCCTAAAGCCGAGGACGATTCAATGAAGCATTACACGCTGCCCGTTTCATCATCCACCGTGCATTGGGGATACTTCAGCAAACGGGTAGAGCCGCGTCTCACGCTCAAGTCGGGCGACCGCGCCACCATCGAAACGCTGACGCATCATGCCAACGACGACCACGAGCGCATGGTCGCGGGCGACCCCGGCGCGCAGAGCGTGTTCGAATGGACGCGCGAGCACAAGGGCGTATCGCGGCGCGGCGCTGGCCCTACAGAAGGTCCGTTCAAACTGGGCGATGGCGAAGGCGTCGGCGTGCATCTGCTGACCGGGCCTGTCGAGATAGAAGGCGCCGAACCCGGCGATGTACTCGAAGTGCGCATCCTCGATGTACGGCCGCGCCCGAGTTGCAACGCGTGTCATGCGGGCAAATGCTTCGGCTCGAACGTGGCGGCGTCGTGGGGCTTTCAGTATCACGATCTGATCGAGGAGCCGAAGCCGCGCGAAGTCGTGACGATCTTCGAACTCGATACTTCCGGCGAGCCGTATGCGCGCGCCGTCTACAACTATGTGTGGACGCCGCAGACCGACCCGGACGGCATCGTGCATGCGACCATCGATTATCCTGGCGTGCAGGTGGATCATCGGCTGGTGAAGAAGCGCGAGAACATCCTGCCCGACATACGCGTGCCGGCGCGGCTGCATTTCGGCACCATGGGCGTGGCGCCCGCCGAAGCGGACTATGTCAGCTCGATTCCTCCGAGCTATACCGGCGGCAATATCGACGACTGGCGTATCGGCAAGGGTTCGAAGATGTATTACCCGGTGGCCGTTGCGGGCGCGCTGTTTTCAGTCGGCGATCCGCACGCGGCGCAAGGCGACAGCGAACTCGGCGGCACGGCCATTGAAACGTCGCTCACGGGTGACTTCGAATTCATCCTGCACAAGCAGGCGGATCTCGAAGGCACGTTGCTCGAAGGACTGACGCATCCGCTGCTCGAAACGGATCAGCAATGGTCCGTGTATGGCTTTACGTTTCCGAACTATCTCGCCGAACTCGGCGCCAACGCGCAACTCGAAGTCGCGCAACACGCGAGCCTCGACCGTGCCATGCGCGATGCCTTTCGCAAACTGCGGCGCTTCCTGATGACGGTTCATGGACTGAGCGAAGACGAGGCCATCGCGCTCATGTCCGTGGCGGCGGATTTCGGCGTGACGCAGGTTGTCGATGCGAACTGGGGCGTGCATGGCTCCATCCGCAAAGAGGTGTTTGCAAACTACAAAAAGCGCTGAGTATTCCGCGCTTTTGAATCGCGATGTGTAGATTGAATGGACGGATACACTGAGATACATCGCTCCTGATCGGCTGGGATATAAAACCGTCGAGGCCACTCTTCAAGTGGACCCACGAAAATCCCCGAACCAATCGATAAGGAGGTCTGGTATGTCAGAACCCGTCAATCAACGGCGTCGTCTTATGCTTGGGACGACGCTTGCAAGCGTCGCCCTTGCGGACTTCGGCTTCAGCACGTTCGCGAAGGCGCAATCGTCCACTGTTAGAGCGACGAGCGCGGGCGCGTCGTTTGGCCCGATCAGGCAGATCGATGCGGGCAAGCTCAACGTCGGCTATGCGGAACTCGGGCCCGCCAATGGCACGGTCGTGTTTCTGCTGCATGGCTGGCCTTACGACATCCACAGCTATGCCGAGGTTGCGCCTATTCTGGCCGCGGCCGGTTATCGCGTGATCGTGCCGTATCTGCGTGGCTATGGCTCCACGCGCTTCCTTTCCGCCGATACCGTGCGCAACGGTCAACAGGTCGTGACAGCGGTGGATATCGTCGCGCTCATGGATGCGCTCAAGATCGAGCAGGCCATCTTCGGTGGTTACGACTGGGGTGCGCGCACGGCAGATTGCATCGCTGCATTGTGGCCGGAGCGCGTGAAGGCGCTGGTGTCGGTGAGCGGGTATCTCATCGGCAGTCAGGAGGCGAACAAAAAGCCGCTGCCGCCCAAGGCGGAGTTCCAGTGGTGGTATCAGTACTATTTCTCGACGGAGCGTGGCGCGCTGGGTTATGCGGCCAATCGCGATGCCTTCAACAAGCTGATCTGGCAGCTTGCGTCACCGAAGTGGAATTTCGACGATGCCACGTACGAACGCTCGGCCGCATCGTTCCAGAACCCGGACCATGTCGCGGTGGTCATTCATAACTATCGCTGGCGGCTCGGGCTTGTACAGGGCGAAGCGCAATACGACGCGCTCGAACAGCGTCTTGCGGCAGGCCCGACCATCTCCGTGCCCACCATCACGCTGGAAGGCGATGCCAACGGCGCGCCGCATCCCGAACCTGCTGCGTATGCGAAGAAGTTTACGGGCAAGTATGTGCATCGCACGCTGGGCGGGGGTGTCGGACACAACTTTCCGCAGGAAGCGCCGAGGGAGTTTGCTGATGCGATGTTGCAGGTGACGAAGTTGTGAGACGAGTGTTGCCTGTTATGGCGCGCGTGCGAGGATCGCGTTAGGAAGTCACATGACCGCCGTCGGTGGAAGCTCTGACGGCGGCCTTCTTTGGGCGCGTGACTGACTGCAGCCTCGGTAAAGATGTGGCCGATGTATCAGCGAGAAAGCCCTTTGGGTCATCAGAAAACTCCTAAAAATAGAATACTGCATCGATATCCAAATGGCTTGTTAAGTCGATGAATCTGCAGAAATTCTTATAGTCGAGCATCGCATTGCGAAGAGATTGGCTGCGCACGAGCAGCGATTTTTTCGGCAACAATTCCTTACTGGCCTGAATTGAGTTCGACTAGCGATTCGTCGATCTCAGGGCAAAGAACTACGCAGTGCGATCAGGATGCCGAAACGCTGGATCGAAATGTCGTGCGCATCAAAAGAGATTCATAGGAGATGTATTTAGATGTCGATGGTATTGCCAAGTCAGGCCTATACGCTACAACTCAAGCCGCAGTCCTTTCCCGTCTCCGTGCTTAGATTTTCCGGCAAAGCGAGCGTCAGTGAGCTCTATGAATATCAGATAGATTTCACGAGCCCGGTCGCCGATATTCCAATGGACCAAGTCGTCGGCCGACCAGCGACATTTACCATCGATCCTGTTGATCCCGATCAAGGGTATCTGCAAAGAATGTTCGGTGAGCGCTGGAAGGACTTTAGCAAGATGCCGAAGTCGTACGTCACGCACGGGATGATCTGCCGCTTTGAGCAACTCGGAATGTCCGCCGACGAGACGCGTTACCGCGTCGTGCTCGTACCCAGGATCGCGGATCTCGCCCGCGCCCGCAAAAGCAGGCTGTTCCAGATGCAATCCGTCGTGGAAATCATCACCGATACATTGCGCCACTACGGCTATCGCTTTGGCGTGGATTTCGATTTTATGAAGCTTCGCGGCAAATACAAGCGCCGCGAGTACGTGACTCAATATCACGAGACGACGTTCGCCTTCATTCAGCGACTTTGCGCAGAGGAAGGGCTGTGGTTTCGCTTCGAGCAGAAGTCCAATGGTACCGCCATGATTTTCGGCGACGATCTCGATGCCTACGCGCGCAAACAGCGCGTCGTTCCTTATCGTCTTCATTCCGGTTTGGAAAGCGCGGGTGCGGAATCGCTTCGTTCGCTCAAAACGATCACCCGGCGCGTGCCCGAAGCAATTCAGCTCGACGATTACAACCATCGGCAAGCGGATGTCTCATTGCTAGTCGAGTCCAATGCCGCGCCTGCCGATAAAACCACTGATGGCGTGGACAACCATTGGGGCGAACACTATAAGACGCAAGAAGAAGGCAAGACGATTGCGCTGATTCGTCATGAGGCGCATCTGGCGGAGCAGATCAGCTATTCAGGTCGAGGCAATCCGTTCTCCCTCGAGGCAGGTGAGGTAATGCGTCTGGACGTGAATCCGAAGGAC
Organism: Caballeronia sp. GAWG1-1; assembly: GCF_023631465.1. NCBI lineage: Bacteria > Pseudomonadati > Pseudomonadota > Betaproteobacteria > Burkholderiales > Burkholderiaceae > Caballeronia > Caballeronia sp. GAWG1-1. The sequence goes on from NZ_JALQDB010000055.1 coordinate 44,377, forward strand.
GCGCCGCATGGTCTCTTTGTCACGTCGGTACGCTGCGGAGGTGGACGCGGTACGTCGTATTGGTGCGCTTTCCGGGCGATTCCCGCGGATCGGAGATGGCGCACGAGCATCGACAAGATTGAGCGACCGAAGATCGCAGGAACTCTTCCCGCGCGGATAGATTCTCCAGGCAAGTACAAGTACAGCTATCTCACGGAGAAGGGCCTGTATGTCACGAAGATGCCGTTCGATTTGGACGAGTGGAGTCCGGGTGGACGCAGTCGCCCTATCCGGATGGCACGGCCGTATGCGGGACCTAACTACGGTCATCACATGCCGCTGATCGACGGAACCGAGGTGGCGCTGGTTTTTACGGCACAAGATCCAAACAGACCAATCATCGTAGGCGCGTTGCATGACAGCCTCAATCCGGACCTCGTCAATAACCTCAATCACACGCGAAATATTATCCGCTCGGCTGCGGAGAATGAGTTGCGCATGGAGGACAAGGCGGGGGTCGAGCATATCCACCTGACCACGCCGTATCAGACCAGCGAGCTCAATCTCGGGCATATGGTCGACGAAGGGCGCAAGGAGCGCGGTCGCGGCGCAGAGTTACGCTCGGATGAGCATATAGCGGTGAGAGGCGGAAAGGGTCTGCTGCTGACGGCCGAAGTGCGAAGGAAAGCTACGGGCGCGCAACTCGACATGGCTGCGGCGCAAGAGCAGTTGGAGCGCGCGATCGAGCGCATCGAGTTGCTGAACCAGGCTGTGCAGTCGGCCGAAGCCGTAGTCGCTGACCTGCAGAAGCAGAAAGCGCTCTTTAGCGACGCACTCGACGGGCTCAAACAGTCCGTCGTGCTCATGAGCGGCCCTTCGGGCATCGGGATCACGTCGGGTGAACACCTGCAGTTGAATGCAGACCAAAACTTGATTGCTACTGCCGGTGGCAACGCCGATATCGGCGTAATGCGCAATTTCACGGTGGCAGCAGGTCGCCAGGTGTCACTCTTTGCGCAGTCTCAGGGCATGCGGCTGACCGCTGCCAAGCAGGACATCGTGGTTCATGCACGCACAGGCGGCATGGAGCTGTCCGCGTCGAAGGACATGCACTTCAACAGCATCGACGGCGCTGTTACGGCACAGTCGAAAGGCGCGCTCACGCTCACGAGCGGCGGAGCTTATATCAAGATTGAAGGCGGCAACATCGAACTGGGCGCACCAGGCAGCATTCTGCTCAAGTGCGGCAGCTTCAACTGGTCAGGCCCCGGCAATCTGTCGCTCCCCATGCCCGAAATGCCGATTGGCCCGTGCAAGCAGTGTCTGATGGATGCGCACCGCGGCGTCGAAGCAATGACCGAGGTGGCGTGATGGAAAACATGATCGCGACACCTTCCGCGCAAGATGCCGATATGGATTGGGAGCAATGGCGACATCGGCTGCTGGCTCAATTCGATTCGTTCATGCACGAGCAATCCGTCAATCTATATCTGCTCGTGGATACTCGTGGCAGCCCGGGAATCGACAAGCTATTGCCGAAAGTAAAAGGCCTCGCTTGGACTTCGCTTTGGCATGGTTCCGTGCTCGACTCCTATACGGATATCGCACCGTATTTGATTCATGTCGAACGCCTGGCGCTTGACGAGCCGCAAGAGCTGGCGGGCCGACTTGCTCGACGCATCTGGATGGAAGGCGCCTCGGGATTCACGCTCACCTGGATCTGGTCACCTCTTTCGTTGACAGAGCTGGATGAGCATTTGAAACATTACACGCGTTACGCGATACCCGACAAGCGCGAGTACTTTCTGCACTTTTACGACAACCGCATTCTCGCGCGTACTCGAAGCGTCTGGACCGACGAGCAGGCACATTGCTTTATCGCGCCCTGCAGGGAAATCTGGTTTCGAGATCGCGATCAAGGCGAGATCGTCTGGCGGAGCGATGGGGCTTCGAAGCCAGCGCGAGCGGATGCGCCATTACTTTTGTCGTCGGATCAGCACGCGCGATTATTTGCGCTTGGCCATGCGGACAAACTCGCGATGCAATTGCGCGAAATGTATGGCGTGAGGCTCGACGAGAAGAGCGATTTCGCGCTGTACCTGCTTGTCACCGAGCAACTCGAACGAGCCAGCCGCTATCGTCTAAGAGAGAAAGACGACTTCCTGAATTACGTCTCGAAGGGCATCGTGCTTTCGCCTCGTTTCGACGAGCATCCGGTGATTCAGGAGCGTCTGCAACGAGCGCGAAACGGCGAGATATCGCATCGGGAGGCTTTGAGCGGACTTACTCGTGACGTGATTAAACAGGTGGCGGAGAGTTGAGCGGTTACGGGTTTGCCGTATGGATTCCTCGACTAGTGTTCTTGATACGTGCTTGCCATCGCGACGCACAATGAATTGATGAGATAAGCCAATGGGCTACAAACGAATGAACCTATCAAGGTTGTTCTGGCATTTCCTTTTTTCGGCCCTGGCAACCGTCTTTCTCGCGGGCTGCGACTTCTTTTCTTCTGAGCCAGTGTATGGCGGGTTGAGCGCGGAGGGTATGAATTACACGCCGTACAACCTGACGGAGTTTGTGGTCCGTGACAAATATGGGAATCGAGCCAGTGGAGGCGGGGATCTGCCGCCAGGGTCAGGCGAAGGAAGAATAAGCTGCTGCTACAAGCTAAAGGGAACGGAGTTCACGGTCGAGTGGCAAGTCTATGACGCGGACGAGGCGGTAAAGGACCTGTACGCACCCATAAAGGAGATCAAAAAAGTAACCAGGGTTCATCTTGATCCTGTGAAGAGGTCTGACCGAGCCGGCAACGACGTCTTGGCTGTGCACTTCTATCCAGACGACC
>NZ_JALQDB010000056.1:0-52641 GCF_023631465.1 Caballeronia sp. GAWG1-1
CCCGCTAAAAAGTTTGGTGGGAACCAAATTACCTCTATTCACCGCCGGCGAGAGAACGGTCGAGATGAGGCGCTTACAGGTGTACTCGGAATGGGAGCATTGTGGCTAACGTTACCTCGGCTCGACAGCCAAGGTTCGGGCTCACTGGAACGCTTGCCGTCCTTGATGAAGAGGCCGATGCTAGTCGTATTCTTCGTTGTAACAGTGCTTGCCGTGTGCGCGCACTTTTCCGCATACACCTATCTTGAGCCGTTCAGCCGACTCATCGCCCATACGAGCAACAATGAGGTAACTATTCTCCTCGTTCTCTTCGGCGTCGCGGGCATTCCTGCGGCGCTCTTGTTCAGTCAGTTCTACGCGAGGAGACCGCGGCGCTTCCTGCTGCTGACGGTGGCCGGCATAACTGCGAGCTTGATGCTTCTGTGGCCTTGCGCACACCATATCGGGACGCTATCGGTACTCTTGGTGGCATGGGGCATTTGCATCATTTGTTTCGGCCTTGCAATGCAGACACATGTGCTTCGATTGGCGGCCGATGCTCAAGACGTCGCCACGTCGATGTTCTCAGGCCTCTACAACATTGGGATTGGCGGTGGCGCACTGCTCGGGAAAGTAGTGGCGCGTGACGCCGGTCTGGAATGGATTGGTATGGTCGGAGCGTTACTTGCCGCATCAGCTATGGCTGTTTGCTTGGCGGCATTCATGACATCGCGCGGTCTCGCCAAGCACGTTAAGACCGTCTGACGTCCCTTAGCAAAATTTAATGCTGATATCGTATGAACGCCAACGTGAGATAAAAATTGGCGACTCGAAACCATCCACTGTGACCGTTTCGTAGTAGGCATCTTTTCACATGCTTAACTGGAGATGGGCGTAGGAACGTTGCATGCTTCTGAGGAGGACCGTCCATTGAGGGCAGCTCCGATGAAACCGAAGAATATTGCTCTTATTGCCTTCATCGCGTCTGTGACGCTAACCGGCCAAGCAAATGCGGCGGGATGTCTTAAAGGTGCCGCCGCAGGAGGGGTGGCGGGTCATTTCGTCGGAAGTGGGCACGCCGTGTTGGGCGCCGCTGGTGGCTGTGTAGTTGGGCGTCATCTTGCAAACAAGAAAGCAAAAGAGGACGCTGCTCGCCAGCAAAATCTGGCGATACCGCCACAATCGGCAGAGCAACCCCAACAGCCAAATTGAATCAGTAAGCGTCCGCCGCGAGTATGACCGTTACTGAAACTCCTTATCCTATGTCTAGTGAATTTTGACGTTGCCGCGTTCCGGAGACCGCCGTCTGCGGCGGGCAACTGAAGCCATAGCTGCGCGGTCTAATGCAGCATTACGCACGACTGCATACCAGTTGCAACATCAGTGTCTGAATCTGGGGAAAGGTGGCCGGCTAAGCAACGCGCCAGTCTTTTGCCTCTTCGCCGGCCGTTATACATACCATTTGACGCGCATCAGGTGATTCAGGCACCGCTCGTAAATTGCCGCTGTTTGCAGAGAAGAGAAGTTTAGGTTAAGCCTTTCATCAAACATTGTCGCCAGCGCCCTCCCGTCGAGCAGAAGCGAAGTTTCTGACTCAATCAATTCTGCAAGCGGCAACGCACGGCTTGCCAGCATTGCGCGTCGTATCACGTCGTCTTCCGATTGCCTTGCGTTAGGCCAGAACAAAACTGACTCCACCACATTTCGAGCCGACATCCAGTTGCCAGATGTGTGCCTGGTTGCCAAATGTGAAATAACCAAGAACGTAAGTAGCTCGGACTGCGCTCGAAGGTCGTACCGCAGCGAGAGGGACATGGTCGGGGAATGCGCTGATGGACTCCTTTGGATTTTAGGCCGGAGGCGCACGCCGTCAAGTCAGAATTATTTCAGCAAGGCATCGTCAGGTATGGCTTAAGGAGTTGCGCTACGAGTCTGGAAGACCGCCACGGCTCCCGACAACTGGTTAGAACGCGCAGCTAAGGCTTCCGCCACATGTTCCGACTCTTGCACCAGCACGGCGTTCTGCTGAGTCACCTGGTCTAGCGATATCACAGCCGCATTGACCTGACTGATGCCGTCGCTTTGCTCGCATGCGGATTGCGCCAACTCGCGCATTAGAGCTGTGACCTGTTCGACCGCGCCCACTGTCCCTCGCATGGCGTCACGAGCCTGTTCGACCACTTCGCTACCAAGGTCAATTTCCTCTACCGATGTTGAAATGAGTGCCTTGATTTCCTTGGCAGAGGTGCCTGAACGCTGCGCAAGCGCCCGGACTTCGGCAGCGACGACCGCGAATCCACGCCCGGACTCGCCGGCACGCGCTGCTTCAACCGCGGCGTTAAGCGCAAGAATATTAGTTTGAAACGCGATTTGTTCGATGACTGAGATGATTTCACCGACACTTTGGCTTGCGTTCTGAATGCGCCCCATACGCTCGACGACCGCTTTCATTCGCTCTTCGCCTTCACGCACCTGCAATTGCGCCTCCTCTACAACCTTGGCAGCCTCACCGGCGTGCGCCGAAGATTGCTGGACCGCCGCCGTCAATTGCTCGATAGTCGCAGCGGTCTCCTCAAGACTTCCGGCTTGCGATGTGGTTCGGTCAGATAGCTGCTTGCCTCCCTCGGCTACCTGCTTGGCCGACCGGCTGATATCCAGGATACCGGTCGAGACATCGCCGACGACTGCCTGCAGATTGACGGAAACTTGACTGACGGCACGTTGCAGTTCGCCTATTCGGTCGTGACTGCTGGTATCCAAACGATGTCCGAGGTCACCCGCTGCAATCCTGTTCGCAAACTCGATAAGCTGCTCGACGGGTGCTGTAATGGTTTGCGACAGCCATATCCAGCTCAAGGCGCCACTCGCTATCAACGCTACTATTCGCACAAACTCGCCAGTAGCACCGTTGAGATTCAAAAGGCCCAGATCTGACTGAATCGCCAATACACCCAAGAGGACCGCAGCAATGCGACCACGTAGGTCAAGTCGCAAAGTGTTAGCTATCCGCAACCGGAACGAACCACTGACGACAAATCCACGCGAGAGCCGTGTCCTGACTTTCCCGCTCGCGGCTTCGGCGTTCATTCGTGCGTAAAGGCTTTCAGCTTCTTCGACCTGCGTCCGTGACGGCTTAGTGCGAACCGACATGTAGCCTACCGGTTGGCCTTCCTCGACGAGCGGTGTGACATTCGCGCGAACCCAATAGAAGTCACCGTTCATGCGCCGGTTTTTGACCACCCCGACCCACGGCCTCCCGCTGCGGAGCGTCTCCCACATGTCGCGAAACGCCTCACGCGGCATGTCGGGATGCCGAATCACATTGTGCGGCTGTCCGACGAGTTCTTCCTCGCTATATCCGCTCACTTTAACAAATGCGGGGTTGCAGTATTGGATATGACTGTCGAGGTCTGTGGTCGAAACGAGTGAGTCGCCGTCTTCGAGGATATATTCGACATTCGTTATTGACTTGTTATGGCGCATGATAATTGTAGTCGTACAACCTATCTCGGAAATGGCTAGGCTGTTCTGCATACAATCTATCGGAATAAGCGCTGTTTTCTGAACCCGGTGCGGCATTCGGTCGCCGCAGCGTGTCGGAGCGATGGGCCCGCTGCATTTGCTAACTGGTAGGTAGACTCCAGTAGCCGGCATTTAAATTTGCGGTTGCCGCTCGGCAGTGGGTCGTGCCGCTGAGCCTTCGCGTTGGCCTTGCGGACCCGTCTTACTAATCTCGTTTTCGCAGCTCGTTAAGCTGAGTGAAGCGCCAGGCAACGTGGTGAAGTTCGGGAGCTAGCGTACGGACACGTAAGCGTGCTGGGGCACCGTTGGCCGTCTGAGACCATCTTGCTGTCAAACCACGGCGAGATGGTCGACCAATGATAAACGATTGTTTTAAGACACGCACCGACAGTCCAATTGACGAAGACTTTTGTTCGAGCACTTCCATGCCTCGTCAGCGCAAACTTTTGTTTGACGAGCACATATCAGATGCTAATAGGGTCGTGCCGCTGGCGCAATGTGACGGTATTATCAGTTTATGAGCACAGTCGAGCAATCCGACGAAGCAACATGTGAGACCATAGGATACGACAGACAACTAGAAGAAGGCGTCTGGTCCGCAGCGAAGCGCAGGCGCGGTCCGGAAGTGCGACGAAAAGCCGTGATGGATGGCCGAGCCGTCTGACTCACCTCCAGAGAGCGGAACACATACACACTGCTTCGTCGGTAGTCCAGCGAAGCGCACCCGAGTTGGCTCGATGCCCATCAACTATCTGAGAGGCCTGACCTCACTTCAGCGCACTGAAACTTCAAATCGGCGACTCGGTTGTGCGCTCGCATTTGTCGCGGGCGCAGCAAACGCCGGGGGCTTCATAGCCATAGGCCAATACACATCGCACATGTCTGGAATTGTGTCATCGGTTGCGGACAATGCAGTGCTTGGCCGGACGGCATTGGTCTTTCAGGCTTTTGGCGCTGTATTAGCCTTTGCAGGTGGTGCTGCAACCTCAGCCATCTTAATCAACTGGGGCCGACAACGTTGCTTTCAGAGCGTCTACGCGATACCGCTCGTAATCGAGGCATTGGTACTCCTATTCTTCGGCTTACTCGGCCCGGACCTGCTGCGACATGAATTTGTATATTTACCCCTCACGGTTGCCCTGCTTTGCTATGTCATGGGTTTGCAAAACGCCATGATTACGAAGATATCGAAGGCCGAGATTCGGACTACTCACGTTACAGGGCTCATAACAGACATTGGGATAGAGCTAGGTAGGGCACTTTATTGGAACGGGGACATGCTAGCAACAGACGCACGTTTTGTACGCGCAAACCGTCCAAAGGTTATCCTTCTAACATCACTCTTGCTGATGTTCGTTGCTGGTGGCTTCTTTGGTGCAGCCACTTTCGAACGACTCGGTTTCTTGGCAACCGTGCCTATCGCATTCGTGCTGCTGCTATGCGCATTTGTACCGTTACTTGACGACATTGCTGTTATTGGCAAACAAAGAAAAGACTGAGTCGTCACCACGTTCGCATCACCTGCCGCGGCTTTTCAAAACGCCGTGACGCTCGACTTGTATCACGCGTTGCAGTTGCCGCACGCTTTTTTCCGCTACAACCCAAAGGTCGAAGAGGCTTTACGGGGCCAGAGCGATTTAGGCAGGCGCAATTGTTGCGCCAAGCGCGAGTGCCGATTTTCGCGATGGAGGTTGCACGCGGGAACCACTGACCCGTTGCTGTCCTAGGCGAAATTACGCGGCGAGATAAACGACATGCATAAAGGTCGGGACAAACGAGGGGCGTAAAATGGGTGACCAACGCGATGACTCGGAGCATCACACCGCTGATTCGTCGGCTGATGGAGATTTAAGGGCAAGCATCGGGGACCTGCGTCAGCACTTCTACAACCACCCCTTTGCAATGCTCGTTTATGAGTGGAGCACACTCGAAATACTGGTCGCGAACCGAGCAGCCAACGCGCAATACGGCTATGCGTACGGGGAGTTGGAAGGCAGGTCAATCCTATGCCTGCGGCGTCCCGAGGACGTGCCCGCATTCCATTCGCTAAAGGACCGAATTCAGCCGACAGTCGGGACATCAGGGACAGTTGGTGAATGGCCTCAAGTTCGTAAGGACGGCTCTCAGTTGCATGCGAGCGTTCACTATCAAATCGTCGGTGATGCTAGCCATCCACTTTGCCTTGTTTCTTACCTTGACGTAACAGAGCTTGTGACGGAGCGCCAACGCGCTCTAGCTTCGCGAAAGATGCTCGAGGTCATCCTGGACAGCGTCCCGCATTCCGTTTATTGGAAGGATACGGAATCAGTCTATCTCGGTTGCAACAGCGCCTTTGCGCGTGAGGCAGGACTGAACCGCGCCCACGAGGTACGAGGGTTGACCGATGAGAATCTGCCTTGGCGACTTCACGCCCAGGAGATTAGAGAATCGGACCAGCGTGCACTTGCAGCAGTCGGTCACCTTGCCTACGCGAAGCGTACGAATCTCTATCTGTCTGGGGAAGAGCGCTGGTACTCTCAACTGAAGACCCCGCTGCATAACACCGATGGTATGGTCGTCGGTGTGCTCGCCGTCCATGAAGACATCACGGAACAAAGAAAGGCGGAGGCGGAACTCCGAGTACGAAGCCGAGCACTCGATGCCTGTTTGAATGCAGTGCTTGTAACTCGCCCCAGCGCTATGGGAAACCTAATCGAGTACGCGAATCCGGCATTCGAGCGCATCACGGGATTCTCACGTGATAAATGGTCAGGGAAGGACTGCAAATTCCTCCAGCGTGAGGACACCGAGCAAGATGGGCTGAGAAGGATTCGCCAGGCGCTTGACGCCGAGAGAGACGTCGAGACAGTCGTGAGGAACTACCGCGCGAACGGAGAGATGTTTTTGAACCATCTCTTTATTAGTCCAGTTCGAGACGAGGACGGCGTAGTGACCCACCACATTGCGGTCATCAATGACGTCACAGAAGTTACCGAAAATCGCAGACGCCTCGAATATCAAGCGAACTTCGATGCGTTGACCGACCTGCCGAACCGCAGCCATTTCGTTGCTCGGCTAACTGATGCCCTCGAGGTTGCACGCGGACTTGAGCGAGAGGTACTCATCGGCTTTCTCGACATCGACGACTTTAAAGAGGCAAACGACTCGCTGGGACACAGCATCGGTGATGCGCTGCTGAAGGAAGCTGCCGGCCGCCTTCGAGCCATCTTCCCGCTCGAGGGTATGGTGGCTCGTTACGGCGGAGATGAGTTTGCGTTTTTCATCGAGTTCGACGGAAACGCACGTTTTCCGGACCAATTAGCGCGACAAGTGTCGGCGGCCTTTTCTGAACCGATGCAAGTGGATGGTCACACTGTTGACCTTGGCTGCAGCATTGGTCTCTGCGTATTTCCCGCTGACGGAGCAGACGTCGACACGCTTGTCAAACGCGCTGATGCGGCCATGTACCACGCGAAGAGCGAAACGCAGATTGGAATCAGCCGCTACGACAGACGGATTGCGGAGCGCATCGAGCGACGCATGACTTTGCTCAAACGCATGCGTCGGGCGATTCGAAACCAGGAATTTTCGCTAGCATTTCAACCGCAAGTGGACGCTGCTGATAAGCGCGTGCTCGCTGTCGAAGTGTTGCTTCGATGGTATGACCCTGTCTCGGGCAACCACATCTCGCCTGCCGAGTTCATTCCACTAGCGGAAGAATCATCCCTCATTGTCGAGCTTGGGGAATGGGTGCTGCGTACGGCGTGCGAGCATGCAAAAGTAATTCAGCAAGCAGGGCACGACCTCCGAGTCGCCGTAAACGTCTCACCGTGTCAGTTCCGTCATGGCGACATCGTTAGGAAAGTAAATCAAGTCCTCAAGCGCCACAGACTCGAGCCGCACCAATTGGAGCTTGAGATTACAGAAGGGACATTGACCATGGGGCGCCATGCGTCGATGATTCGGACGCTCGCTCGCAACGGAACCAGTATTGCAGTTGACGACTTCGGAACTGGTTATTCGAACCTGTCAGTATTACGAACAGTGCGGCCGCAGCGCATTAAGCTCGACATGTCACTCGTGCGCGGCATTGGCACGGGCCCCGAAGCGGAAGCGTTGATACATGCGGTATTGTCGCTGAGCCGTGCGTTCGGCGCTGAAACTCTCGCCGAGGGCGTCGAAACACTTCAGCAGCGGGACTTCTTGCTGCAGTATGGATGCAGAGAGATGCAAGGTTATCTCTTCGCGAAGCCTATGAACTTCGAAACGCTTTTGGCGGCCCTACAAAATCCCGAGACACTCTTTCCAGGTGACTAGGCATCGCGCCGAACTTCAATTTAAGCATCGATGATTCGAGGCGAAATCTTGGGTGTTCGACGCAAGTAGCGCCGGGGTACCCGGTCCCTCGTTTGACCGAGGGGTTTACCCTTCCACCCACCGGCGAAGCGAGTCCAGGAATGCTCAATGCGCGCCTAGCATGGCCGCCGCAACTGCGGAAACACTGAAGGAGGCATGCATGCGACAGGATACTGCTTATGAATCACGCTTGGCAATGGCGAGCAGCGGGAAGGAAACGACGGAGGTCGGAGACGCTGCGAAGCGTAAGTTGAAACCAGAAACGAAAGATACGATTGACCAGAAACTTGATGAGCTCAATGTATCGAAGACTGAGTCCGGCAAGGACCAAACAAACAAGCCGGACACCGAAGGTTCGAACTCATCCAGTAAAAATCTTGATGAGGAGAGTTGATGTCGCCTTTGTCGTACCGGTGACGTTGCTGCAGGCCGCAAGTCTGATGCGAGAGACGTCTAGAACTTAAACAAAAACGATGGCGCGTCTGGCGATGCGCCACCTGTGCCCAGCGGCAAGGGTACCCGTCCCCGTCTATCTAGTTCACAATTCAATGGCCCCTTAATCCGAGATGCCATAGAGGCGAGCGAGGAAGTCGAATTGATTCTGCCATGCATCGACCTCTGCCGCGTCATGCATATCCTCGAGGTCTTGCAGCAAGGCCGCGATTTGTGGGTCATACGCATTGACGCCCGACGACGTCAGCGCTGTTAGCAAAGGGCCATCTTGACCGGCTTTGTAATAGCCGATGCCGAGACCTTCCAGTCGCTCGTTGTAATGGCAATCGTCAATAAGGATGCCAATCGCACATCTACGACCATCTCGGCCTCGCAGTCGGCAACTTCCACTGTCGTCCTCCGAGATGGATTGTTGGGAAAGTAAGTGCGACCGCACCGTCGTAAAAATTTCGTGGATACTTCTCATCGTCTTCCCCTCAGTCAAGCGGCCGTTTTGAGGCTTACTTGTTCGAGGCTTCGGATTGAAAGTCCAAACTGCTTCGCGATGGAGCGCAGCCGGTCGGCCCACTCCCAGATGCCGAACACATCGTGTACGTTTTGAAGGCAGCTGAGGAGTTCGATGGTGATATTCGAGTTGACGTCGATTCTCGACCGCGAAAGCGCTTGCTTCAATGCAGCAACGCCTGCATCCATGTATGCAGGAACGCGTGTCGGCTCCGTCAGGACGAAGCGAACCGGTACCCCCTCCATTGACGTCCGGTAGTCGCTGGCTCTCACCAGTGCGCCAATGGGGCATCCGCCGCATCTCCCGCGATACGCGCCACCTCCGCGCGGGAGCAACGACGCAGAACCTTGGCTGAACAGGTGTCCAACAGCGTTATCGAAAATTTGCTGATGAGTCAGGAATACTCGCGCCATCGTTTGCTCCGACGAATTAGCTTGTGAACATAGTATCGTCGCAGTGAACAATTACTCGCATTGAGAGAAACCCTGATTTACCGAATCTTGTAGCGGAGCATATAACTTTTACCTCATCCGCGTTTTGCGTTTCTTAGCAGAAGTTGCGGCTTACGGCGGTAAGGCCGCATAGCAGGTGCGACATATCTACAAGACGTTGGGCAACGAGATGTCGGACCTCGCCCTCACATTGCCAAGTTCCATGCACAGCGAGAAGCGCCGCACCCAACGCTTCTCGCCGAAACTTTTCTTGCAACGACGGCCAAAATGATTACGTTGACGTTGCCGGTTTCGTCCTCAATCGTCACAAACATAACCCCTTTCGCGGTGCCTGGCCTTTGCCGCACAGTCACAAGCCCGCACCCGCGAGCCAGTCTTCCATTGGGCAAGGTCATCAGCGTTGATGCAGGCAGTAAGCGCTGCTCAAGCAATGTCGGACGCAGAAGAGAAAGAGGATGTCGACCGAGCGTCAGGCTCATTGAGTTGTAGTCTGCGACGATGTCTTCAGCTTCGGACGGCGCGCCGAGCACAGGGGTTTCGTCATCTACGCGGGCGTCGGAAAGGATGTCGCGGTCCGGTACTGCCGCGACGGATTGCCAAAGGGCTTCTCGGCGGTTGCCTGCGAGTGATGAAAGCGAGTTTGCCGCTGCGAGGACTTGCAAGTCCTTTCGGTCGAGTTGAGCACGGCGAGCGAGGTCGCTGACGCTTGTAAAATGCTTCACCGCTCGCGCAGTTTCGATTCTTTCAGCGGCGCCGTCTTTCATGCCTTTGAGCAGCGAAAGGCCAAGACGTACTGCAGGCTTCGCCTGACCGGCCAGAGCCTCGAGGACCGAGTCCCATCCGCTGATTGTGGCGTCTGCCGGTAAGACCTTGACGCCATGGCGTTGAGCGTCTTGGATAAGTTGAGACGCTGAGTAGAAGCCGAGGGGCATGCTATTCAACATCCCAGCGAGAAAGGCCTCTGGCTGGTGACACTTCAACCAGCTGCTGGCATACACGAGCAGCACAAACGATGCAGCATGGCTCTCAGGGAAGCCGTACTCCCCGAATCCATGGATTTGCTGAAAGATTTGCTCCGCAAACTCTTTCTCGTAGCCTCGTTCGAGCATCCCGTTCACGATACGGTCGTAGTACTTGTCGAGACCGCCTTTGCGCTTCCATGCAGCCATCGCGCGTCGAAGTTGGTCCGCCTCGCCAGGCGAGAAGCCCGCCGCGAGGATGGCGACTTGCATTACTTACTCTTGGAAAATCGGCACACCAAGCGTGCGACCAAGTGCCGTGCGCAAGTCCTCGCTCGGATAGCTCACGGGTTCAAGACCTTGTCGACGGCGCAAATACGGGTGAACTGCGCCCCCTTGAATAGGGCCTGGGCGCACGATAGCCACCTCAATCACCAGGTCGTAAAACTCACGTGGCTTCATGCGGGGAAGCATGCTCATCTGCGCGCGGGATTCAATCTGGAAAACGCCCATGGTGTCCGCACGAGAAATCATCTCGTACGTGTCGTCGTCCTCGGCTGGGATGTCTTGCATCTCGAATCGCTCACCTAGTTGCTCAGACACGATGTCGAGCGTGCGTCGGATAGCCGACAGCATGCCGAGCGCGAGCACGTCAATCTTCAGCAGCCCAAGCGCCTCCAGGTCATTCTTGTCCCACTGGATTGCACTGCGGTCCACCATCGCAGCGTTCTCGACCGGCACAAGGCGCGTAAGCTTGCCTCGGCTGATGACGAAGCCGCCGGAGTGCTGAGATAGATGTCGCGGATAGTTAAGAATCTGTGCGGCGAGTTTCGCCCAGAGGACGATTCGCGGGTTTTCTGGGTCAAGCCCCGATTCTTCAAAACGTCGAAGGAGGTCTTGCGAATGGTCGAACCACTGATGGCTCTTCGCCACCCGGTCAACTATTTGTGGGTCGATGCCTAGCGCCTTGCCCGTCTCGCGCAACGCTCCGCGTGGCCGATACGTAGACACCGCCGCCGCAATGGCTGCCCTATCTCGACCGTACTTGCCGTAGATGTATTGAATGACTTCTTCTCGACGCTGATGTTCGAAGTCGACATCGATGTCCGGAGGCTCGTTTCGCTCTTTCGATATAAAGCGTTCGAACAGGAGGTTTCCGCGTGACGGGTCCACTTCGGTCACACCGAGGCAATAGCAGACAGCAGAATAGCAGCGGACCCGCGGCCTTGGCAGAGGATGCGTTTGTTAGCGCCGATGTAAAAATGACCCTGGGGGGGTGGGTCAGGTTTCAGTCGGCGTTGACACAAATGGACGAACCCCGTCGTTTGGCTGGCTGGCCGAGCCCGGTCACATAAGCAGCCATCGCTATCGGTTGGATGGACAACTCGATTGAAAACTAACAAACGACCAAGCGCGCGACGACCGCCGAGCTGGCATCGACGCTGGTTGAGCTGGTGGAGAGTCTGCTAGCGGACGTCGCAAGCGACGTTGAGGTTGTCACGCGGGAGCGTGGGCTCAAGGATGAGATGCGGGAGCGGCTTCGGCGGGCGCTGAACCGGGTGGAGTGCGCGCGGGGTGTTTTGGGAGCAGTGCGTGAAAACGCAGGTTCAGAAGGAGCGTGGAAGGAGCTGCCCACAGAAAGAGGCGCTCGTGGCTCCGCCAACGGAGAACCCCATGGAGACTATGAGAATGACGATTCGATAGGCGCGAAAAAGCGAGCTTGGAGTGCGATGGAATTGCTCGCAAAGAGTGGCCACAGGACTACCCAGAGGGGGCAGTCGAGTGGCACATCTTGGAGAGGATGCAGTGATTGCCGGCATGACTGTGGCGGATTCCTGACGCCAATGGCTCGAAAATCACCCCCTCGCTAATAGTGTCCCTCGAGGGCGCGGGGGGCGGTTTTTTCTGGAATCAGGAGGGGGTTAAAAGGGGATTTTTTTCTTCAGCGTGCACCACACCGAATGAAAGTGTCCCCAGCCTTGCTCCGTAAGGGTTTGCGGGAAAAATCACCCCCCTCCAGGGACGCTTTTAGCAGAGGGGTGAGGGACGCTTTCATTCTTTGCGGGCAACAAACAACTTGCTTTGCCCTCGCCCTTGCTCCACCGTCACAGACTTCGCAAGATTCCGCATATTGGCCACGCTGAAGTAAGGCGCTATACCCGACTGGGCTCCGCTTCTTGGCTCATTCTCAACGTTTGAACCAACGTTGGCTTGTCACGAAAACCTTATGTGGCAAGAGTTTGCGGCTTCGTTGGCGCAAACTCTTGGTTCAAACCTCGAAGATAGACCGCGACTTGCACCAAGGCTAGACCGATACCGTATACCGCGCTGTGCTCCGCACACCCGTCAATTGTAGTGACCCTTTTTTCAACAATTGATCCAATGCTCGTCGCATCTGCGATCGTGGAATTTCCGTGCCCACGCGTTGATGAATCTGGCTGATGCTTGATCCCGGATAACGCGCGACATCTTCCAAAATGAGCGCTAATAAGCGATGCGGTTCGATCCGCTTCAACGTCGTCGTCGCCGCAAAGTCGAGATTTCTAAGTAAGCGCGGGTCAACGACGTAACGAGTGGCCTGGGTACGTCCCGCCGACTTCACGATCTCCCAATCTAATAGTCGCGCCAGCCACGGACGAAGTGCGTCCGGAGAGCCAAGCTCTAGCAAAGCGATGAGTTCGCGCGCAGTAAGTGAATCGTGCTGCGCGAGCAGTCCCAATGCAATCCGCTCACGTTGCTGCAAATGAAACGTCTCATCCGCCTTGGCGAGAAAGTCGATCACCTCCGGCTTCAGATGCGTCGGCGTATCGCCACCTGCACGCGATCATGATTCTCAATTAACTCGGGTGCGGGGCGTCCTTGCGACAACAGGATTTCATACATCTTGTCGAAACCGCTCCCCTCGCGCTCCATCAGCTTTAGGTCATGGAACAGTCGCGCCAGGATCTCATTGCGCCGAACAGTCGTGTGCAGGACGTTCTGCGGTGTAACGCCAAGCGGAAGAAGACCAGGATTTACGACTTCAAGCCGGTCCGGATACAAATTGATAAAAATGTCGCCCCGCTGCGTGTACGGTCGATGAACTAGTGCATTAACGAGAAGCTCGCGCACCACAATCTCGTCGTAAGCCGGGACATACTGTCGATAAAGGCCATCTGGAAGCTCGTACCGCTCACGGAAATCTGGGACCTCCTTCCATACCGCCTCGACCAATTCCATCGGACTCAGAAGTTGGTCGTCCCACACCCATTTATTGACCTTCGCGCCGCTGTCGTCGTATTTGATGACCTGAATGACGGGCGCGGTCGCGAGCTGCGCGCGATCGGCTTGAGTGCCGACGCATAGAACGCCCATGTTTGTCAGATAGTCCCCGCGCACCAGCATATAGTGTTCGAGCAACTCGTCGACCGACTTTTCTTTGACCGACGCCTTCACACGGTCCGACGTAAGAAGACCTTGCGTGAGCCGCTGAATCTGCTCGGCGTTCACCACATGTCGAGACACACTTGCTGTGCATTGAGTCTCCCAAGGCAACGCCGCGCGTTCGCTCGCAAGCCTCAGCACATCATCGCCCGTGACGGGGGCGCTTTTGTCGGCGATACGGATGAAATAGCGTCCGTCGGTGGTGGACGCTACCGCCACCGCGCGTGGGATGGTTATCTCAAGATACTGCCCGCCGTTCTCAGCCGTCTTTGCCTCAGGCAACGCAACAACGTTGACGGTGAGCTCGCTCAGACGACGGCGTACCAAGTCGGGCAGATCCATCGGAAGCACTTGTTCAGGCGGGGGCACAGCGACGGCATCTTCGATGCCAATGAGCAGTCGTCCTCCGGTTGCATTGGCGAACGCCACCAAGTCTTTAGCCAACTCATGCCAATCCGCGGACTTTCCGGTTACGGCACGCAACGATTTCTTGTCGAGCAACTGCCCTTCTTGGCTCAAGTCATACCCCAGGTGAAAACGGCGATTTGCGTTCTGATTAGGACGGTCGCACCGTCAGGCGTTAGCCCAACGACGCGGAGAGCGGCGCAAATGATAATTTTATGTCGAAATCGACGGAGAGATCGTACGTATGCTGATTGCATAAGCGAACAGACGATCGATAGTCGGCAAGTGGTGCGTGCTGCGCCGGCGTGTCGAGGATGCTGTTGAGATGCCGCTTCATTGCGTCGAGTTTTACTGCGCGCGGCCCGTCATCCGAATCGGATAAGGCGGCACGACGATTCGCCGGCCCTAGACCTGCCTCAAACGGGCGCACTTTCGCGCTAATCGCGGTACGCAAAGCGAACGTCTATGCACGGAGCGCTTCATGCCAGGTCGCACACAAGAAATCGAGGCGAGACGTTCGTAATGCAGCGTGTCAGACAGCGCCGCATTTTTCGAGGCGAAGGTGGTAACTTCGACGTCGGTTTCGGGCTCCGCTCCGTACGTCGCACGGTGCACAAGCTCAACCGCGCCGTCCTCGCGATGACATCTAGTACGGAGCCGCGGCGCGCGTCTCCACACAGTGCAGTGCATCTCGGAGTTATCACGAGTGGAACGACGATCGCATGCTCCATGCGCATCGGATTGACCGCCAGTGGCGGCACCGAATCGAATCGCCGTGTGCGACGCGCCACGCGCCGGCAACCGCGCGCTTAAGCGTGATCTACTCACGGATTTTCGCCGCACTGAGGGCTTTTAAAGGCTACCGAGTTTCATTGCTTTGACTGTCGCCGCTTCGGTGATCCACAGGCTGCCGACGAACGCTCGATTGGCAATGTGCCCGTAACCCGTCCTCAGCAGCGACCCATGGGCCCCTCCCCTCCTGTGCGTTTTCAGAATATGCGTTGGCACGTGACGCACTTATTCGATCGTTCGGACAATCGAGCTCTCATCGTGAGGTGCACCGGGGCAGGCCACAATACGGCCGGGCGGGTTGTTCCAAGCTGCAACAGGCGGTGCTCACTGCTTGTGCATAGTGTTCGAACGGCGCACCAATGCAAATCGGCCCGACATGCATGTGGCCTAAGAGCGTCTAGTCTGCCGCTCGTATCAAAATATACAGAAGTTGTTTCGGTCATTACAAACCGCTTCTGCAAATAGAGAAAACCTGCTCAAGGCGGCAAATAGCATTGCAGGGAACGCTTCAGCCTTCTTCTACCGTGAAACAATCGGCGTTCCTAGCTGCTCTTATAAGAATAATTCGTTTAAAAACAACTATTTGCATCAGATCCTGGTTACGCCGAGCTGTTTCACGCTGAGCCATAACAAAATCGGAGCTGTCAACTAGTTAGTTAGGATTCCTGTATCATTGATGCCAAATTTCGGCAACTATCAACTCGGGTAGACACCTGAAGCTCTTAACCTGTACGGTCTCGCCCAGTAAGAGATCCGCGCCAAGCGCGATTAAATGACTTGTCTGGCTTGCCGAGATGGCCCAGCTTGGCTGCTAATAACAGTTAGCAGACAAGGCTGATTCTGCTATTCCCGATTTTTTCGGCTGCCAACGAGCGACTTTCCGGCCTCTGCTCTACCCTGCCCTTCCCTCACCCTCCCGTCACCCTTCCCGGCCCTGACGACCATGCGATCGTCAGGGCCACCGCCGTTACGCCGGCTTAATGTTCGACGCTTGCCTGCCCTTCGGACCCATCTTCTCGTCGTAGCTCACCTTCTGCCCTTCCGCGAGCGTCTTGAAGCCGTTCGACTGGATTTCCGAGAAGTGCGCGAACAGATCGTCACCGCCTGCGTCCGGCGTGA
Organism: Caballeronia sp. GAWG1-1; assembly: GCF_023631465.1. Classification (NCBI taxonomy): domain Bacteria; kingdom Pseudomonadati; phylum Pseudomonadota; class Betaproteobacteria; order Burkholderiales; family Burkholderiaceae; genus Caballeronia; species Caballeronia sp. GAWG1-1. The sequence continues at coordinate 15,945 of NZ_JALQDB010000056.1, forward strand.
TGAAACCAAAACCTTTTGCATCGTTGAACCACTTGACCGTACCGGTTGCCATGTTGTGTTGTGCCTTAAAAGTTGAGAACGGCGCCGCCCCTCGCAAGCGCCGGACGCTATCTTGATCGACGGGGCCGGCTCGCGCAAGGGTGTGCTCCCGAGGGTCGCGAACCCGTTTCGGCTGCCTGACCCGGCGGCTAAAACGCTATAGTCGCGACGAGTCGGTAGCGACGACGTGGCCGGCGTTGGACGCCGAGGGTTCCGCTGGGTCCTTCGGTTTTTTGATCACGCGCCTTGAAAGCGACCGCGTCGTCCCTCCCCTGCCGTTGCGACAGGGCCGTTGCGGTGCCCCATCGCGCACGGGACTGATCAACTTTACGGGGTCCGCGCGCTATCTATATCGGGCGGGTGGGTTCATCTGCCGGCTCTCCGGCAGCAGCGTCGAACCGCACCGTCGCGCTTTTAGGGGGTACGGGACATTGTGCGCGCCCCCTCGCGACTCGCACCGCGCTTCGATGGTCCGTCGCCTTAAGGCCCCGACGTAATCCACCACCGCACTGTAAGCGCACGCGCGCCTGAGTTTGCTCTGCCGCGTCTCGCGTCCCGGCTTGATTCCCGACGCGCACTTCACGACGCTTAACCGGCGCCGCGTGAGCAATACCCAACCGCCCTCTTCGTCCGCGACTATGGTTGACAACTGCCGTCCGCTCCTCCTGTCCCGGTCATCCCCCAACGGTATCGCTTGGGACGGCGATGCGCGTTCCCAGTTCGTTCTGCCACATCGTCCAAAGCATCCTCGAGCATGATTGACGTGTGCGGTCGCCCTGCCCTGGTTGCGCTAGCCGAGGCACGCTCAACGATCCCGCGCGCCGGTGAAAAGCGGCGCCTGCCTTGCTTAATGCGGCGGCGTCCACGGTCACTTCCTGATCGCTTCGATCGTCCGAATGGCCTCTGCCACCTTCCCCTGTTTCCTCGCCCTGGGCCGGGTCATCGGTCTCTGCAAGCTGGTTTTTCGGGGCCCGTCAGCGTGTTGGGACTGGAGTGTTCGCGGAGTCAAGACGGTCGGATCGGTAGTTGCGTTATGGATGGTCTCGTCTACGATCGGTCTCAGTTCAGCTCCACCGGCTCGTGACTGAGGCGTTCGCTTTGCACTCACCGCCGTCCTTGAGGCAGCACATACGCCGTCATGGCTGGGTGCGTGTGGACGGCAGCCGACCGCGTCACGCGCCCGCACTTCGCACCTTGAGCAGGTGACGCAGTCCGGCGATATGGTCACGCACGGCGCCCGTGACCGGCGACTTGACCGTGCTCAACGGAACGGCCGAGGCCGGTGCGTTGCCGAGTGCTTGCTGCTGTGCGTGGGCGAAGCGTTCGAGGTCAAGGGCGGTGGCGGGGCGGAGTTTTCCGGACTTAAGCGCTGCGGCGAACGACGGCATCCAGCCGGCGGCCTGCCGTCCAACGCGCTCCGTGAGGCTGAAGATCGTCAGCGAATCGCCCCCGGCGCCCACGATGAACTGACGCGCGTTGTCTGCATCGATGAAGGTCCGGCCCGCGTGTTGAAGGGCGATGGCCTGGCCTTCGGCGCGTTGCTGATTGCGCGCCTGGGTGGCGTCGCCATCCGCGCTCCGACGGCGCACGAGATGGGTGAAATCGACTGGGGTGCGAAGCAGGGCACGAAGGTAACTTATCGGCGCCTTGGCGAGCTTCAGGTGGTCCCAAGTGGCTTCTACCACATCGGAGAGTCGCTTGCCGTGATCTCGGGCTTCACGCATGAGTTTGAAGATCAAAAAATCAAAAAAACCCAGGGTGCGAAGACGCTGAAGGTCCGCAGGCAACTGGCCCGGTTGTCTCTTGTGAAAAACAGAAGGGCTTAGATCCTTATATATTCCACCGTCTGCCAATGTGGCAGACGGTGCCGGGAATGAGGTCTGCGAGGGTGCAGCGGCTGACGAGGAGGGCGCTTGCGAAGCCTCGCTCTCGTGCGTGCGTAAGGCCTCAATGAGTCCGAGGAGGGCAGCAGCGTGTTCGGTGAGGTGGAGGTATGCGCGGCCAAACAGGCCCGCTCGGACGTAGCGGCTTTGGGGGCGACGCTCGATCAGTCCCGCGACTTCGAGATCGTCGAGGCTCCGATAGAACGTGCGCATCGATTGCAGCGCACGGCCTGTGAGCAATTCACGACGAGCGAAGATCGCAGCAAACGGTTGGGCAGCGTCAACGGTCCGCGCGAGGGCAGACAGGACGGCGCGGGCCCGGGGAGGGATTTGTTCGATGTGCGCGGCCCGGAACGCTGCGCGGAAAATGATCCACGGCAGGTTGGTCGAGTCGCAACGAAATGCGCTAAGGGCGGCCGAATCTTCAGGGTGTGCTTCACCCTCGCCGGCAACGAAGTGTTGCGCGATAGACATGTCGAGCGATCCATTAAAAATGGATTGAATTCGCTTGACTGTCGACCTTGTTGCGCTACACTCCGGGTGTCTGCAGTCCCTTTCCAGTTTCCAGCTGGGGAGTCGCGCGGCAAGGTTTCCAGCCAAGCCCGCAATCGCAAAGGCCCTCAGTTTCCAGCTGCGGGCCTTTGTCTTTCTTTAGCTAGGTTTTCGTCATTTCGGTTCCGGTAGACGCCTGCGTAGTACGAAGTTGTTGTTAATCAACGACTTATGGTTTTTGAGTCTGCGCGAGTTGCTCTAGGTGCTTTCGAATAGCATCACGTACCGAATCTGCGATTTCCTCAGATTGAAACTCGATTCGCATCACGTTCTTAGCGCTTCGGACATCGCACCAAGTTGTTTTCCCAGAGCGAATCTTGAAGCTTGATGCGGCTGGGGTGGCTTTCTTCGGGGCATCGGACGATCGAGCAAATTTCACTGCCTGCGACTGATCGAGCCTCCGGTCAGCAAGACATTGGACAGCCTCTAATACCCGATCCCTCTTGCCCGCTTCGACCAGCACTGCGAACTCGGCTGCGGCATTTGCGCCAAGAAGTGCAATGTTCGCTTCCAGAATTGTCCGAACTTCAGGCGGAAGACGGTCGAAAGACAGCAATGCGCTTATGTGTGACGGACTGATACCCACACGCTCGGCAACGGTCGCCCTATTCATTTCCGGATGCTCGGTCTGAAATCGCTTCAGACCAATATATTTCTCGTAGTCAGTTAGGTCCGACTGCATCAAGTTCGCGAAGAAGGCTCCTTCGTCAGCTTCCTCAGCCGTTGCCTCGCCCAGCACGCAGCGAATTGTTTCGCGGCCCAGTTCCCGATAAGCATCGCTTCGATGATGTCCGGAAATAATCTCGAAACCACCTTCCGCGCGCGGCAGCACAACCACCGGATGAATCAGCTTGTTATGGCGGAGATTGTCGCGAAGCTCAGCATATTTCTCCGGTGCCATGTATCTGCGACGGCCGGGGACTTCATGCAATTCTGAAAGAGGGACATCAACGGTGCCGCCCATCTGCTTTGCTTCTTGCAGCTCTTTCCGAAGCCGCTCAATCTCATCCTGCTGCTGCTCTGACTTTGCTTGAAGGTGCATCAGCTGACCGGGCGCAGTGCGGGGCGTCGTTGCAGCGCGATTCTGTGCTTTGTCCGCCTCTTCATCTGTAAGGCGTATGTTCGCCGCCTTTGAAGCGAAATTTTTCATACTCACGATGCGCTACCTCCTTTCTGCCAAAGACCCGAAACACGATCATCGACGCGATCGACAAACTGATCGCAGGGCGTTCGAATCCGACGGAGAGTCTCAGCTCCCCCTTCATACGTTGAGATGTCGTACACCGTTGCAAAGCGCATATTGGTGTTGCGCGCTACGTCAGTTTCTGGAATTTCAACTGGGATGACCCGGTTGCCGTACAGTTGGCTAATCCACGACTGAACTGCCTTGGCTGCGGGCTTTGGCGTCATCCGTGTAATCAGGATGTCGAGAAAGTCGAACTCTTTGCGCGACTGTTCTCCGCGCGCTGCCATGCCGGTTACCAAATCCGAGAACAGGTGCCAAAACTGAACCATCGAAGCGAACGATAAGACGTCGGGAACCACGGGCACGATCACCCCGTCGGCCGCAAAAATCGCATTGATTGTCAAATAGCTCAGCGTCGGTGCCGTATCCAGGATGATGTAGTCGTATTTTTCCCGTAGAGCTTCGATTCCAGCATGGAGAACATTTTCGAATCGTTCACCGCGGGCACCGGCTGATGCGCGGGCAGGCAGCATGAACTCAGCATTGAAAAGCTCGGTCGACGACGGGATGAGATCCAAGTTTGGCCAGTAGGTCTCTTGCGGCAACGTCCGCATGTCGAACTCATCACCTCGCAGGTAGGCCTCGATCAAAGGCATGATGGTCTGTGAGGCGTCGACCTCCGCATGCGGATTGATCCCGTATAACGTGGTAGCGCTGCCCTGCGGGTCTAGATCTATGTGGCAGACACGCCGTCCACGACGCATCGCTAGTCCCTGAGCAAGAACAGTCGACATCGTCGTTTTAGTGACGCCACCTTTGAAGTTCGCGACGGCGATGATTTTTCCGGGGCCTGACCGGGGAGTCGGAGCGAGTTCAGCACGTACCCATTGAACAGCCTCTTCAACTGTAAACTGCCGCGGCGACCCCCGACGAGCTTGCTTGCCTTGCGGCAGCTCGCCCTTTTTGAGCATATAGGCCATCCGCTGGACGTCGATCCCGCACATTTCCTGAACTCGCGCTGAACTGATCATTGGAGGCACCTTTCTCGGAAAAGGCTCCAGCAGCTCATCCCGAATCTTCTGCAACATGAAGTCGGAAAGCCCAGCGAGCTTGATAAGATCTTCAGGTGTTGTCTTACCAGGGTTGGCGAGATCTAAGTCCATAGTCTATTTTCGATCGGTTTAGATTATTCTATCGCCAAGCCAACTTTTCACCCATCCGATAGAATCAAGTGGACTTTAGACGGCTGGGGTAGTAAACGCAAGTTAACTTTAAACATCGCAGACGACTCAGTGCTAGAAGTCTCGGCCATTAGACGCGTTTACCGCGAAACCACATTAAGTGTGAAACGTGGTTACACGTGAAACACACAACGTGGCTGATCGTCGGGCTGACTAACAATAGTGTGAAAGACATCTACCCAGCCTTCGCAAACCTCTTCGTTGCGAACCTGCATCCTCGTCCAAGGTGGCGTTGGGGCTCTTCGGGCTGAGGAGGCGAGTCGAAGAGCATGCAGCCTCAGATTTCCGAGCAACTTGGGTTTCGCAAAACTTGCTTTGTAAGACGGTCGCCTTTCGACGCCGCGAAACCCTGATAAGCGGCGCTCCGCGCCGATAGAGCACACGCACCTGGCGGTGCCTGTGCCGCGGGATTGCTTGTGCGGGAAACACGTCGCCGCGCTCCATCCTTTGTCTGCCGTTCAAAGCGCGTTTCATCTGCCCTTCAAAGCCGCCTCTTAATCGACGCATAGCACGAACCGGATTCGGCACAAGGGTTCGCTTCGCCGCGTCCTCACCCGTTCGATGCTCGCCTGCGGCTGCGCTTCGCTGCGGCCTCCGGGCGCGCCCTTGCACCGAATCCGGCCCGTGCAAGACATGCGCCGAGGCGGCTCCGAAGAGCAGATGAAACTGAACGACAGACAAAGGAGGTAGTCATGAGCGCAACGACCACCCGCACAAGCAACCCCACCAACGATTCGGGCGTTCCTCCCGAACCCTCCGAGGCTCACCAACGAACATATGTCGAGGGCGACATTCGAGTGGTGACTGTTGACGATTCCCGTATCCAGTTGCGGTACCAAAACGGCAGATGGTTAAAGGTCACGGTGACATCGCTTTAATTGTCGATCGCACAATAAGGATACCGAATCATGACGGCAAGATACTTTTCTTGTGCTGACACCGCAACGCTGATTCGTCAGTCGTTGGCGGAGTGCTTCAAGGGCGTACCGTTCTTGGTCCGCACTCAGACTCACGGCGGTAGCGCAATCTTTTACGTGAGTCGGACCGATGGCCCGAACGCCGCGCAGGTCGAGGCGATCACCAGCAGAGTTCGGCGGGTGTATTTCGACGGACCGAATGATGATGCGGCAGCCGGTGATCAGAGGCTGGACGCATACGAGGTCTGCTTTGGGGTAGACCACATCTTTACTGTTCGCGAGCACAGCGACGCAGCGGTGCAATCCGCTATCGACAGTATCTATCGACATTACGAAAACCTCTTCGCCGGAAACGGTCTGTCCAAGCCGACTGTCGATCAATTTCGCTCCTGTGAACTATCACGACTCCAACTTGCGGAACTGGTTTCGGACACCACGACCACTGTGCAGACGATGATCCATCAAGCGCTTGCCAAACAAAGCGATCGCCTAAAAGTGGCCTGTGAAAAGCCTGCACTCCAATCCTACATAACGCTCCGCGACGGCTATGCCCGCGAATGCGGCGAGCAACGATCCGTCATGCCGCTCTACGACCGATTTGGACCCGTTGACTGAACAGGAGAGGGGGAGGGCGATCATGCATCCCGCCGATTGCCTTCCGTTCTACATCAACCTTGTTTCTAACCGGCCAACGACCAACGCAATCCCACTCTGCGTAACTCGGTCGCTGGCATTCTCTGGGAGCTTGAAAATGGATGATTGCAACGACGCCATCAACGTTCAGAACAATGATGTCGAGCTTGACGATGCAGCAACATCGCCCACGGGACTCGACAACACCTTTGGCGGCGACAGTGCCATCGAGCAAGTCGCATTGTCACGCTTGAATCCTTCGCCGCGAAATGTGCGCCGCAAAGCAGCAACTGGAATCGACGGCCTCGCGGACAGCATCGCCGCGAAAGGGCTGCTGCAAAATCTGGTAGCTCATCCGATGACGGGAGCGCGCGGCAAGAAGCCGAAGCTTTGTGTGTGCGCAGGACAACGCCGACTTGCCGCACTTCAGTTGCTTGCAGAACGCGGTGTGATCAGCGCGGACGAGTTGATTCCGGTGAAGGTCGTCACCGAGGCTGAAGCAGTCGCCGCATCACTCATCGAAAATCACGCCCGCGAGCCAATGCACGGAGGCGATCAGGCGATGGCATTTCGGCTGCTGATCGAGGAGGGCAGGAGTGCAGACTACATCGCTGCGCTGTTCTCGGTTTCGGTGTTGACCGTGCAGCGACGTCTCAAAATCGCCAACGTCTCGCCCAAACTATTGGACGTTTTCCGCGATGACGGCATGAGCATCGAGCAGGTCGTCGCTCTTGCCTTGACCGATGACCATGACTTGCAGGAACGGCTATGGTTCGACGCCGCACAGGCATGGTTGCGCGATCCTCATCAGCTACGCGCTGCGATCACGAAGGAAGAAATCGAAATCCGCAACAATCCGCTTGTCGCGTTCGTGACACTCGAAGCCTACGAGGCCGCCGGTGGGTTCGTGCGTCGAGACTTGTTCAGCGATGACAACAACAGCGGGCACATTGCCGATGCCGCACTGTTGCTGCAACTTGCCACCGACCGTCTGATCGAGGTGGCGCAAACAATCAGTGCCGAGGGCTGGAAGTGGGTCGAAACCCGAGTCAAGCGCGACTACAGCGAGTTGGCCGAATATGGTCGGCAGTCGTCACACACGCGCGACATGACAAAAAAGGAGGAACGCGATTTCGCCAAGCTCCAGAAGGCAAGAGACACGGCGACTGGCGCACTCAATGCGTATTACGACGACGAGTCCGCCGAGGAGGACGAGGAAAAACGCGGTGCTTTGGAGGAAGCAGCGAACGCGGCGAGCGATGCCTGCGATGCTTTTGTCGAAAGCATGGAAGCATGGTTGCCTGAACAGTTGCAGGCTGGTGGCGCTTTCGTGTTCCTCAACTATGCGGGCGAAGTCGTCATCGAGCGGGGCTTTATCAAAAGGGACGATATGCAACGGTTAGGTTCTGCGCAGAGCGCCGCCGATGGCACGTCAGGAGTCGAGCCGAAGAAGAAAGCGAAGCCTGTGCACAGCGAAAAACTCTGCCGCCGCTTGACCGCACATCGAACCGCTGTTGTTCAGGTTGAACTGGCCGCACAACCGGGCGTAGCAATCGCCGTATTAATGCACCACATGATCCCGACTATCTTCGCGGACCATTACGGCCACATGTATTCCGGCCGTACTCTTGAGGCAAAGTTTACTTGCGTGCATGACGGCCTGTTGCGTGAGGCCGATGATCTGGCGAATAGCCGTGCATGGAAGGAAATCGAAGCCGAGCGTGCGATGTGGACAGCGATGCTTCCCGAGAACAATGCCGAGCTACTACCGTGGCTTTTGCAGCAGAGCGACGATGTCACGTCCAACTTATTCGCGTTCTGTGTCGCAGCCACCCTCGATAGTGTCTCCGGGACCGATGGCGATCATCCGGTGAGCCAGTTGTTCGACGTGCTCAATCTCGACATGAGCAAGTACTGGACTGCGACGCGGGAGAGCTATCTGGATCATGTATCAAAAGGTCGGATCGCCGAGGTCGAAACTGCGGCAGTCTCGGCGGAAGCAGCAACACCGCTCGCATCGAACAAGAAGGATGAGGCAGCATCGATGGCCGAAAGGCTGCTGTCCGATACAGGTTGGATTCCCGACATGCTGACGAACCGCAGTTCGGTGAAGGAGAGCAACTTCGCTTCACCCGAACTTGATGACCAAGAGTCAGACGAGGAGGGCAGCCGAGAAGAAGCTGACGCAGACGCAGATCAGTGACCCGCAGAAGGTAGCCAAGGAAGGGCAGTAACTTGACCGTTCCGTATTCAACGTCGAACTGGAAAAGAAAAGGCTCGAGGCGCGGCAACCCTTCGAGCCCGACCGTCCAACGTCGCAGGAGTAGAACGGGATCCAACTGATTTCATTATATCCGCGCCGAGGCCGAACACAAAGCCGAACACCAGCCTCCGCGCCTGGCGGCGCTGCGCGCCCCAAGGGGGCTTGCCGGTTGTTTCGCACGGTCTATCGGATGGTCTGCTCGTCGGAGTCGGCCTGTCGCTCACGCCCTTGAATCTGCCACACGCCCCGGCTTTCCCGGTCAAGGGGCATTTCGCGGCATATCCTCGACCGCTTCGCGGCCTGCGGTATTCCACGACCCCTTGACCGCGCCGGTTCGCGCGGCAGAACGGGCTTACCGCGACCGACCGACTCCGACGAGCAGACCTAGCAAACGGCTTCGCGTGCTCCACGCCCCTTGAAGTGAGACAAGCGCTCACGCGCCCGTCTTGATCGAACGATCCGCTCCCTCGCTCGTCCTCGGGGCAGCACCTTTGATGCCAAGACTCGCCGGGAAGAGAGTACTTATCAAGAATAATAAATAGATACTGCTATTGACTTTGGTGAGGGTATCGACCATAATACATACATCGAAGCACGAAACGGAAAGACGCTTCGATACCGAGAAACCAGCGGCGGCAACCGCTTCTCGACCTTCCACAACGTCGCAATTTAGGAGTACTATAAATGCAACTCGCATCCAAGTTCGGTTATAACGCACCCGTTCTTCGTTCGGAAATCCCCCTGACGGACGACCAAATCCAAAGCATCGCGCCGTCGATTTTCGCTGCTGAGAAGCACGAAAGCCGCTCGAAGCGTTACACCTACATTCCGACGATCGATGTGCTCAACGGCCTGCGCCGCGAAGGTTTCCAGCCCTTCATGGTCGCACAGACGCGTGTGCGAAACGACGACAAGCGCGATTTCACCAAGCACATGATTCGCCTCCGCCATGCTGACCAGATCAGCGGCAAGGAAGCGAACGAAATCATCTTGTTGAACAGCCACGATGGAACGAGCAGTTATCAGATGCTCGCCGGTATGTTCCGCTTCGTCTGCTGCAACGGCATGGTGTGCGGCACGAATGTCGGAGAGGTGCGCGTCCCGCATAAGGGTGACGTTGTGGGCGAAGTCATCGAAGGCGCATTTCGCGTGCTCGATAACTTCGAGGTGGTGGACGAGCAGCGCGAAGGCATGCAAGGCGTGACGCTCGATACCGGCGCACAGAACGCATTTGCGCGCGCAGCCCTCGAATTGAAGTACGACACGGAAGACGCCGCCGCGCCCGTTACCGAGACGCAGATTCTCCGCCCCTGCCGCATGGAGGATGGCGGGTCGGACCTGTGGACGACCTTTAACCGTGTGCAAGAAACATGGTGAAGGGTGGCCTGCGCGGACGTAGCGCGACGGGCCGCACGACCACCACCCGAGCGGTCAGCGGCATTGACCAGAACGTCAAACTGAATCGGGCCTTGTGGGTTCTCGCCGACGAGATGCGCAAGATGATCGGCTAACGCGGACGGCTGCCGGGCGAGCACAGCCGCCCGGTAGTTCCTCGGACACATGGAGAGAACACCATGAGCAAGGTCTTTTATATTCCGGGCGAGCCGACCGCGATAGATTATGCGTTGGAACTGACGGACGGCCCAACCACCACTTACGTCACAAACTGGACACGCGAAACGCTCGACCAGCTCGCGCAGCGTTATCCGGGCGTGGTGATCGGTGAGGAGGATTCCTTCATCGAGCAACAGGAGCGTGTGTTATCGACTAACCCGGAGGAAATCACCGAGGCCGAATATCATGCAGCCATGTCCGGCCCATGGCCGCCGCTCGTCTGGCAACTGGGCGATGGCGTCGAATCGTTCAAAGGTAGCGAACCCGTCGAGGGGAATATCACCTTGATCTACGCGAGAAAGGGTTCCCGTTACTGGCGATTTCGCGGTGTCGCGACACTGCCTCACCCGTTGATCGCACAGAAGATTCAGCACCATTAAAGCCGCGAGACAGTACGCTCAAATCGCCCCATCCCACCGGATTGGGGCTTTCTGTTGACCGATATTGACTCCGAGCAGATAATCTAGTCCCGATTTCAAACATTTTTGAGGGGGCGCAAACATGGCAGGAGAGAGGATGACGGCGAAGGACTTCAAATCGCTCATGCCCCGCCTCAAGCGCATGACCGTCGGTAACGTGGAAATTGCGCGGCGCGTGCTTGTTGACGGTATCTCGCAGGTAGATGCCGCTACAGAGAGCGGACTGAGCAAGCAGCGCGTCGGTGCGGTAATCAAAGCCGTTGAAGCGGCAGCAAGAGCGATTCCCCCGGATTGGGAACAAGTTGAAGTCTGGCTGCCGCCGGAGCTTGCTGCGCAAGTGCGACAGATGGCCGAAGAGGCAAGGGCCCAACTGACGATGGGTGGTGGTATTTTGTCGTACTCGTGGCCTTCGACGCGATAGCGCAACTAACCGTCTCCGACCGATTTCCACCGCCAATGTTGTCCCCGGATCTGATGGCAAGAAGCAGGGGCGTGAAGCTGTCTACAGAGGACAGGGAGAAAAAATCTGCGCGCCGTCCCGGCGCGCAAGTGTGTCGCAGCGTGGTAATCCTTCGTTACGCGCGGACTGTCATCGAATACGAAGGTAACGGCAAAGACCGCTCGGGCGGGTAAGTCGCCCCTTTGGCGAACCTTGTGTCCCTCACATTCCAGCGGCCAGCTTACTTCCGATGAAGCCGCCGACGATGCCTGCAGTCAGTGCGAGCACTGCCAGCAGCAAGACAAGCCGCCGCGCTTTGTGTTCGAGTGCGGCATTGGCGGCCACGAGTTGGACAGCGCCACTGTTGAGTTGATTGCCAACCTGCGCCGCCGCTACGCGGCCCGCCTCCATGAGCTTATTGCTGTTCTGCTCGATGACAGACTCAAAATTGAGCTTTGCCGCGAGGAATGCCTTGGCTGCGGCGTCGGTCGTTGCCCGCTCGATTTTTCCGGACAGTGCCTCGTCAGCCTGCTCGAAGCGCCGCACAAGCGCATCGGCATCTTGCAATAACTCTGCCATCAGCGCTTCGCGTGCGGTGGATACGTTGCCACCCATAACGGCCCCCGTTACTTGAATAGCACCTTGTACACGTCATCCAAGTTCTTATGCGCGGACTTCGCGAGCCGCTGCGCCGAAATCATGATGACCGCACGCGCCTTCGTGTCGTCATCCTTCGCTTCGCGCAGCATCGCCCGGTAGTCGGTCCCATCCGCGACGATCTCTGAAACACTCTTCTTGAGAACTCGCAACCGCTCGAAAATCTCGTTTCGGAACACTGCTGCTTCCGGTTTTAGCGTGAAGCATTTGCGATCTGCATGAAGGCCGAAAACCGTGCTGAACAGGCGCGGCACATCGTTTGCATCTTCAAGCTCGACCTTGTTGAACACCACGCGGATTTTCTTGGCCGGGACACCGAGGCCCGCCAGTGTCTCAATGGTGTTGACCGTGTCGATCTGCTGTTTCTTCTCACTCACCGCTGGCACGACAAAATAATCGAACTCTTCATGCGAGCCGTCGAACTGGCTCATCTGCTTGATGAACTCTTCGACGTTTGATGCGCCGACATCGACGATGGCCGAATCGAGCGTCATCAGATCCTCTTGAAGCCCTCCGTAGTCCTTGCCCTTGAGGCGCTCTGCGCCAGTGCCGGACGATCCCGCATTAATCGTTTCGACCTCAAACTTCGGCGCGTTCATGCGCGGCGCGAGGAGATTATCGACCAGCGTCGTTTTGCCAGGATTCCCACTGAAGTTGATGACGGCGACTTTCATTTGCGGCTCCTTCGTTGCTGTTTGGCCAGGCGTTCGTAACGTGCCAACTTTTCGGCTTGTTCAGCCGGGTCGGGCTTCATCAGACGGTCAAGCTCCTGCATCGAGATCGGCCCTTGTGAGGCCTCGTGTGAGACCGAGTCCGTCGATAAATCTGAATCGCTTATAGAGGATGAGTCAGAGTAGTGTCGTTGTGACACAGATCCGGTGGCGCTGGAGTGCTGGACATTAGCCGGAAGTTTCTGTCCCGCAGTCTCTTGCTCGACTTGCTGCTTCTGCCTGTACCGGTAGAGATAGCTTTTCAATGTGGCTTCGGTCAGATCGATTCCGTTCGCTCTCAGGGCCTTGAGAACATCCACGATCCGCACGCCTGCTGAGAGCCTCTGTTCTATCAGTGGCATCACTTCACGCACTTTCGCCGCCTTGGTTTTGGGCTCCAGCGCCGTCAAAGCCTGCACCACATCACGTTGCGGCATTCAAGCATCCTCCAAGCTATTGATACGCACTCCTATTGCATTTAGCACGCATTCTTCATACTACCAACTTGCATCTGTTTTGCAACCTCTGTGCTACTCGATTGCTACTTGATTGCATCCACTTCGCCTACGCCCTTTGGGCTAGTTGATTTTCACGCCCTTAACCCTTAGAGATCCCTGTCCTTAACAGGCCAGAAATCTCGATACACATCACGCACCCCCTGCGGGAGTGCAAACCCTTGATATGACCGGACTCACAGAGAAAGTGACACTACTTTGGCTCTATAGCGTTGCTATAGGAATTCACAGGAGAGCTATGTGTTTGCTCATTTGATACCTATAGACAATACTATAGGTTAGAAGATTGAGTTACTCTAAATTTAACAACAGGGGATGACGACGCATGAGCACAGGCAAATCGATCCCAGTCTGGTTTTCAGAAGAGGATCGCCGCAGGGTCGAAGAAGCGGCGGCACTCGCGGGCTATAAGCACCTGTCGAAATATATTCGCGACAAAGCGATGAGTCGTGATAGTCAGCGCGACAGCATGGAAACGTGGGCTGAGCGGCAAGAGCTCAATGGCCGACTAGCGGAAATTGAACGTACCCAAAAGTCCGCGCATACGCTTTTGGCCGCGCTACTTTTTTTGATGCGCAAGAAGGCGACGTCGGGCGATTTCAACGATCTCGTGCTTGCATGCGAGAACGCTGTATCGGGTGCCGGGATGCCCACGGAATTACTTGCCGCCTCGTCTCCAGAATTCGCTTCGCTGGTAACCCGATTCGCGGAGGATTCGTGATGTCAGAACCGATTGAGCAGATCGACTCGGACATTCAGGCTGCGCTCGATGCGCCGAGCATCAGCGACTGGCTGCACGATGCACTGCTGAGCGCCCTGCAGCGCGACTGTGTTGATGCGGCGTGTGATGCGCAAATATTGGCTGCGTGGCTCGCCCGGCGCCGTGACGCGGTGGTCGGGTCCAGCGTGGCCAGCGTGGGTTAGGCCGATGCAGAAACATGAAGCGGAGAACGCGACCCTGATCTTTGGCGTGAGCTTACCCGTGGCCGGCTGGCTTGCCGGCGCCTACGCTGCAAATGTTCCGCTGCGCCCGCTCCCGGAAGCGCTCACCGTTGCGCTCCATACGACACCGCACAATCCGCTCATCGCAAGCGGGGTCATGCTCGGTCTTGGCCTTGCGGCAACCGCCGCCTTTCTGCTGCACGAATACGGCGACGACGGATTTCGCGGCGCCCGCTATCACCGTTGGCTGCGCGGTGCGCGCATGGCCAACTGGCACGGCGTCAAACAACAGGTAAAGGCCGCCAATCGTCGAGAGAACCGCCGTCTTCGCGTCGAATTGAAGCGCGCGGCAGACACCAATGCGCCGAGTCTCGCAAGAACAGACTTGCCTCCCATCATGATCGGTCGGATGCCGATGCCGTTGCACCTTGAAAACCGGAACACGCTGATCTGCGCGACCATCGGCGCCGGTAAGTCGGTCGCAATGGAAAGCATGATCGCATCGGCCGTGAAGCGCCGCGACAAGATGGCCGTGGTTGATCCGAACGGCACGTTCTATTCGAAGTTCAGCTTTCCCGGCGACATCATTCTCAATCCGTTTGATCAACGTTCAGCCGGTTGGACCATCTTCAACGAGATCCGGGGCATCCATGACTTCGACCGGATGGCGCAAAGCATCATTCCGCCGCAGATCGATCCGACCGACGAGCAGTGGTGCGCTTACACGCGCGACGTACTCGCCGACACCATGCGCAAGTTGGTCGAGACCAATAACCCCGACCAGGACGCACTGGTCAATCTTCTCGTGCGCGAGGATGGCGAGGTGATTCAGGCATTCCTGGCCAACACCGACTCGCAGGGTTATTTTCGCGAGAACGCGGAGAAGGCAGTCGCCTCAATCCAGTTCATGATGAACAAGTACGTGCGACCGCTTCGGTTCATGTCCAAAGGCGAATTTTCGCTGTACAAATGGGTGCACGATCCGAACGCGGGCAACCTGTTCATCACGTGGCGCGAGGACATGCGCACAACGCAGCGGCCACTCGTGGCGACGTGGATCGACACGATCTGCGCCACCATCATGAGCATCCCCGACAGCTCGGCGCCGCTCGCGCGCCGGCTCTGGCTTTTCCTCGACGAGCTGGAATCGCTCGGCAAGCTCGAGTCGTTCGTGCCGGCGGCAACGAAGGGTCGCAAGCACGGTCTGCGCATGGCCGCGTCCATTCAGGATTGGGCACAGCTTGACGAAACCTATGGGAAGGACGCCGCGCGAACCTTGCTTGGATGTTTTCGTAACTACCTGATCTTTGGCGGCTCGAACGCGCTCAATACCGATAAGGCGAGTGAGATTCTGGGCAAGCATCAGGTGGAGCGAGTCCAGATCACGACGAACGCAGGCGGTGGCGCAGGCGGTGGTGGGGGAGGGCGCAGCCGCAACATTGTCACGAGTCCGCCGGAACCGGTCGTGATGGATTCAGAGATCTCGTTCCTGAAAGACCTGGAGGGCTACGTGATGTTCGGCGAAGACTTCCCCATCGCGAAAATAAAACTGCCGTACGTCAAGTATCCGCATCGGGCGACTGCAATCGAGATCAAGTGAGGAAGGCACCGCGATGCTCAATGTGACGCCGATTCGCGGAAGCAACCAGTATGCAGCCGCCCATTACTTCTCGTCGGCCGACGACTACTACGCTAAGGAGAATCCCGGCGAGTGGCAGGGCGAAGGGGCGCGGCACCTCGGGCTCACGGGGCCCATCGAACAGGCACAGCTTTCGCGTCTCCTGGACGGCCAGCTGCCCAACGGCGAGCGAATCCAGACGACGTTTGACCCCGTCGACAGCAAAAAGCGCATGGGGCTCGATCTCACTTTCTCGGCGCCAAAGTCGGTTTCGATGCAAGCGCTCGTGGCCGGCGACCGCGAAGTGACCGCTGCGCATGACCGCGCCGTGACCCGCGCGCTCGAACAGGTCGAGCAACTCGCCGAGGCCCGCAAGAAAGTAAAGGGCAAGAGCTACCGTGAACGCACGGGCAACATGACCATCGCCAAGTTCCGGCATGAGATGAGCCGGGCGAAAGATCCTCAGTTGCACACGCACTCGGTCGTGATGAACATGACGCGGCGCGCCGACGGTGCATGGCGGGCGCTCGCGAACGAGGACATTTTTCGCGTCCAGCACGAGGTCGATGCGATCTATAAAGCCGAGCTGGCAAAAGGCCTGCAGGCGGTCGGTTACTCGATCCGTTTGGTTGACGACAACGGCAATTTTGAGTTGGCCCACATTAGCCGGGATCAGATCGAAGTGTTTTCAGCACGCAGCCGTGTCATTGAAGAGGCGTTGGCCAACGAGGGTAAAACGCGCGCGAGTGCCACCACGATCGAGAAGCAGGTGATTGCGCTCGCCACACGCCCGCGCAAGGACGAGTCCGACCGGGAGATCGTGAAGCAATATTGGGCTGAGAAAAGCCGCGACCTGGGCATTGATTACGGCCCGAAATCACGGCTTGATGGACGTAGTTATGACGTGAGCGGCGGGCGAGAGCGCGCAGCACCGGGAGAGGCTAGCCACACGCTCGACGGGGCAGCCGACGGGATGACCGGCAAGGTGACTAACGCTATCACCGGCGACAGAGGGAAGGTCTTTAAGCCCGAAGAGCGCGATCGCGTTGCCGCAACGAGTTTGCCGGCCAGCCTCACGCCTGCACAAGCGGTGGCGCAGTACGCCATCCACCATCTCACTGAACGTGAGGCCGTCGTGCGTGAGAGCGCGCTCATGGCGACCGCTCTACGCCGGGCCGTGGGCTTGGCAGGGCCGAGCGACGTTCGCGCCGAAATCAAGCGATTGGTCGGACAGGGCGCGCTTATCGAGGCGGTGCCGGCGTATCGGATGGCCGAGCGCAAGGAGGGTCCCGCGCTGTCTATTGCAGGCTGGAAGCGCTATCTGCAGGAGCTCAAGGGCTGGTCAAACAAGCAGGCGCAGCAGTACGTCGCCAATGCGATCAAACAGGGCTCACTCGTACCGGCCGAAAAGCGATACACGACGCAACAGGCGCTTGCCCGCGAAAAAGCCATTCTCGCCATCGAACGGACCGGACGTCGGGCCGTCGCGCCGATTCTGGAAATCGCCGCCGTCAGATCGGCGCTCGAAAACTCCACGCTCAATACGGGGCAGCGTTCGGCCGTCGAAACGATCGTCGCCACGGGTAATCGATTTGTGGGCATCCAGGGCGACGCCGGCACGGGGAAGACCTACACCATCAATCAGGCCGTTTCCCTCATCAAACAGGCGTCGGCCTTGACCTCGAACGCCGCGATGCAACAAGGCTACCGGACCGTCGCGCTCGCTCCATATGGCAATCAGGTCAAGGCGCTTAAGAACGAAGGACTCGAAGCGCATACGCTCGCGAGTTTTCTCCGGTCGAAGGATAAGCCCGTTGACGCCAAGACGATCATCGTATTGGACGAATCCGGCGTCGTCGGCGCTCGCCAGATGGAGCAGCTCATGCGAACGGTCGAGAAGGCGGGTGCGCGTATGGTGTTGATCGGGGACACTAAGCAGACTGAGGCCATTGAGGCAGGAAAACCTTTCGCCCAGCTTCAACTCGATGGCATGCAGACCGCACGGATCAGCGAACTACAGCGACAGAAAGATCACGAGCTGAAGGCGGCGGTGGAACACGCAGCAGAACAGCGTGTCACCCAGTCGCTCGCGCATCTCAAACACATCGAGGAGCTGAAAGAGCCGACGGAGCGACATCGCGCGATTGTGAACGACTACATTGCGCTCACCGAAGCCGAGCGTCGCGACACACTGATTGTCGCCGGCACCAACGAAGCGCGTCGCGAGATCAACAAGATGGTGCGCGAGTCGCTGGCGCTCACCGGCAACGGGCGGGAGTTTGACACGCTGACTCGCGTAGACATGACGCAAGCGCAGCGTCGCTTTGCACCGAGCTATCAGCCCGGTATGGTGATTCAACCGGAAAAGGACTACGTGAAAGCGGGGTTGGTGCGCGGCGAAACATACCGCGTGACAGAGGCATTACCCGGCAACGCGTTGATCTTGTGTCGGCAAGATGGCACGACGGCGACGATCAACCCCCGCAAGGTGACGCAGCTGAGCGTCTATGGACTCGAGCGGGCTGAGCTTTCGGTCGGCGACACCGTGCGGATCAATCGGAACGATGCAGGTCGAGACCTCACGAATGGCGATCGCATGCGTGTGGCTGGCGTGATCGGCGGTGTGGTGAGCCTCGAAACGGTCGAGCATCGAGACGGCCGGCCCGTGCGATCAATTGAGCTGCCGACCGGTCGACCGCTTCACCTTGAACACGCCTATGCCTCGACCGTCCATAGTTCACAAGGCTTGACCAACGACCGGACGTTGATCGCGCTCGACACGAAGAGTCGCACGACGTCGATGAATCTGTATTACGTCGCCATCAGCCGATCACGGTACGAGGCGCGGGTCTACACGGACTCGATCAAATCGCTGCCTGCTGCGATCGCACGTCGATTCGATAAGACGACGGCCTTGGCGATCCAGCGAGAGCGGGAACTGCAACGCCGCGGTGTTGGTACGCAGCCTGGAGGCGCTGCAGCGGGTAAGCAAGGTTTGCAACGTCAACTGCCCGAGGACCATCGCAGGCAGCCAACAAACGGTCGCAAGCCTTCGGATTACGGTCGATTCAGATAGGTCGCTTCGGTAACGAATGTGCGGAATGCGCGCTTATTGATCGGCGTCATCGGCGCTTCGTCAGCTACTCGTCACGCATCAGCCAGCATCCACTAGCTTCAACGGCTAGCCCTACGATCGGTCCGACGGCATCCGTCCCAAATCGACCAACGCCCGCGAAATCGGCCCTATCATGATCGCGCAGGCGATCGACATGGTGAAGACCACGAAAAACGCGATCCAACGCCCAGGGTCCGGCCACGTGGCCACGACAAGCACGATGTTCGTTGCATACCACAGGAGAAAAAAAGCGACCGCCAAGTAGGCAATCAGATCAGCAAGACGGACAAGAGGTGGTCGGATCATCGATCGTGCTCCATTTGTAGATTGACGGTGCGCCTGGAGGTTGATGCGGGCGCGACTATTTTCGGACCGCTATCGCGCGTGGCACATGCGAGCTCACCGGTAGGAGCTCACCGACATGCGTGCACACCGATATCCGAGCGGACACTGCTACCAACGCACGCGCTGTTGGTAGGTGTTGTCGATGTAGACGTCGATGGCCCGCGGATTCTGCGGTGGCTGCCAGAGCACCTTGTCGAACACGTACACGGTGTAGGTGTTGTCATAGCTGCCGGTCGTGTACGAGCCGATTGACTGACCGACACAGGCTCGCGCGCCCGTGGCATAGCCGTTCCCGACCGATGACTCCGATAGTTGCGGTGGGGCATTCAGCGAGTATGTGCCATCGCCGCCGAACCATCCTCCCTTGTTACCGCTCGATCCTCTTTGGCCCTCGACGACATAGGAGCCACGCTCGGCCGGCAGCAGCGGCGCCGGGCAAGGATCGTACGGATCATTGACCTGCCGGGCGTAGCTCGATCCATCATTTCCGTCAGCTTGATCACAACTCGGAAACGGTCTCCCTTTGCTGAGGTCGTGATAGAGCTGATTGATCGGGGGCACGCATTCGCCAACGCCTTTGGGACCACCGTTCGATGCAGGATTGGCGAGGCATAGCAGCACCTTGCAACCGTACTCCGAGGCATGGGCCGGCACTGATGTGCCGAGGACAAGCAAGACAATCATGGCTCTTTTCATCGGTTTTCGTCCCGAAAGCGCTTCTCCCGTATGCCAGAGAAGCGTTGATTCACAAACTGCACGAATGGCGCAGCCTGCTGCGTAGTTGATGTCGATGCCGATGTCGGTGATCGCTGGACGGCGACTGGCTGCGTCGCATGCGAAGCTGATGTGGGAGCGGGACGCGTCTGGTTGACTATGTACGCCGAGCCATCGGCCGGCGTTGCCAACCGTACTCTGACCGCCGCCCCGCTGTTGGCATTCTCGACAGGTGAGTCGGGGGCCTGGTCACGCTGCGCCTGACCGTCTGCAAACATCACCCATTGCGGCGTCATGGCCATCCGCTTCGCTGGCTTCTGGGCTGCCGCGTGTTGAGGCGTAACGCTGGCATCAGCGCTATCTGGCTTCACGGCCGGTACAACGGGAATGGGCTCGGCTGTGTCTGTCGCGTTCGCCACCACCTTTTGCACGTAGCTCCGCTCACCCGCGCGATCTGGCCGAAAGCCGCGCGTGAAGTTACCCGAGTAGTAGCAACTGAAAGCAGCGCGGAGCGCTTGTTGATCGTCCGTTATTCGTGCCTTCGCGCGCTGGTAGCAATCTCGTAGAATCGCACTGCCCGCCTTGAGGTTGCGGCATGGCTCGAATATCGTCTCGTAGCGTTCGCCATACTTCGCAAGGTTGTAGCGATTGACCTGTCCGAGTCCCATCGAAAAATTGAAGCCCTGTCGCTCAAGCTCTCGCGCCGTCGCGACGGCTTCCGCCAGGTTGCGCGGCTTACGCTCAAGTCGGCCACCCACGACACCAATCACGAAGGGATTGCCTGCCGACTCGGTGCGCACCACACCCTTGAGTGTTGTCGGGTGAACACCCGGCGCGCATTCGGCGGCCAGCTTGTCGAGCGGTAGAGAAGGGGCCGCTGTGTGGGCGCAGGCGAACCGGCCGAATACCAGCAACGCCCCGGCCGCGGCGAGTATGGGTAGAGCGTCACGCGCCTGCATAAACGATCTCCGATATGTAGCGGCCGTTGCGCTCGGTGTATTTCCACTGCACGACGACGTCGATACGCCTTCTGACGCGTTCGATGATTTGCTCGCGCGTCATCGAGGTGTGTCCGTCCATCAACTCGCCAAACCGGTCATACATCTCAGCAGGTGAATCCGTGTGAATAGTCGTGAGCGAGCCTTTATGCCCCGTGTTGAGCATGTTCACGAATTCGACGGCCTCCTGGCCGCGGATCTCACCCATGATCACCCGATCAGGGGTTAGCCGCATGCACGAGCGAAGCAACGTGGTTGGCGTCACGGCAGCCTGCCCCGATGCTTGATGACGGGCGTAGGACAATCGAACACAGTTTGGCTGGGCCGGCTCGATCTCGCGGGAGTCTTCAATGGTGACGATGCGTTCGTGCGCGGGTATTTCCTGTACCAGTGCGTTCAGGCATGTCGTCTTGCCGCAGTAGGTCCCAGCGGAAATGACGATATTTTTGTGGGCCAACACCGCGCCGCGCAGGAACGCGTCCCACTGCCTCGCCCGATACATCTCCTGCAAGCTTGCATCGGAGTAGGGTTCATCGATCACATCGCCGTTCACGAATCGGAACGTACCCTGTTCCAAGTACTTCGGTAGACTCATCCGGACGAGCGACTGCTTGCGAATCGTCATTGCGATGGTCCCCTCCGGCACGACGGGTGGCAGGATCATTTCGGCCCGGTAGGTTCCTCGCTCGAAATCCGGAATGCCATCATCGAGATTGACCGGAATTTCGGCGGAGAGTATCGGGCTCTCCCGATCGACTTCGAGGCTCTTGAAGGAAGCGGTGACGTCAGCCAGTGACGAAAGCAACTGATACGTGAGTCCCGGCACTTCGATCTTCTCGGCGTAGTATGAGTCTTTCTTTCTCAGCCATAGCTCGCCCGGCTTGTTGACCTGAATCTCGGTGACATCCTTGTCGTCAAGATAGTCCGCCAGCAACGAGAGCTTGGCTCGGAAGGAGGCAATTTGCGACATGTCTCCTCCTCACTGAATGAACGTCACGCCGTCGACGTGCTTCGCCGCATCGATCTGATCCTTGTAGATCGACGTGAAATCCAAATCCTTGTTCACGTAGATACGTACGCGCGAGCCTGCTGGCACTGTCACTGTCGGCTGGATGTTGATGTACGGGGAAAGGACCTGTTGCGACGACTGGGCTGCGGCTTGTTGCACCGACTGCCGGTATTGCGAGGCGGAGTTGTATTGATCGCCCGAACTTACACCGACGTTCGACGCACCGGCACCGATGATGGACAGAAGCGCCGACATGCCAAAAATCTCGGCAAAATGGGTGTCGACGATCCCGCCCATGCCGGCCGTACCGCGCTGGTCGCTTCCGGCACTGTCGATGGCAACCTGCACGCCGTCAGGTCGACGCAGCGTGTTCCACACGACGAAGAGGCGATCTTGGCCTTTGCGCAGTTCGGCGTTGTACGTGCCGCACACTCGCGAGCCCCATGGAATCAGTTTGAGCCGACCCTGTGCGCCATATACATCGCGTTGCACAAGCGCGCACAGCTGACCCGGCAGGTCGGAGATCGCCCGAGGTTCCAAGACTGCCTCGATAAACTCGCCCTGCAAAACCTTGTAGGGAAGATTGTCGATTTGGCTTGCCATGCTGACCGGCACAGCATTGCCGGTCACTGCACGGGCGAAGCGCGAATTGGCATCTTGCGGGCCTTGGTCGCCCGAGCCACCGCCGAGCATCCCGGCGTTTGGCCGCCCCTGACCGCCTGCATCGGGCGCTGCCTGTGTCTGAACGCTTGCAGGCTGATTCCCGCTGTTAGGCGGAATGATGGCCGACTTCATGCGCGCTTCGAGCAAACGTCGCGCTTGTTCGCGACGCTGCATTTCCATCTGCTCGCGCTGCGCCTTCATCGGGTCGTCGGCCTGCACCGTGCTTGCCGGGGTTGCCGCCGGTGCGGCCGTGACGGAAGAGGCACTCGCCAGCTCTTGATCCTTGAGCTTTGGGACGGGCTTGCGGTCCGGGATGGAGAGTTCGCTATTGGCTGCCGTCTTGGCCGAGTCATTGCCGCTATGCTTGACCAGCCACACTGCCACGATCGCGGCGGTCGCGATCGCAGCGATGGCGACACCGCCAAGCCGCTTTTTGCGGTTGTCGGCCACCATCGAGGTGTTGGCCTGCTTTTCCCACTCCCGAACGGCTGCTTCGCGGTCCTCGGCAGGGTTGATGTTCGGATCCACCATATCAGTGCCCCTCGGCATTGAACGCTGAAGCGGTGCTCACGTCAGCACGGCGATAAGGATTCGCGTTGTTCTGTACGCACAAATGGGCATTGCCGTTGCGCAGCGTGAAGAGGCTCGCTGTACGCTTGACGACCATGTACGGGCCTTCCCGACGCGGACTCACTGCAGATTCGGTGCCGTCCGGACCCACCGTGTAGAACGACGGGATCTCAGCATTCTGGTCGAACAGGAAATATGTGAACTGTCCATCGTCGAACGCGCGTTTGAGGGGAACCGCAGTTTTGTCTCCCGACACACCGTAGTCAATATTCAGCCGTGCAGGATCAATTCCATTGCTCGCACTGGCGTCGGACCGAGTGGCACCGGGGGAGCCACCCATACTCGCGTTCATGTTCGAGGCTGTGTTCGGGTAAATGAAGCGCACCAGAAACGTCTGCGTCGTTCGCGCCTTTGAGCTCGTAAGCTTGAAATAGTAGGTCCGCTTGTCGGTAACGACGGTCAGGTTGGTTGCCGCATTCGGCTCGACCGGCTTGATGAACAACCGATTTTGGTAAGGGACCGTTTGCCATGCGATCGAATCGCCCAGAGAGACCACCTTGACTACCTCGTCGTTGGCAAACTCAATGGAAGTCTGATATCCATACGTGCCCACCACCTCATAGACCTGATTTGGGTCATAGGGGACTTGCTTGACTCGATCATCGGTCACAAGTGCGTGAGGCAACTTGGCTGCGAGTGACGGAACGGAGAACAGCGGAGTCGTTACGCTGATAAGGACTGCTAAAGCGATAGGATCGAACTTGCGGTTCATGGTCTGATTCCTTGCTCAAAGCGTGTTACTGGCGGCTCAACTCTTGATCTTTCCGATAACCCGTCGTGGCATAGCCAAGCGCGTTTTCCCAGCGGTCGCCCAATGCGAGCGGTTTGAACGTGAACGTGTAGCGCACAAGCGCCGTGTAGTACTCGGTCTTCGGCGGGCTGCCGGGCTTTTCGATAATCGATTGGAACGAGACCTGATACGCATCCTTCCCGAGCGACGTGATGCCGGTGATCTTCGGATAGCGACGCCCGCCCTGGCCCAACTGGTAGTAGGGGTTGTTTGCGTTGTCGGCGCTGGTCTCCGCGTCATATTGAGCGGCAACTGATTGCGTTGAATGCAGCCGACACAAGTCGGCGAAGCGTTGGCGCCAGTCAGGATCAAACGTGTTGCAGTACATGATGAAGTCGTACACTTGGCTCTGGACGAAGCTCTCCTGTCCGGTGATCGTCTCCTTGTTGACCACCTGCTGTTTCACCACATGTCCGTTGGCGTCGAGCACTGATACGACAGGAACGACCGTGTGAATGCTGGCGAGGACGGTAATCGCGCTCGCCATGCCGCCGACAACAAAAAGAAGCAGGCCGATGAAAAGATAAGCACGGTTGCGCTCTTGTTTAAGCTTGTTTGAACCACCAAGCTGCATACGTCGCGTTGACTCGTCGCCCGTGAAGGTCCCCTTTCCGAATGGTTTCATTTCCCTACTCCTTTTGCGAGCGCCATTCGGGCTATCATCACTAAGGTGCCAGTAGATGACGAAGCTCCTCCCGCCAGCGCTGACGCCCAGCTCCTAACTCCCAGCATGAACAGAATCAACACGCCTTCCACGATGACGAGCTGAGCTGTCTGCTCACTGGTTGCCAATCCATCTGATTGCGCCACCTTTCCCGCCGTGTCGATAGCGTCACCAAACGCGAGAAAGCCGAACCGAACTATCGCAATCACCAAGATGTACATCAAACAGAACGTCAGCATCTTGCTCACCCAATTGATGAACCACTGCCGTGTCTCGGGAAACATCAGAAAGCCAATGAAGAGAGGGCATAGCACCATCGTGATCGCAAGTCCGAACTTGGCTATCGTCATGTAGACGAGAGCCAGCACGAACAGAACGCAGTTCAACACGAATAAGAGAATGCCGTCGCATATCATCGCGAATTGATAGAAGTCCACGGAGCGAAGACGCTCCGACACTGCTTCCACGTTATTCCAAAGTGCGTCCAGCATTTGGGCTGTTGGTTTCCCGGCCATGACCGTAGCAGCAGCGCCCTCCATGAACGAAACAAACGCGGAATAGATGGTCTGCGCAAATCCTCCCCAATTTAGCGTTCCGAACACAGCAACCGTCATCACGGCTTTTGCTAGGACGTCTTTCCACTGCATGGGCGCGTACCCTGCATACACCTTGTAGCCAAACAGCGCCCAGTACAGCACGGCAGCGAAGTAGATCGGCGTTGATATGGCCGCCGAGATGGCTGGATACGTCTGCGCCAGGAATGACTGGGTAACGCCGTCCGCAGCACCAACCAAGCCTTGCAGAGACATGTCGGCCATGCTATTTAGCTCCCGTCACTTTGTTCCAGTGTGTCGCGACGCGCGAGTCGATTACATCATCGCGACTCAGTTGATACCCTGTTGCCGTGGTAACGCGCTTTCGTATCTCCGCGACGCAAAACGAAAAGTTGGATGCTTTAGGGTTAGCCTTCTCGAAGATGATTTCGCCACATCGGATTGGGTACGAGGGCACCCATCTTCTGAACTGATTTGAGTCGGCGGTCAGCAACGGATTGCCGGCTGGGACCGCAAGCATGCGACTTTCTTTCGACGGTGGTGGAACGTCATTCGACACGCTCGCAGCTTGATTGGTTGGTTGCTTCGGAAAAAAGTAATAAACGGCTCCTCCGATCGCGATGACCAAGGTAGCTCCAGAAATCAGCATCCAGCGAAGATTGCGCATCGGTGTTACTCCTTCAGCTACTCGTGTTGATTGACTCGAATTTGCACGCGCACGGTGACTTGTCAAGCTTGTTCGATGAATTTGCGCATCCGCTCATGAAGGATATTGCGAGCAGTACGACGAACAAGCGCCATCCCTTCTTCGCTAGTTTCATCATTGGCCAGAAAAGAACAAAGGCGGGAAGGAAAGCGAGGATTTTCATGACATTTCTCTCAGGGCTCTTGTCCTCTCGCGCGCGAGAACTGATTATTGGCCTGCGCGATGGAAATACTTCTGTGTCGCGGCTGTCGCCTGATTCTGCTGATTCACGAGGTTCGCTTGGAGATTCATGTTCATCGCGTTGAGCTTGGCCATAGCACTCGACAACATGCCGTTCTCGCTGGATATACGGTTCTGCAAATCTTGTGCGTCTTTGACATTCGTTGTCGTATCGACCTGCTGACTCATCACGGATAGGTTGTTCAGGTGCGTCTGAACCTCTGAATACAACGAATCGCCGCCAGCCAACGCCGCACGGACGGAATCCGTGCTCATCTTGTAAGACGTCGCGTTTTGCGCATTGGGATTGGCAAATACGTCTTGCGGCATTGTGTTGATGAGCTTCTCGTAATAACTCTGCCTCGCGCCGAAGGTGCCACTTTGCTGTTGCGAGACGACCTCCTGCCAAGACCCCGGCACGACCGATGCCGCGTTGATCGACTGATTTAGGCCGATCGAACCACGGCCGTAGCTTCCGGTCACCGCTGCGTATTGATCTTTGAGTGTTCTGTACTGGTCCTGCAGCTGCGAAAGTTGCTGCTGCAGTTGCAGAAACGTGGCAGCGTCAAACGTCGGGATACCCGTGGCGTAGATTGGCACCGAGACGCTGAGTGAGAAGCCTACAGCGACGGCAACAAGCGTAGTTTTCACGTTCACGCTCCTTCCTTCTTGAGGTTGTGCGTGTTTTCGGAGATCGCACGCTGCATGAAGACCGGCAACCACTTTTCCGGGTCGTCGGTTTCGAGTTCACTGATGATTTGCTCCATCAGCGCAACCCCCTTGTCGTTCGAGGAGAGCACCGGGATAAACTCGGGCATGTCCGAGAGATCGAACTTGACCCGGATCGACTCATTGCCACGTCGAATCAAAAACTTGAAGCTTTCGGGCGGTGTGTTATGAACGAAATCGAATTCGCCGTCTGTGAGGCCAAGGCGATCCACGAGATCGGTCTTGCTCGCCTCTCCGTTTGGGAGGTAAATCTTCGTTGCAGTCTGCTTCTGGATCGAATCCGTCTCGCTGTAAAGATATTTGGCGTCGGGCGTGACGAAGATGAGCAGCCCATTTTTGCGGCGGATCTGCATGATGTAGCTGTCAATTTTCTCTCGCCAATACGCGTGTTTGACGAGGTTCTGGCCTTCCTCTAGTACAAGGATGAACGGCTCACCATTCATGGACTGTTCGATACGGTGAAACGGATAGCTCAAGACGACGGGCAGTTCGGGTCGAGCCACTCCGTCCTTGATGAGCTGCCGCATTTCGAAGCAGTAGTGCCGGCACTGCGTGAGGTCGATGCTGTCGTGCTCGCTGTCAAACACGCCCCAATTGGCGCCCGCTGAACCATTTGCGCCGTGCCAAATCCTCATGTCCTTCGCCAGTTGTCCTTGACCGAAGCACCACGCCACATTACGCAAACGGCGATCTTGGAATGGCAAAACGTCGTAGTTCTCACAGACGGCTCGCTTGAACCGCTCGATGTCATCGGGCGTGAGCTTGCCGCCGTAGCACGTGCGCATCAGCGTCATCAATTCGACGAGGTACAAGCGGTTCTCGGGTGAGTCGGGTAGCTTGAAGGGGTTCCAGCCGGTGTTTCCCTGCACTGACAACGTGGTGTGGGGAGCCCCCATTGCGCGCATGAAAACCTTCGCACCCTCACGGTTGTCGAACCAGAAAACGCGCGGACGCGCCTTGTCAGCCATGGCGATCAGAGCCGACAGTAGGGTCGTTTTGCCTGCTCCCGTGTCCGCGGTCAAGGCCATGTGCCCTGCGACCATGCCTTCCATTTCCCGGTGGAAGTTGAAGTAATAGGCGGTGCCACTCTCTGTCTCAAAGGGCATAATCGCCGGGCCCCACAGGTTGCCGTCGATCTTTCCAATCGCGTAGTTATGCAGTGAGGCAAATCCCGCAAAGTTGCTGGACTTGATCTTGCCTCGTCGGCCGATGAAATGCTGCGCTTGGCCTGGAAGCTGCGACCAGAAGAATGTCTCGGCGGCGAACCATTCACGCACGGCCTTGACGCCAAGGTTCACGAACGATTTCTTCAGCAACGCGACCGCTTTATCAAGGTCCGCAATCGTTTGCTTTTTGTTCTCAATAGGATCGGCGTGCTCTGTTGCGGCAGGCACATGGGCGAGAATCGTCAAGTGATGGAGGCCATTGACAGCTCGGCCACTTGTCAGGTCGCGCAAGCCTTCCGTGATTTCCTTCTTGTCCTCCTCCGCACCACCTTCCCGGTCGTTGACCACGAGACGTCGTCGCTCCTGCTTCATATCATGCTCGGCAGAAATACGGTCGCAGAAGAAAAACGACTGGGTGACGATGTATTCGACGGGTTGCTGCAGAAACTCGTCAAGCATGTGCGACGGTGTGCGTGCCGGCCATTCGGCCATGCTCAGCATTGCACCGGCGCGTGTTCCACTCAGGTTCTGCACGGACATCATGTTGCCGACCATCTTGAAATCGAGCCACGACACGGCAAGCGTGCGGTCAAATTGGATGTCGGTGACGGGCACGCGCTCGTCTTCCAGATTGATCAGGTAGTGGAAGAAGCCGGCAATCTCCGAATAGTCCTCACCGAGATGGTCGTCGATGCTCTCACGGTCATAGACTTCACGCACGCCATATTGAGTCTGAAACGCTCCCCAGCTCAAATCGAATTGCTGGATGGCTGCCCGGGCGTCCGCCGCACTTATCTGGTCCGTCGTGAACGTTGGCCGACGCCGGATACGCAGTTTTCGCGCGCCATAGGCCGACAGAGTCTGCACAACGAGATTGGTGGCCTCGTTCAGAGCCTTTGCCTGTTCCTCGAATGACTCGAGGTTTTCGGATGATAGCTTCGCACCAGACGCGAAGGAGAAGATGCGGTCGAGAATGCCCGGCGCGCCTTGTCGAAAGCGATTCTGAACGATGGTGATATAAATCTCGTTCACGTAGAAGGAACGCTTCTCATAGCGCTCGCGCCACGCGGCGTTAAAGCGCCGTGCGAACCACGTACCGCCATCTCCCTCCGGGTACTGATTGACCTTGCGACGAATCAAGTGAACATAAATCCCGCGATCGCTACTCGAGACTGTGCGCAGCACGGTATGGCGCACACGCTCGTACTGCTTCTTCTGCGCCGCGTTGAGCGAGTCGTGGAACAGGCCGCCAAGCTTAATGACCTGCATAACCGCGCCATCTTTCGTGAGGACGCTGTAGTCGTCATAGTGCACAGTGATGGGGATCATGTCACTTGCCGCCATTTCCTTGGCGTCGACGGCTGCCCCGTTAGGCAACGGCATCGACAGCGACATGTCGAACATCCCTTTCAGAATGTTAGCGGGGCGCATAGCGTCGGCATCTCCAGAAGCGCTTGTTCGGACATACCTTTAGATGCGTTGCGGCAGCCAAAATGTCGAACAAGTAAACGTCTTTGAGGCAGATCAGATAACTGGCGAGCAGCAAGAAGGGGATGGCCATGGCCGGAAGCACTGACCGCACGATCATCGCGGCCATGCCAGGAATGTAGAAGCTCAACGCCAGACTCGCGAGCGTCAACCCACCGACCATCGTTGGGCGGGTCATGGCTACAACCAGCGTTTCCCCCTCGTCGTCGTGGAGCCTTTCGCTCACACTCATACGATCGTTCCGGCCGAGCGCGCCTTGAGATCAGAGACGATGTTCGGCGCAAAGAAGACGAGTCCAATTCCGAGCCCCCAACCGCCGAGCGTCATGAGGTCGATGCGACCCGTCTTCCAGCGGTATCCTTGGATCGCCAAGGTGATGATGCCGATGTAGTAGCCCCACTCATAGATGAGCAGTTGTGTGACGGATCGTAAAAAGGCAGTGATCCCGCCAAATGTTCCGGATGCGTCTTGCGCGTGTGCGAGCTGCGGTAACAGGAGGAGGGCGATGACGCAGGCATTAGCCGTCAGGTCGAGAATCATGTCCAGACGATCGGTCTTCTGGATTCGAGCTGATTGGTCGGAGTTCTGAACTTGCATCTTTCGCCCTCTCATGAGTTGAACCTTAGGGTTCGTTGGTTTTTAGGCACTCTCAGTTGCTGATATGCAGTACTAATATTGACAATTTGATATTTCTGTATCGGAGAATATGGTTAGTCGGGTTTTGTTAGATCGAGCGCGATCTTTTCGTCGAGCTGCGAGTGAGATGTTTCCCGCATGCGGATTTTGAGTTCAACGACCAGTTGGGCGTTTCGAGATCGCTCTTCGGCTTTTGCGCGCGAACTGAGCCATTCGTTAAGCTCCTTCGGAATTCGATACTGCGATCGAATAGATTCGCCCATTCTTTCTCCCTTTCATTTTGTCACTATAAAGTGACTTGTAGTCACTATACGTTAGTGTCTGGGTAGTGTCAAATTTAACTATGGAAGATACCCATCGCTCTCAATATCGCTTGCCTTGGCCGCTGTACGAAGAGCTCAAGGCCGCGGCGGAAAAAAACCGCCGCCCGTTGAATGCCGAGCTCATCGCTCGGCTGGAATCAACGTTCCCGCAGTTGACGGTGAATGCTGGCGCGGACCTGACGGCGCTGCACCTCACCATCTCTCGGATGTCTCTGGCGGAACTCATGACGCCAGCCGAGATCATGATGTTTGCGCAACGAATGTTGGAACTTGCGCAGCAGCGAGGCGGCAACACCGACGCACCTCGATAGTGCCTATGGTCATACAAAAGCTCGAAATTGTTCGTAATGTAGTGTCACATTCTTTGTAAGAGTTTGTGTCGTTGCCGCGAATACCGTCATCGTGGATTGGGCCTCAAGAGCTATGAGAAGGGGCTTTTCAGGGCGATGCTGAGTGTGCATAGCGGGTCGGGCTGGAGATGCTCTGATCGTCACACCAGAAAGTGATGTCAGAGTTGTA
The DNA here is from genome assembly GCF_023631465.1 of Caballeronia sp. GAWG1-1. Taxonomy (NCBI): domain Bacteria; kingdom Pseudomonadati; phylum Pseudomonadota; class Betaproteobacteria; order Burkholderiales; family Burkholderiaceae; genus Caballeronia; species Caballeronia sp. GAWG1-1. Next base: position 46,841 of record NZ_JALQDB010000056.1, read on the forward strand.
CCCGATCACTGCCAGCATGTTCAAGGGCTTGAATGTGCTGCCAGAAGCCGCTATGGATCTGGATGATGCGACTGAAGGCGGATCTGCGACTCCGCCTGTTTATCGTGATTCCGCGATTGCGATTAACGGTATCGATGCCGTGGGCCTGCTTCAAGCAGCGCGCAGAGGTCACAGGCCAGATTAGCGACACTCGGGTGTTTGAGTGGGCTGCGAAAATCATCTCGCAAGACGAAATGCATGGTCGATTGCATGCGATCCGCCGTGAGGCAGCGAAGGCGACTTACTAGACCTCCTGAGATTAGGCCAGGGTCTGAAAGGCAAGTGCGCGGCGTCGGGTCCCGCGCGCAGATCGCATCAGCATCTGAAGTCATTGCGTGCTTTGCGCGACCACCGACACGACGCGCGTTACCGTTGGGTCAAGCAAATGTCGCAGCGTGCGGTCCGCAGAAATCTACTTGCAATCGCTGGCGGAGATGTTGAGCTGCGACAGTTTCCGCGTGCGCCGTTTGTGAAAAGTAGGCCTGTCAAATCGATGGACAGGCTCGAATGCTTAGGGAGACATGGAATGAGAAGGTCGGCGGAAAATAAATTGCGGGTCGTTGCGGTTCGCGTCGATCCAGTGATCGAGCAACGTCTGCGCGTGCTGGCCGAGGCAACGGGACGCAAGCAGTCGTTTTTTCTGCAGCGAATGATCGAGGACGGGATCGACGCGATGGAAGACATCTGGCTGTCGCCCGAGACGCTGGTCAAAGTTCGAAATGGCGAACTGTCAGACTTGGTAGCGGAGCACGGGACGACTTCAGATTTATTCGATTTAGAAGCGGTCGATACCGAATCAAGGTAACTTCGGTTTTTGCCGCATTCCACAGTGACGAGTGAGTCGCATCAGGACCAGGAGAGAATCAATGAACAAGCAAGAATTGGTAGAAGCAGTCGCGTCGGAAGTGGGGATCAGCAAAAGCGCCACTGAAGAGGCAATCAGCGCTGTCCTGGAAACAATCTCGAAGGAAGTGGCGGCAGGCAGTACGGTTCAGTTCCTTGGGTTCGGCACCTTTGGCCGCGGCGAGCGCGCCGCGCGCACGGGGCGCAACCCGGCGACGGGCGAAGCGAAGGAAATTGCTGCGGCGAAGACCGTGAAGTTCACGGCCGGCATAGCGTTCAAGGACGCCGTCAACGAGTCGTGAGATCTCGGGCGGTTAATGTCGATCCACTTAGAAAAGTTGGCTGCCGAGCGGCGTCAGATTGGTGAGCTTGACAGCGGTCAGGCGCTCCGAGCCATCAGGGTGAATCGATCTGATCATCACGCGTTGGCCTCGTGCTTCACCCAAGACCTCGACGATGCGATCGCCATAGCGTGCGATGGTGCCGCGCGGCGGTTTTCGCCTCATGGTGTTGGATTTGGAAGGAGAGGGCATAGACAGAATGGCTGCTGCGACGTAGGCATTATGCCAAGCCCTACGTCGGAGCCAAGCGTTTGCTACTTTGCTCAGCGCACAGTCGTTTCAGTCGAAAAGGCGTAGTCTGGAACCAATCGCCATGTTCTTCGGCAGCATTGCACTGCTCATCCTTCTTGATGCCGCTGGCAAGCTCAGCCCGCTGCTCGGTAGGAATGCTTCCTGACACGCCACCATGCCTAACAAGCCCAAGCACGCGAAAAGCGCCCGTCGCGCGCCGCTGACTCGAACACAGTTGCTGCCGATCGCACCGACGACTGCACGCAAGTTTTCATTGGAAAATCATCTGGCGCTGGTGGCGATGCGCAGTGGACGAGGTAATGCCGATCTTGCAAGCACACTCATCAAAATGCTGTATTTGACCTTTCTCGTGTGCGAAGGGGACCGGCTTGATCCCCAGATCGAAGCCTATCTCGAAGCCGAATCGATTCTCCGGGCAAGCATTGACGATTCATTGACGACGGAAGGCTGGCAAATTGCCGACAATCAGTGCGAGCCAATCAGCTGGTGTTGTGCGCGCATGACGAGCAACTCGCGTCGACACCGCTACATCGATTTGAGGTCGCGAAGCGACGACTTGATCACGTCTTGAAAGCAGGGCGTTTTACGGATCTTGATGCGATGTACCCGATGCGCGAGTGAAACGCCGCATCGGTCAGGCATCACGTCATTTCGAATCGGTATCGAACCCGTGCGCGAACGCTTAAGCTCTTTTTTGCTGTCAGATGACTGGTTTTTTGTTCCGCTAATTCCCACAATTGGCGGCGCCTGGTTGCGACTGCGAAGTCGAGCTGACCTGCCCCGGTACTTTGAGACCGAATTGATCTAGGATAACGGCGCATCATACGGAGCGCGTCATGAAGAAGAGTCGATACAGCGATGAGCAGATTGTTCGGATCTTGCGAGAGGCGGACAGTGCGCCGATTGCCGAGGTGGCAAAGCGACACGGTGTCAGCGACGCGTCGATTTACGCGTGTCGCAAGCGATTTGGCGAAATGGTCAGTGACGACGTCAAGCGATTGAAGGCGTTAGAGTTCGAGAACAACCGACTGAAGAAGCTCGTGGCGGAGCGTGACCTGGAAATCGAGGTCATGAGGGAGATTTCCGCAAAAAAATGGTAAGCGCACAGGCACGCCGCGAGCAAGCCCGCTATGCCATTTCGCGTGGGCTGAGTCAACGACGTGCGTGTGCGCTGATTCACGTCAGTCGCGCCAATCTCGGTTACATCAGCATCATGCCGGGCAAGAACGGCCCGATCGTGGAGATGATGCGACGCCTCTCGGGTGATTATCCCCGCTTCGGCTCGCGGCGCATCCGCATCATGTTGGGTCGCGAAGGGATCATCATCGGCAAGGAGCGGTGCAGCCGATTGGGCGCAAGCCGGTCTTCAGGTGCCTCGCAAACGGCGTCGACGCCGCCTCGCCGGTTCGCGTCCCCGGCCGCTTGCTCCGAGCGCTCGCAACGCCGTATGGAGTTTCGATTTCGTCTTCGATGCGTGTGCCAACGGCCAGCAACTGAAATGTTTGACGGTCGTCGACGAGTACACGCGTGAGTGTTTGGCCATCGATGTGTCTGGCTCGATCCGATCGGCTAGAGTCATTGAAGTGTTGAGCAAGCTGATCAGCGTTCACGGCGCGCCACGCTATATGCGAAGTGACAACGGCCCAGAGTTTGTCAGCGCAGCGTTGCTCAAGTGGGTGGTATCGGAGAAGATCGAATCGGTGTTAATCGATCCCGGCAAGCCCTGGCAGAATGGCACGAACGAAAGCTTCAACGGTAAATTCCGTGACGAATGTCTTGCCATGGAATGGTTCCGCAATCGGATTGAAGCCAAGATCGTGATTGACGACTGGCGACGGCATTACAACGAGGTTCGACCGCATTCGAGTCTGAACTACGACACGCCGCTGGCGTACCGCCAGCGCTTAGAAAGAAATTCAACCCAAGCCGTTATTGCTAGAACGCAGTGGTCTTAGAAAAACGGGCAGGTCAGAGCGTCTGTGTCCAAGCATCAGGCTGCGATCGAGGCTATGCGACAGACCATCTGCTGATGCTGTTAACGAAGTGTTTGAGCGGGCGAGTGCATCACGGCGAGTTCGCCGGCTCGGCGTCCCGACTACCCTACAAGCATTCCCGCGCCTGCACAGGTAACGCACACGAACTATCCTGCGGGTAAGCGACTCGGCACGACCGTTTCACAGTACTGAATTTCTCGATGCATGATAAGCGCGTTCAGATTGACGGAGACAGTCAGCCATGTCGAACGCAGCGGGCCGTACGCATCCCCGTCGCACGTATGCGCAAGAATTCAAGCAGCAGGTGATCAGGGAGACATTGGAACCCGGCATGTCAGTGTCGATTGTTGCGCGACGGCACGACATCAACGCCAATGTAGTGTTTGGATGGCGCAAGCAATACCGTGAAGGTAAGCTGCCTGTCCCTGCACTCGAAGCCGCGTCGAGCGTGCCCAGCATGAATTTGCTGAGCGTCGAGGTGGTTGACTCGGCATTGGTACTGCAGCCGCCGGAGTCGGCAATGGCGTCGCAAGCGCCACGCGGCGTACCGATGCCGCCCCCTGCGTGCGAAATCGAGGTGGAGATTGGCAAACGGCGTGTGAGGATTCGCGGCCTGTCTGCCGAGCGCGCCGAAGCGTTCCTGCAGGATTGTCTGAAGTGATCGCGCTGCCGGCAGGTACGCGCGTTTGGCTCGTGGCCGGTGCGACCGATATGCGCTGCGGCTTCCAGGGGCTGGCCGCGAAAGTGCAGACAGCGCTCAAGGAGAATCCGCTGGGTGGCAACGTATTCATCTTCCGCGGCCGCCGCGGCGATCTCGTGAAGCTGCTTTGGGCAACCGACGATGGCCTCTGGCTGCTCGCAAAGCGATTGGAGCGAGGCCGGTTTATCTGGCCACAGGCCGACGGTGGAAAGATCCATCTAACGAGCGCACAGCTGTCAATGCTGCTCGAAGGCATCGACTGGCGACACCCACAACGCACCGCCGCTCTATCGATGTTGTAAACCACATCGAAGGCTCGTAAACTGCGACGCATGTCCAGAGATGCGCCGCTTCCCGCCTCCGTCGCTGAGCTCCAAGCTTTGGTGCTCGCGCAGCAGGCGTCGATCGAGAACATGGTGCGGGAGATTGCCGCACGGGACGACGAAATCGAACGCTGAAGGCGCAGATCGACAAGCTCAGGCGGATGTACTTCGGGAGCAAGTCCGAGAAACTGGCCCGGCAGATCGATAAACTGGAGGCGCAGCTGGAAGACCTGACGGCCGGTCAGGGCGCGGCCGAGACGCGAGGACACCGAGACAAGACGTCGACGGCGCCGCCCGGTCGAGCGCCCACGCGAGAGCCGCTGCCGCCGCACTTGCCACGCGATGAAATCGAACTCACACCGAATCCGGCTTGCCCCAAGTGTGCGACAACGATGCAGCGACTCGGCGAGGATGCCTCCGAGCAACTCGCGCGCGTGGCAGCTGCGTTCAAAGTGATCCGCACGATCCGTCACAAGCTGTGCTGTCCTGACTGCGGCCACATCGAACAGCCCGCGATGCCCAGCCTGCCGATCGAGCACAGCATCGCGCATCCGAGCCTGCTGGCCGACATTGCGGTATCGAAGTTCGCCGATCATCAGCCGCTGTATCGCCAATCGGAGATTGCGGCACGCGACGGCGTGACGCTGGATCGCGCCAGCATGGGCCGCTGGATCGGGCAGATCGCCGAGCTCTGCGGGCCGCTTGTGGAAGCAATCCAGCGCTACGTGCTGGTCGCCGGCAAAGTACACGTCGACGCCTACGCCTTAACCGGATAGATCTGGATAGATTTGGATAGATCATGTCCACGATTGCTGATCATGGACACGATCCTCCGTCTTGATCCATATGAATTCCATCATGCCTCACGCGCGCACGAATGAGGAACTGGCCCAGCCGAGTCGCTTATTCCTGCGGCGAAGAACCACGCCGACATCGATCGTGCGAGTCCGAGCACGACCTCCGCGTCGGTCCGGCCGGAGGACGCGCGCACGTGGAACGAATGATCTGCGTCATCCATCAGATGCAGCGTGGCGCGCGGCGCCAGCGGTTCGACGACCGACCGCAGCAGGTGAAGCTCGGCCAGCTTGTCGCGCGTGCCCTGCAGGAAGAGCATTGGCACCGTGACGTCCGCAAGGTGCTGTGTGCGTATTTCGGACGAAGGTGACCGGCCGTTTCGGGATCGTGACCGGCGATTTCGGCAACGTGACCGGCCGTTTCGGGAACGTGACCGAACGGACCGGACGACAGGACTGGCGTTGCGCATGACATCAACCACGCGAGCTATGCTCGCCGGCTTTGGCCGGAGAAA
>NZ_JALQDB010000057.1:0-10793 GCF_023631465.1 Caballeronia sp. GAWG1-1
AATACGCGTATTGGCAAGCCACCCTCGGCGACGACCATCCGGTGCTTGAACTGCCCGTCGATCGTGTGCGGCGTGGCGCAGCCGACAGCACAGGCGCATGGATTCATCGCGCGATCGACGCAACGCTTGCGGGCAGGCTCGAATCGCTCTCGCACGCCCACAGCGCTACGCGCTTCATGACGATGCTCGCAGCGTTCGGCGCCGTCTTGCAAGGCTACAGTGGCCAGCGCGATGTGCGCATCGGCGTGCCGGTCGCCGGACGCGATCGTCTGGAAACGCAAGCGTTGATCGGTTTCTTCGTCAACACCGTGGTCATTCGCGTCGATACCGCACCAGGCACTGCGTTCGATGCGCGTCTCGCGCAGGTCCGTGAACGCGTGCTCGGCGCGCACGATCACGCGACCTTGCCGTTCGCCAGGCTCGTCGAGCGCCTGCAACCGCAACGCAGCATGAGTCACACGCCGCTGTTTCAGGTGATGTTCGACTACAGCGAGGCCGGCACCACGCTGTCCATGCCGGGCATCGAAGCTCAGGCGCTGGAAGGCGGAACCGGCACCGCGCAATTCGATTTGTCGATGCAGATCTCCGCCGATGCACAGGGCGCAAACCTTCACATCGGCCTCAATTACGCGACCGATATCTTCGACGAAGCCGCCATCGATCGCATCATCGACAGCTATGTCGCCGTGCTCGAACAGATTGCCGAACAACCTTCACGCCGCAGTTTCGATCTGCTCGATGCGACCCAGCGCGCCACGCTCGCGAATTGGACCCAGGGCGCACTACTGGCGCCCGAAACTGGCTTCGTACACCGACGTTTTGAAGCGCACGCTGCCGCGCGCCCGAACGACATCGCGCTCATGCTCGACGAGCAGACGCTCAGTTACGGCGAACTCGACGCACGCGCGAACGGCGTGGCGCATTGGCTGATCGCGCAAGGCGTGAAGCCCGACGACAGAATCGGCGTCGCGGTCGAGCGTTCCATCGGCATGATCGTGGCGCTGCTGGGCGTGCTGAAGGCAGGCGCGGCCTACGTGCCGCTGGACCCCGCCTATCCGGCCGACCGTCTTGTCTACATGATCGAAGACAGCAGCATCGCGATGCTGCTTACGCAAAGCGTATTGCGCTCGCGTCTACCTTTACCCGCTTTGCTGAAAACGGCGACGCTCGAAGCGATCGAGGCATCGGCCTCGCGTCACGACGACACGCTCATCGTCCCGCATGCACAGCATCTTGCCTATGTGATCTACACGTCGGGCTCGACCGGCAAGCCGAAGGGTGTCGGCATCGCGCATGGTGCTTTCGCGCAGCACGTCGATGTGTCGATCGACTTCTTCAGTTTGACGAACGCAGACCGCGTGCTGCAGTTCGCGACCTTCAACTTCGATGGCTTCGTCGAACAACTGTTTCCGGCGCTGTGCGTCGGTGCATCGGTGGTATTGCGTGGGCCGCAACTCTGGGACAGCGAGACCTTCATTCGACACGTGCTGCACGACCGCATCACCGTGGCCGATCTGACGACCGCCTACTGGCAGTTGCTCACGCAGGACCTCCAGACGCGCGGCGTGAACGACCTCGGCGCATTGCGTCGCGTCCATGCGGGCGGCGAGGCCATGTCGCTGGCCGCGCTCAGGCAATGGCGTAACACGCCTGCACTGGCGAACGTGAAGCTGCTCAACACCTATGGTCCGACGGAGGCGGCCGTCACCGCATCCACCTTCAATTGCAGCGCGGCGCAGGACATCGACGCCTTGCCCGCGCAGGTGCCGATCGGCACACCGCTCGCCGGCCGCGCGATGCATGTACTGACGCCCGAACTGACGCTCGCGCCCATCGGTGTGATTGGCGAAGTCGCGATAGGCGGCGCGATGCTGGCGCGCGGTTATCTGAACCGGCCGTCACTGACCGCCGACCGCTTCATCCCCGATCCGTTCGATGCCGACGGTCGCGGCGCGCGCCTGTATCTCACCGGCGATCTCGCGCGCCGCAATGCCAGGGGCGAACTCGAATACGTGGGTCGTATCGATCATCAGGTGAAGATTCGCGGCTTTCGTATCGAGCTGGGCGAGATCGAATCCGCGCTGCGCGCACAGGCGCTCGTGCGCGATTGTGCTGCGGCAGTGAGAGAGGTCGGCGGCGAGCCCATGCTGATCGGTTACATCGTGCCGGTGAACGCCGACGAGCGCATCGACACGCGCATGGTTCGCACGACGCTTGCGGCGAAGCTCCCGATCTACATGGTGCCGCAATGGATCGTCGTGCTCGACGCCTTGCCGAATTCACCGAACGGCAAGCTCGATCTGAAGGCCTTGCCGTTGCCCTCATCCGATCGCGACGCGGCATCGGATATCGAGCCAGGCACGGCCACCGAACTCGCGCTCGCGACGATCTGGCAGAAGGTGCTCGGCATCGCGCAAGTATCGGCCGATGACGATTTCTTTGCGCTCGGCGGTGACTCGCTGCGCACGCTGCAAGTCGCTCGTCTCGCACGCGAAGCCGGATTGCCGCCGCTCGGCATCGACACGCTGTTCGCCCGGCCGCGTCTTGCGGATCTCGCCGCGCATCTCGACGCACAGGGCGATGCGGTATCCGCGAGCGTCGTGCCGATGAACACCGCAGGCGCACCCGTCACCGCGTTCGCGATTCATCCGGCCTACGGACTAGTGGCCGAATACCGCACGCTGGCGCGCAGTCTCGACGGCATCGCGAGTATTCACGGACTGCAATCGCCGCTCTACGACGACGCGCACTGGTGGGCCGGCGATCTCGATGCGCTCGCACGCGACTATGCCGCACGCGTGCGAAGCGTGCAGCCGCATGGTTCCTATCGTTTCATCGGCTGGTCGCTGGGCGGTCTGCTGGCGGTCGAAATCGCCGCGCAACTGGAAGCGGCGGGTGAAACAGTGGACTTCGTTGCCCTGATCGATGCGGGCATGCAGAGCGAGATCGCGCTCGATGCGCAGCGCGCGCGCGAGGTGTTGGCGCGTCGGCGAACCGCATCGGCGGAAGAGGTCGCGCGCTTCTGGGATGAAGCGAGCGACGCGCACAAGCAATGGCAAGCCGAACTTGGCGAGGGCGCAAACGACGCCGATGTGATCGGTCATGCGCTCATCGCCATCGAGCAACTGCAGGCCTTGACGCAGGGCTGGCGGACGCGCTCGCTCCACGCGCCGCTGACCGTCTGGTGGTCCGAACGCGAACTCGACGGCACGCGGATCGACGACGCGACACTTGATCGAAAGACGGCGCTCTGGCGCGCTTGCAGCACGAACGAAACCACGCATGCCGGCACGATCGACACGGATCACGTCGGGATCGTGCGTCACGAAGCACTGTTGCGCGATCTCGCGGCACGACTCAAAGCATTGAGCGGTAAGGATGGGGATAAAGGACAGGCACATGGCTGACAACATGATCGGGCGCTTGCGCGAACTGGTGAACACGCGCGCTGACGATACCGCGCTGATCGTCGTCGATGCGAACGGCGACACACCGCTGACCTACGCACAACTCGGCGCTTACATCATGCGTATTGCGGCGTTTTTGCGTGACCATGAGGCGCAAAGCGAACGTGCGCTGCTTCTCATGGACAGCGGCGCGGACTATGTTGCGGCATTCTTCGCGTGTCTGCATGCGCACACCGTCGCGGTTCCCGCTTACCCGCCCGAGACCTTGCGCGCGCAGCATCTCGCCCGTCTTCAGGCCATCGCTGCCGATGCCGATGCGCGTTTCATCCTGACCACGCGCGCGCTGGCGCAACGATACGGCGATGCGTTCGCATCGATTGCGCCGCATGCGAAGCTGATCGAAGTGGATACGCTCGCAGCACATGAATCCGATGACGACTTCACCGCGTCGCACGTGGAAGCATCAGACCTCGCGTTTCTCCAATACACCTCGGGTTCGACCTCCACGCCGAAGGGGGTCATGGTCACGCACGGTGCGTACTGGGCCAACGAAATCGCGATACAGGAACGTCTTGGCGTGAGCGCCGACGATGTATTCGTGAGCTGGTTGCCGCTCTATCACGACATGGGCCTGATCGGCTCAATGTCTCAGCCGGTCTTCAGTGGCATCCCGCTGGTGCTGATGTCGCCGCAATTCTTCCTCGAACGGCCGGTGCGCTGGCTCGATGCGATTGCGCGTCATCGAGGCACCATCTCGGGTGGCCCGGATTTTTCGTACCGTCTGTGTGCGGACAGAGTCAGCGACGAGCAGATGGCATCGCTCGATCTCTCGACGTGGCGCGTCGCATTCTCGGGATCGGAACCCGTGCGACATGCCACGCTCGACGCCTTCGTCGAACGCTTCACGTCGTGCGGGTTCGACGCAAATGCGCTGTTTCCCTGTTACGGACTGGCGGAAGCGACGCTGCTGGTGACGGGCGTGCGGCGCGGCGCGGGTGTCACGCGTGCCTTGCTCGATGCAAACGCCCTTGAAAAAGGACTCACGCAAGCGACGCAGGACGAAGGCGTTACGCTCGTCTCGTGCGGCATCGTGCCGGCGGGTCATACGATCATGATCGTCGATCGGGCGAGTGGCGCACGTGTAACCGATGGCGTGGTCGGAGAGATTCTGGTGTGTGGGCCGAGCGTGACCGCCGGTTACTGGCGACGCGCGGAGGCGAGCGCGGAGACCTTCGTCGAGCGTGATGGTGAACGATGGCTGCGAACCGGCGATTTGGGTTTCCTTCACGACGGTGGCCTGTATGTGGCCGGACGCGTGAAAGATCTGCTGATCGTGCGCGGACGCAATCTCTATCCGCAGGACCTGGAACTCGTCATCGAGCGAGAGGTTGATCTGGTGCGACGCGGTCGCGTGGCCGCGTTCGCGGTGCAGATCGATGGCGCGGAATGCATCGGCGTGGCCGCTGAAATTTCGCGCGGCGTGCGCAAGCTCGTGCCTGCCGAGGCGCTTGCCGCAAGTATCAGCGAGGCCGTTGCCTTGACGGTTGGCGAGCCTGCTGCGGCGGTCGTGCTGCTTGAGCCGGGTGCGTTGCCGAAAACGTCGAGCGGGAAGGTGCAGCGCGCCGCGTGCGCGCGACGCTGGGCGGATCGCTCGCTGGAAGCCTATGCGTGGTTTTCGAACGGCGCGCGTATCGATCAGGATGCGGTGGCAGCGGTGCCGGATGCGCTGACGGATATTGAAGCGGAACTCGCGCGTATCTGGAATCAGGCGTTGGAATCGATGCCCGCTCGCCGCGATGACAGCTTCTTTCGCCTGGGCGGAAACTCGCTGGGGGCGGTGCGGGTAGCGTCCGCCGTCGGTACGCGTTGGTCCATCAAATACGATGCGCGCGATGTGTTCGAAGCGCCGTCGCTGGGTGCGGCTGCCGCGCTCATCGGAAAGCGTCTTACACAAGGAAGTGCGCTGCGACGCACACCGCTCGTAGCGCTTTCGCCGGAAGCGCGGCGCATGACGCGTGCATCGCATGCTCAACGTGCGCTGTGGATGACCTGGGCGCACGATCCGCAGAGCAGCGCGTACAACATGAGCGGCATTCTGTCGATCGATGGTCCCTTGCAGATCGACGCATTGCAGCGCGCCTTCGCGACGCTCGTTGCACAACACGATATTCTGCGCGCCCGCTTCGAACTGGACGATGAAGGTGAACTCGTGCAGATCGTCGACGACGGCTCGACGATCCCGCTCGAATGCTCGGAGGGATCGACGGATATCGAGTCGCGTATCGCCCATGCGCCATTCGATCTGGAGCATGGCCCCCTGCTGCGCGGTCATTTGATTCGCGCTAGTGAGAACGCGCATCGACTCGTACTGGCGGTGCATCACATCATCGCAGATGGATGGTCGGTGAACGTGCTGCTCGAATCGCTTGCACGGGCGTATCGTGCGGAAATGGAAGCTACACCGCTCACGGATGCACCGTCGTTTCAGTTCGCGGATTTTGCCGCGTGGGAACACAGCTCGGTCGATGAAGTAGCAATCGAGCGCGACATCGACTACTGGCGCAACCGGCTTTGCGCGGATGGCGATGCATCGCGCGTGGCTCGTCTGTTCGAGCGACGTGAGGCTTCGGCAACGGCACGCAATGGCGTTCAGCGCACGCGTGTCTTCAGTTTGAACGCTAAGCTTTCGTCGCAACTCCGCGCCTTCGGTGACACGCAAAACGCATCACTCTTCATGACGATGCTCGCCCCATTCGGCGCGACCTTGCAGGCCATCAGCGGCAAGCGGGATATCCGTATCGGTGCGCCCATGTCGACGCGTTGGCATGAAGAAGCGCACGCGGTCATCGGCTATTTCATCGGCATGCAGGTATTGCGACTCGAGATCGCGGAAGAGAGCACGCCACGCGCGCTCGTCGCGGCAGCGAAGGATGCGGTGCTGTCGGCGCAGGAACATCGCAACGTGCCCTATGACAGGCTCGTCGCTGCGCTGCTACCGAACCGTGTACGCGCCGACGATGCGTTGTTTCAGGTCAAACTCACCGAACAACGTCCCTTCGCGCTGGATGCGTTCGCGCCGCTCGCAACACGCTTCGATGTCGTGCATGGCGAAGTCGCACATTTCGATCTTGCGCTCGATTTCGTCGATCGTCCGACCGGTATCGAATGCATGCTGGCTTACGACGATGCGGTGTGCGATAACGCTTTGGCACGCAGAATCGAAGCGCTCTTGCCGCGCATGGTCGAAGCGCTGGTTTGCGCACCGGATAGCGCGATGCCGGTCAGCGAATCGGCCGCCGAGCCGGATGTGTTGACGCTGTGGAAGCGCAGTGTGATGCAGAATCCGCAGCGCGTATCGGTTCAGGATGTGAACCGCACGCTGAGCTATGCGGAACTCGACGCGGCATCGGATGCAATGGCGTCGCGCCTTCGCGATCTGGGATGCGCGCCTGAAGCGCGCGTGGCCGTGCTCGCGCCGCGCAGCGTGGAAATGGTGCTCGGCATGCTGGCCTGCTTCAAGGCCGGCGCAACGTGGGTGCCGCTCGATCCGCAGTTGCCGGTTGCACGTAACGCAGCGCAAATAGCGGATTGCGGCGCGGATATCGTGCTGTACGCAGCCGTTTGTCCTGACGAGATTGCCGCGCGTGCAAAGACCGTGCTTCCATTGGCATTCGATAACGAGGCCACGAGCTTTGCGCTACCGGGCATCGTCCACGCCGATCAGGCCGCCTACCTCATCTACACCTCCGGTTCGACGGGTAAGCCCAAGGGCGTGACCGTCACGCATGCGTCGCTTGGAAACTACGTGCGGAGCATGCTTCAAACCATCGACGTGGGCGACGGTGCAGCCTTCGCAATGGTCTCCACGCCCGCAGCCGATCTCGGGCATACCGCGCTTTTCGGTGCGCTGTGTTCAGCGGGCACGCTTCATCTGGTATCACCGGAAGACGCCTTCAATCCGGATTCCTTCGCGCATTACATGTCACGGCATCGCGTCGATGTATTGAAGATCGTGCCGAGTCATCTGGCGGCGCTGCTTTCGGCAAGCGATGCGCGCAAGGTGTTGCCGGCGCGTGCGTTGATTGTCGGCGGCGAAGCCACATCAGCGGCTTTGCTCGGGCAGATTGCAGCACTCGCACCCTCGTGTCGCATCTTCAATCACTATGGGCCGACGGAAACCACGGTCGGTATCGCCATGCATGCGATGTCGGGCGATCACGATATGACACGTGCGTTGCCGTTGGGGCATGCGCTTTCGCATGCACGCCTTTATGTGCTCGACGAGCGGATGGAGCCCGTGCAGCGCGGGGCAACGGGTGAACTGTATCTGGGCGGTGCGGGCGTTGCGCGCGGCTATCATGCGCAACCCGGACGCAGCGCCGAGCGCTTCGTGCCCAATCCGTTCGTGCCGGGTGCGCGCGTGTATCGGTCGGGCGACCGTGTGCGCGTCGGTCACGATGGCACGCTCGACTATCTCGGACGCGCCGACGATCAGGTCAAGATTCGCGGCTACCGCGTCGAACCGGGCGAGGTCGAACGCGTGCTGCGTGATGTACCGGGGGTTCGTTCAGCGGTCGTGTTGGCTTACGAGACGGACGGCATTGCACGGCTTGGCGCATGCGTGGCCGGGGCCGTGTCGGTAGAGGTCTTGACTGCGCACGCGTTGGCGGCATTGCCCGAGTACATGGCGCCTTCGGAGATGGTCGTCGTCGAACACTTGCCGCTCAATGCGAACGGAAAGATCGATCGAGGGGCTATCCTCGCGCGCTTCGCTGAAATCAAGCAGGCGCCCTCGCTAGAGGCAGATTCGGGACATACGCCGCGTGGCGAGACCGAACGAAAGCTCGCTGAGATCTGGGCCGAGGTGCTGCTTGTCGATTCGTCCACGATGCGACGTGACCGGCACTTCTTCGAAGCCGGTGGCGATTCGATTCTCGGACTCAAGGTCGTCGCGAAGGCGCGGAAGGCCGGGTTGAAGATCGCGCCGAAACAACTGTTCGGGCGGCATACGCTTGCGGAACTGGCGGCGGTTGCGCCCGTGAAGACAAGCGATGAGGCCATGCGTCGTTTGCCGGACGATGTTCGGGCGCGGACCGAGGCATCGTATGCGCAGCAGCGTCTGTGGTTCCTGTGGCAGTTGTCGCCGGAGAGCAGCGCGTATCACGTCTCGGGCGGCCTGCGTTTGCGTGGCGCGGTGAATCACGCAGCGCTGCGTGCGAGTTTCGAAGCAATCGTGGTGCGACATGAGAGCCTGCGCACGCGTTTCGTGGCCGATGTGAACGGTCGCGTCGAGCAAATCATCGATGCACAGGTCGCGCTGGACTGGCGCGCGGCATCGCTCGATGCGAGTGAATTCGATGCCACCGCGCGTGCTTTAGCTGCAGAGCCGTTCGATCTGCAACACGGCCCGTTGCTGCGTGTGGCCTTGTTCAGCGCGAGTGCGGAAGAACATTTGCTGGTGCCGTCGATGCATCACATCGTGTCCGACGGCTGGTCCGTGCAGGTGTTGCTCGATGAACTGGTGGCGCACTATCGCGCAGGCGTTTCAGGAACCGCAGTTGAGCGTGCCGCATTGCCCGTCCAGTACGCGGACTACGCCGCATGGCAACGCGACTGGCTCTACGCAGGCGAACGCGAACGTCAACTGGCCTACTGGAAAGCGACACTGGGCGATGAACATCCCGTGCTGGCCTTGCCCACCGATGCCCCACGTCCCGCACACGCGAGCTATCACGCAGGGCGTCATCGCGTGAGCCTGCCGCCGGCACTGGCCGATGCGGTGCGAGATCGTGCCCGCCAAAGCGGCGCCACGCCGTTCATGGTGATGCTGGCGGCGTTCCACGCGCTGCTGTATCGCTATACGGGCCAGCAGACGGTACGCACGGGCGTTCCGGTGGCGAACCGTCATCGGGTGGAAGTTGAAGGACTGATCGGCTTCTTTGTGAACACACAGGTAATGCAAAGCCGTGTCGACGCCTCGACGGACACGACGACATTGCTCGCACAGGTACGGGAAGCGACGCTCGGTGCGCAAGCGCATCAGGATTTGCCCTTCGATGTACTGATCGACGCACTGCGCCCGGAGCGCAGCCTGAGCCACACGCCACTGTTCCAGGTGATGTTCAATCATCAACGCCGTGACTGGCGGGTGCTGAAGGATTTGCCGTCACTGGAAATCGAGCCGTATGCGTTACCCGCCGAGATGGCGCAGTTCGAACTGCTGCTCGACACGCGTGAGGAAAGCGATGGGACGATATCGCTGGAATTGAGCTATGCACGCGAGTTGTTTGAGGCAGGAACGATTGCGCGCATGGCGCAGCATTACGAGGCGATGCTCAAGGCGCTTGTCGAAGGCACGGCGTTGATTATCGAAGTGCCGCTATTGAGCGCAGAAGAACGCGCAGAGATCGAAGGCTGGAGCCGCAACGACACGCGTTTCGAGCGTCACGAACCGGTGATCCATGGGTTCGAGCGCCACGCACAGCTGACACCGGACGACATTGCGCTGACCTTCGGCGATATCCGTCTGAGCTATGCCGAACTCAATGCGAAAGCGAATGGTCTGGCATATGAACTGATCGAACGCGGCGTGGGGCTGGAGTCGAAAGTAGGCGTAGCCGCAGAGCGTTCGGTGGAACTGGTCGTGGCGCTGCTGGCGATCATGAAGGCGGGCGGGGCATATGTGCCGCTGGACCCGACATTGCCAAACGAGCGGCTTGCAGAAATGCAGACCGATAGCGGCATGACGCTGGTGCTACGGGATATTGATGTATCAGGCGAAGATGCACGCAATCCTGACGTAGCCATCCAAGGGAACAATCTAGCCTACGTCATCTTCACATCAGGCTCGACGGGCCGTCCGAAAGGCGTCGGCAACACGCACGCTGCGCTATCGAATCGACTGCAATGGATGCAGCAGGCCTATCCGCTCGAACGCGGCGAAACGGTACTGCAAAAGACGCCGTTCAGCTTCGACGTATCGGTATGGGAATTCTTCTGGCCATTGATGGTCGGAGCACGTCTGGCGGTCGCCGCACCCGGTGCGCATCGCGATCCACTGCAACTGGCCCAGACCATCGTGCAACACGAGGTGAGCACGATTCACTTCGTCCCGTCGATGTTGCAGGCGTTCATCGAAAGTGAACACGCGCTGTCTTGCGCGGGCACATTGCGCCGAAGCATCTGTAGCGGTGAAGCGCTGCCAGAAGAGTTGCAACGCAAGGTCTTCGCGCGTCTGCCGAATGTGGAACTGCACAACCTGTACGGCCCGACCGAAGCGGCGATCGACGTCACCGCGTGGCATTGCCGCGAAGAGCACCGGCCGGTGCCGATCGGCGCGCCGATTGCAGCGACACAGACGTGGGTACTCGATGAGCGTATGCAACC
>NZ_JALQDB010000058.1:0-16728 GCF_023631465.1 Caballeronia sp. GAWG1-1
GGCGTACCGGATTACATGGTGCCGTGGCGCATCGTGGTGCTGGATGTGATGCCGCTGAACGCGAACGGCAAGGTGGACCGCAAGGCGCTGCCGGTGCCGTCGGTGCAGGACGAAGACCACGAGTGGGAAGCACCACAAGGCGCACTCGAAACACATCTTGCGCAAATCTGGACGACGCTACTGGGCATCGAACGCATCGGCCGGAACGACAACTTCTTCGAGCTGGGCGGAGATTCGATCCTCGGCTTGCAGATCGTCGCACGCCTGCGCCAGTCGGGATTCATCGTCACCGCGCGTCAGATATTCGAACAGCAGACCATCGCGCAACTCGCAGCGGTTGCGGTCGAAACGAAAGAGAGTGTCATCGAAGAGACGGGCGAAACGGAACCCAGCAACGAACCCTTCCCCCTGTTGCCGGTTCAATCCTGGTTCTTCGAGCAGGCGATGCCTTCGCGCGATCACTGGAACCAGTCCGTGCTGCTCGAACGCACGACCGCGCCCAATCTTGCTCACCTCGACACGGCGCTGCATGCATTGGTCGCGCATCACGCAAGCCTTCGTCTGCGCTTCAATCGGACCGATGACGGCCGCTGGTCGCAACACTACGCACCCGAAGAAACGCACACGCTGATGACGGTAACGCACGGCATTCCGAAGCGCGACATCGAGCGTCATTGCGCACAGGCACAAGGTAGCCTCGACATCGAGCACGGACCGCTGATCCGCGCATTGGCGATGTCCATCGATGACGGCACGTGGCGGCTGTTCATCGTGATTCACCATCTTGCCGTGGATGCCGTATCGTGGCGCATTCTTCTCGACGATCTGCAACGCGCATGCGCGCAACTGGATGCAGGAGAACCGATTGCGCCGCCGCCGTGCACCACTTCGCTCAGTTCGTTCGCGAGGATGCAGCACCGAGCGGCACGCTCGCTCGAGATCACCACGCAAATCCCTTACTGGAACGACGTGCTCGCCGTGCCCGCGTCCCTGCCGCGAACGCATGCGCATGCCGGTCCACCCGTCAGTGCAACGATCAGGCTCGATCGCGACGCCACGCGCAGGCTGCTGCAAGACGCCAACGCAGCCTATCGCACGAGAATCGATGAACTGCTGCTCGTAGCAGCGGGGCGCGCACTTGCGCGATTCGCCCACGCAGATGGATTGCGCATCGATATCGAAGGGCACGGTCGCGATGTGCATGGCGAACATGCCGATCTGAGCCGCACGGTCGGCTGGTTCACGTCGCTCTATCCCGTCGTGTTGCAGGCGCAAGGCGAACACGCTGCTGCCATCAAACGGGTCAAGGAAGCGTTACGCACCGCACCGCAGGCAGGTTCAGGCTTCGGCCTGTTGAAGTATTCCGGTGACGACATCCACCGCGCGGTCTTGAGCAGTGAATCGAACAGCGACGTGGTATTCAACTATCTCGGTCAGTTCGGCGGTACGCTCGATCGTGATAGCGGCTGGCAACGCGCAAGCGAGCAAACGGGCGCATCGCAACATAAGGACGCGACGCCGGCTCATGCGCTGGAAATACTCGGTCAGGTAATGAATGGCGAGCTGTCCGTCACCTTCCATCATCGCCGAGGCGACCGTTACGACGCATCGACGATTGCGTCTCTCTCACGCGACTTCGAACAAGAGTTGCATGCGTTGAACGCACATTGCACGAACGGCGCGCAAGGCATTACGCCATCGGATGTGCCGCTCGCCAAACTCGATCAACCTGCACTCGATGCCTTGCCGATCGAACCTGCGCGCATCGCCGACCTGTATCCGCTGGCGCCCATGCAGGCGGGAATCGTCTTCCACAGCTTGTTGGGCGAGCATACGAACGCCTACATCAATCAGTTGCGCTTGGACCTGGACGGCCTCGACGACGCACGTTTCATCGCAGCATGGCAGGCCATCGTCGCGCGTCACGAGGCTTTGCGTACCGGCTTTATTCAATGCGAAGACGAGCCGCGCCAGTGGGTGGCTCGCAGCGTGACCTTACCCGTGTTCCAGGAAGACTGGCGAGATCGCGACGCACGCGACGATGCACTCGATACGCTCGCGACAGCGCAGATCGCGCAGGGCTTCGACATGGCCGAGCCGCCGCTGATGCGCATTACGCTCGTGAGAACGGGTGAGGCGCGGCATCATCTGGTCTGGACGTTCCATCACGCGCTGCTGGATGGCTGGAGCACGGCCCAAGTGTTGTCGGACGTATTGCAATATTACGGCAGCAACCGTCAGGAAGCCACACGTGGCCGTTATCGCGATTTCATCGCATGGCTCGCGCGTAACGAGTCGAGCCGCGAGACCGCCCATGCTTTCTGGCGCGGCTTGCTCGCACCGCTCGAAGGACCGACGCATCTGGCCGCGTCCCTGCCGCGTTCGAAGGATGATACGAACGAGACCTTCGGCGATGTGACGCTCGACTTCGACGCTGCTCGCACCGCCCATCTCACCCGCTTCGCCCGAAGCCAGCATGTCACGCTCAACACGCTGGTTCAGGCGGCGTGGCTCCTGCTGCTGCAACGCTACACCGGCGCGCCGACCGTGAGTTTCGGTGCGACGGTGGCAGGTCGTCCCGCTACGCTCGAAGGTGTCGAACGAATCGTGGGCCTGTTCATCAATACGGTGCCCGTGGTCGGCACACCGCACGCTGCGATGCCGGTCGCGCAGTGGCTCGGCGAAATCCAGCAACAGAGCGTGGCCTCGCGCGAGCATGAGCATGTCGCGCTCAACGAGATTCAGCGGCTTGCGCAGCTCGACGGCGGTCAATCCCTGTTCGACAGCATTCTCGTGTTCGAAAACTATCCGCTCGACGACGCGCTGCGCGAGTCCGCGCACGACGGTCTCACCTTCTCGAATATCGCCGCGCGCGAGCAGACGAACTATCCGCTGACCGTTTCGATCACCCAGCGCACGGGCCTGCGCATCGATTTTTCTTATGCCCGCAAGCACTTCGATGCCGCGAGTATCGAGCGTATCGCGCATCATCTGAGCACGCTGCTCGATGCCTTGACCATCGACGCCTCGCGTGCGCTTGCCGATGTTTCGATGCTCGACAAGGACGAACTCGCGCATCTGAATCGAATCGGTGAGCGCAGCACGGCGACCCTCGATGCGACGCCGGTTCATCGACGTATCGCGGCTCATGCAAGCGCCCATCCGCACGATACCGCGCTCGTACAGGGCAATGAATCGATCAGCTTTGCTGCGCTCGAACAGCGCGCGAACCGCATCGTGAACGGGCTCGCGGCAATCGGTATCGGTGCCGAAGCGCGCGTCGGTATTGCGCTGGAACGGTCCATCGATATGATCGCCGCGCTCCTTGGCGTGATGAAATCCGGTGCGGCCTATGTTCCGCTCGATCCATCCTATCCGGCCGAGCGTCTTGCCTACATGGCGCGCGATAGCGGCGTGAAGCTCGTCATCGCATCGCAGGAAGGCGCGTTCGATGGTGTCTCGACGCTCGATGTCGCCACCTGCGGCGAAGGCTGCGTCGACACTGATCCGCACGTCGCTATTCACGGCACGCAACTCGCCTATGTGATCTATACCTCCGGTTCTACCGGACAACCGAAGGGCGTCGAGATCACCCATGATGCGCTTGCACGGCACACGCAGGCCGTGACCGACGCGGCGCGCATCACACGCGCGGACCGTGTGCTCCAGTTCTCGACCTTCAGTTTCGATGCTTTCGTCGATCAGCTCTTTCCGGCGTTATGCATGGGCGCGACGGTCGTGCTGCGGGACGAGACCTTGTGGGACAGCGCGCGTTTCCTGCATGAAGTGCGGTCGCAGCGTATCACGGTGGCGGATTTGACGACCGCCTACTGGAGCGCCTTGGCGCTCGACTTTGCGAGCGACCCGAAATCTGCACGAGAAGCGCTGGCGAGCTTGCGCCGCGTGCAGGTCGGCGGCGAAGCGATGTTCGGCGACAGCTTGCGCGCCTGGAAAGCGGCGGGCCTCGCCCACGTGGAACTGGTGAACATGTACGGGCCGAGTGAATCGACGGTCACGGCGACGACGTTCGATTGCACGCGCTACGTCCAGACGCAGGATGAAATACCCGTGCGCATCCCCATCGGCAAGCCGTTGACGGGAAGAAGCGTGAACGTGCTGGATGCGCAACTCATGCCTGTACCGATGGGCGTGCCGGGCGAGTTGTACATCGGTGGAGAACTGCTGGCGCGCGGCTATCGAAGCCGGCCCGGTACGACCGCCGAGCGTTTTGTCCCCGATCCTTTCTCGAACGAAGCTGGCGCTCGCATGTATCGCGCGGGTGACATCGTTCGCTGGAATGCGGAGGGCGAACTCGACTATCTGGCCCGCACCGATCAACAGGTCAAAGTGCGCGGCTATCGCGTGGAGCCGGGCGAGATCGAGGCGCAGTTGATTCGGATGCCGAATGTAAGAGAAGCAGCCGTCATCGCAAGATCGTCGCGACTGATCGCCTTCGTCACGTTGGACGGAGAAGCAAGCTCCACCGATCTGCGCGCGCGACTGAGCGAAGCGTTGCCGGACTATATGGTGCCGGCCGCGCTCGTGATCGTCGATGCCATGCCGCTCAATCCGGCAGGAAAAATCGACCGTCAACGTCTTCTAGACGACGACGATCATCACGACAGCACCGCACAAACGTTCGTGCCACCCGAAGGCGAGACTGAAAGCACGCTCGCGCGAGTATGGACCGAGGTGCTTCAGGTCGCACGCGTCGGCCGGCACGACACGTTCTTCGCCCTCGGCGGCGATTCGCTCGCCGCCATGCGCACGCAGGCCGCGTTGCGCCGCGCGCAGATTGACGCGCCGCTTGCCGTGCTGATGAGCCATCGGCCGTTGCACGAAATGGCCCGTACATTAAGCGATGAAAGCCCCGCCGGCACGACCTCTGCAAGCGATGCCGCGTCCCTGCTCGATCTCATGAACACGCTTTAGCGCGCGGTTCTGAAGCACTGTAGGGTAGTCGCATGAATGCGAATCGTTTGCATTTGCGTCGCTGGCTCGGTATAGTCGCGCGATGTTTTGGAACCTTCGCATCGGTTCGCGGCGAAAAGCTCCGTTTGAGCGCCGCGATTCTTTTAACCAGAAAGTCTATCGAAAGCAAAAGGCCGGGCATGAGAGCGCGCAGGCTTCAGCAAGCAATGAACAGAGGGGAGAGGGCAGAACGCTCGCGGACTTCGCGGATGACGCGCGGCATGCGTCGCCGCCATATCGCGATGGCCGCGATGGTGATGCTCGGTGGCGCCGCACACGCCCAGAGCGCGGATCCCGCGACGGGCGCATCGTCGCCGAAAGCGGGCAGCGCCGATGCACAGCAACTCAAGCCCGTGACCGTCACGGGCGAGCGCGAGAAGGAAACCGCGACGAGTCCCGTCGAAGGCTACGTGGCCAAACGCAGCGCCACCGGCACCAAGACCGACACGCCGATCATCGAGACGCCGCAATCCATCTCCGTCATTACCGGCGACCAGATGCAGGCGCAGGCCGCGCAAACGGTCGGCGAAGCGCTGCGCTACACGCCCGGCGTGATTGGCGAGCAATACGGCGGGCTCGACACCACGGTCGATTACTTCACCGTGCGCGGCTTTTCCAATACCTTCCCCTTCGTCGATGGCCTCTCGACGCAGGACTTTTTCACTGTGCTGTCGCCGACCTACGACACGTATGGTCTGGAGCGCATCGATATCCTGCGCGGACCGGCATCGGTGCTGTACGGACAGAACATTCCGGGCGGCATGGTCAATCTCGTGACCAAGCGGCCGACCGAAGACGCGTTCCACGAAGCCTCGATCGAAGTCGGCACGCGCGGCACGGTGGGCGGTCGCATCGACATGAGCGGACCCGTCACCAAGGACGGCTCGCTGCTGTATCGCTTCACGGCCGATTCGAGTAGTGAAAGCACCCAGACGGCCTTCGTGCAGGACAAGCATGTCTATATCGCGCCCGCGCTGACATGGAAGCCGAGCGCCGACACGACCTTCACGCTGCTGTCGCATTTCAGCTATCGGGACACGGGCCGCCAGAACGTCGACCTGCCTTCAGTCGGCACCTTGCTCGCAGGGCCGGGCGGACGCATCGGCACGGGCACCTTCCTCGGCGAGCCGGACTTCAACGAATATCGCCGGACCGATGAAGCCATCGGCTACGAACTGGAGCACCGCTTCAACAATATCGTCACCGTGCGCCAGAACCTGCGCTATACGCATACGCACCTGGATCAGAAGATCGTCGGTGACGCGGGCCTCGAGGACGATCAGCAAACGCTCGACCGCTACGCATACGCCGCAGTGGCGCAGTCGAACGTCTTCACCGTCGACAATCAGGCGCAATTCAAGTTCGGCACCGGTCCGGTCGAGCATACGCTGCTGGTCGGTCTCGACTACACGCGCTCGGTGGACAACTGGGACGAACGCGATGCCGATTCGGTGCCATCCATCAACGTCTATTCGCCCGTGTACAGCGGCGCGAGCAGCATCGTGCTGCCGAGTTCGCCGGATTACAGCGTGCACAATACGCTCAATCAGCTCGGCCTCTATGCGCAGGACCAGATCAAGTTCGGCAAGCTGGTGGCGACGCTCGGCGTGCGGCAGGACTGGACCAGCACCAAGCAATACGACAACATCGCCGGCACGAACAGCCAGGACAACGATGCGAACCGCTTCACGTATCGCGCCGGTCTGGTCTATCTGTTCGACAGCGGCTTCGCGCCGTATGTGAGCTATTCGACCTCGTTCCAGCCGGGCCTCGGCAGTACCTTCGACGGCTCGGCGCTCAAGCCGACCACCGGCCAGAGCGTGGAAGCGGGCGTCAAATACCAGCCGAAGAATCAGAAGAGCTTCGCGATGGTCTCGGTCTACAACATCAAGCAGAAGAATGTGGTGGAGCCGGACTTCGATCATCCGGAGGGCAACTTTGTCGTGCAGACCGGCGGCATCCGCGTGCGCGGCATCGAACTGTCGGGACTCGCGGATCTCGGTGCGGGCCTGAGCCTGACCGCCGCGTACACCTACATGGACGGCAAGATCACCGACAGCGATCAGGGTTATGCGGGCAATCGTGCCGCGAACGTGCCGCACAACATGGCGAGCCTGTGGCTCGACAAGACCTTGCAGACCGGTCCGCTCAAGGGCCTCGGTTTCGGCGGCGGCGTGCGCTATATCGGCTCGCAGTTCGGCGATCAGGCCAACACGCTCCAGCTCGCGTCGACCACGCTGTTCGATGCCGCCGTCCATTACGACATCGCGCACTGGCGCTTCTCGGTGAATGCGCAGAACCTGTTCGACCGCATCTACGTGAACTGTCAGAGCGATACCTACTGTAGCTATGGTTTGCGCCGCAGTGTCATCGGGCGCGCGACTTACCAGTGGTAACCTGCGCATTCCGCGCAGTGCTTGAAGTCGTCATGCAAGACGATGCCGGCGCCGCTTGCCAGCATCGGAGAGGAGAGCAAGTATGTCGCTGATCTGGTATCTGATTCGCAACTCCCGCTGGACCCTGCTCGTCGCGATGGTGACGAGCATCATCAGCGGTCTGGCAAGCGCGGGGCTGGTCGCACTCATCAATCAGGCGCTGGGAGCATCGCGTGAGCGTCTGGCCGAACTCGGGCTGCGCTTTCTAATGCTCAGCGTGCTGGTGCTGGTCACGCGTGCGGTGTCGTCCACGCTGTTCATGAAGCTCGGCCAGAACGCCAAGGCCACGCTGCGCATGCGCACCATTCGCCGCATCGGCGCAGCGTCGTTCCAGCATCTGGAAAGGCAGGGCGCATCGCGCGCGCTGTCCGTGCTGACGGCGGACCTCGACTCCATCGTGGTGTTCTTCGTTAGCCTGCCGACGCTCGCCATGCAGGGAGCAGTCATCATCGGCTGCCTGATGTATCTGGGCTATCTGTCATGGCAGATCCTGCTGTTCGCCATCGTCACGATCTTTCTCGGCTCGCTCGGTTTTCATCTGGCCAACACGCGTGCGGCCTTTCATCTGCGCGCATCGCGTCTGCGTGAAGACGATCTGGTGAAGCACTTCCGCGCCTTGTTCGATGGCGCGAAGGAACTCAAGCTGCATCGCAAGCGCAAGGAAGCGTTCATTGACAACACGCTCGCCACCAATATCGAAGCGGTGCGCGTGCAGCGTACGCGCGGCTATGTGCTGTATGCGGCGGCTGCGAGCTGGGGCAGCTTCATCTTCTTCGCCTTCATCGGTTGCGTGCTGTTCCTGCTGGCGCGCTATTACCCGGTGCAAGGCCCGGTGATGTCCGGCTACGCGATGATCTTCCTCTACATGATCATGCCGATCGAAGGCGTGCTGTCCGCGCTGCCCAACATCAGCACCGCGAAAGTCGCGATCGAGCGTATCGACGCGATCAACGCCGATCTGCCGCCGGAAGACACGCTGCCCGCCGATACGGTCACCTCGTTCGACAGCATCGTGCTGGAAGGCGTCACGCATCGCTACTATCGCGAGCGCGAGGACGAAGTGTTCACGCTCGGACCGATCGATCTGGCGTTCAGGCCCGGCGAACTGGTGTTTCTCATCGGCGGCAACGGCAGCGGCAAGACCACGCTGGCGAAGATGATCGTCGGCCTGTATGCGCCCGAAGGTGGCCGCATCCTGCTCGATGGCAAGCCGGTGAACGAGGCCGAGCGCGATATCTATCGTCAGCACTTTTCCGTGGTGTTCAGCGACTTCTATCTGTTCGAGGCCTTGCACGGCCTGAAGCTCGACGGTCTCGATGCGCGCGCTCAGTCCTTGCTCAAGGCACTTCATCTCGATCACAAGGTCAAGGTGGAACAAGGCAAGTTCTCGACCACCGACCTGTCGCAGGGCCAGCGCAAGCGGCTCGCGCTGCTGGTCACCTATCTGGAAGATCGCCCCTTCTACGTGTTCGACGAATGGGCCGCCGATCAGGATCCCGTCTTCAAGGACGTCTTCTATCGCCAGCTGCTTCCCGAACTCAAGGCGAAGGGCAAGGCCGTGCTCGTCATTTCGCACGATGACCGCTACTTCCATCTGGCCGACCGTTACGTGAAGCTCGACTACGGCCAGCTCGTCGAAGAAGGCTTGGGCGATGCGCTCAATAATGAACCGCCCACGCGCGAACGTGTCTCGCTCTAGGTAATGGTTCATCGTTTCATGCCTGATCCGAAGCGCCGCCGCCTGCTCGGCGGCCTTGCGTTCTTGCCGTTCACCACGCTGGTTCAGGCGGCGACGCACGTGAGTGTGCCTGTGCGTGTGGCCTCGCTCAGCTGGGCCGGTGCGCAGATGCTCGTGTCGATCGGCGCGACGCCGCTGGCGCTGGCCGAACGCGACAGTTACCCGGAAACCGGCGCGCTGCCCGTCATGCCTGCGGGCGTGCTCGAACTTGGTTCGCATGGCGAGCCGAATCTCGAACTGCTCGCGCAACTCAAGCCCGATCTGATCGTGCGCGACGATGACCAGTCGAATCTGGACGCGCAACTCAGATTCATCGCGCCGACCCATAGCATCGACATCTACGACGCACAACGCGGCAAGCCGTATGCACGCGCGGCGGAGGAAACCCGGCGTCTCGCGGCGGTCTTGAACCGCGAGCCAGAGGCTTCGATCTATCTCGCGGATGTCGATCGCCAGATCGCCGAATACGCGCAGAAGGTCGCGAAGCTGAATGTGCGGCCCGCGCTGGTCGTCGATCTCTATGACGACGGCCGGCATCTGTTCGTCTACGGACCCAACAGCATGCTGCACGATGTCATGACCCGTCTGGGCGTGCGCAATGCGTGGCATGGCGACACCAACAGCGGTTTCGCGTTGCTCGATATCGAAGATCTCGCCTCGATGCACGATGCACAGTTGTTCTACATCAGCCACGGCGAGCGCGATGACTTCGCCTTGCGCAATCTCTCGCGCAGCCTGCTGTGGCGCAGTCTGCCCTTCGTGGCAGCAGGGCGGGTGCATCCGTTGCCGGGCTTCTTCACTTATGGCGCGAGTTCCTGCGCCGTGCAGTTCGCCACCGGACTGGCCGATGGACTGACGGTGACGCATGGCTAAGACCGTCGCCATGAATGCGCACACGCGCCGCCTGCACATGCATCCCGCGTGGCTCGTCGCCGCGCTGTGCCTCTGCGCACTATTGCTGTCGATGCGCCACCTCGCTGCGCTGCTGCCCGCCGATATGTGGTGGCGCGCGCTCACGCGCCCGGACCTGAGCGATCTGCGCCAGATCATCGTGCATGAGAGCGTGTTGCCGCGTATCGCCGTGTGCCTGCTCGGCGGTGCGCAACTTTCGCTGGCGGGCGCGATCTTTCAGCAGGTGTTGCGCAATCCGCTGGCCGAACCGACCACACTCGGCGTATCGGCGGGAGCTTCGCTGGCGCTCACTGTCGTCACCCTCGTCGCGCCGCAATGGCTCTTCGCGGGGCAGCAATGGCTCGCGCTCGCGGGTGGGACGCTGGGCATGCTCGTCGTGCTGATGCTGTCGTGGCGCAGACGTTTCGCACCGGTCGCGCTGATACTCGCGGGTCTCATTGTCACGTTCTATTGCGGCTCGATCGGCGCGGTGCTCACGTTGCTGCATCGGGAGGCGCTGCAATCGCTGTTCATGTGGGGCGCGGGGTCGCTCGCGCAGAACAACTGGGACGCGCCGCGCACGCTGGTGCCGCATCTGGCAGTCGGTGCCGTGCTCACGGTTGCGCTGGTGCGCCCGCTGACGATGATGTCGCTGTCCGATGCTGGCGCGCAATCGCTCGGCGTATCGTTGCGCATGGTGCGGATCGGTGCGCTGGCGGTGGCGGTGTTTCTGAGTGCGTCAGTGGTGGCATCGGTGGGCGTGATCGGATTTCTCGGCATGCTCGCGCCGTTGATCGTGCGTCTCGCGGGCGCGCGGCGCTTTCGTGCACGGTTGGCCTGGTCGCCGCTGTTCGGTGCAGCCTTGCTCTGGATGACTGATGAAATCGTCCAGATGATTCCCGGCGGCCGCTCCGGCATTCCGACCGGTGCGGCCATGTCGCTGCTCGGCGCGCCATTTCTGTTCTGGCTGCTGCCGCGTCTTCCCGCGCTGCCGAATACGGTCGACCTGTCTTCCGGTGCAAGCGAATTCCGTCATATCGACGTATGGCGCTGGATCGTGCCCGGCCTCGTGCTGCTGGTGCTGACATCGATGCTCGGCCTGTCGCTTGGCGTATCGACGACCGGCTGGCAATGGAGCGTCGAGGCCCTGCTGCACTGGCGCGCGCCGCGCGTGGCCGTGGCGCTGTCCGCCGGCGCGATGCTCGCTGTCGCCGGTGCGATCCTCCAGCGCGTCACCGGCAACTCGATGGCCAGTCCCGAAGTGCTCGGCATCTCGTCGGGCGCATCGCTCGGCGTGTTCGCGCTCGCCTTCATCGCGCAGGATGCGGGACGGTTCGCGCAAACCGGCGCGGCGGCCATCGGCGCATTCGGCACGCTGGTCGTCATGCTGGCGCTGGGCCGCCGTTACCGCTTCGCGCCCGAACGCATGTTGCTGCTCGGCGTCGCCCTCGGCACCGCGTTCAGCGCGCTGATGAGCGTGCTGTTGGCCACCGGCGATCCACGGGTGGCCAATCTGCTCGCGTGGTTGTCCGGCTCGACCTATGGCGTGGCATCGAACGATGCGGCGTTTTCGTGCGCGTCGTTCATCGTGCTGATGCTCGCGTCGCTGGCCTTCGCGCGCTGGCTCGACCTGCTGCCACTGGGCGATACCGTTTCGCGCAGTCTCGGCGTGCCGCTCGACACGAGCCGCCTGGCGCTGATGCTGCTCGCCGCCGCGCTGACCGGAGCGGCCACGCTGGTCGTCGGCCCGTTGAGCTTCGTCGGCCTGATGGCGCCGCATCTTGCCCGCATGCTCGGCTTCCGGCGTCCCGCCGCGCAACTGGCGGGCGCCGCGCTACTGGGTGCGCTGGTGATGGTGCTGGCTGACTGGCTCGGCCGCAACTTGCTGTTTCCCTATCAGATTCCGGTGGGCCTGCAATCCACGCTGGTCGGCGGAATGTATTTCATGTGGCTGATGCTGCGTGGACGCACCGCGCTTTGAGGACGCGATGAAACCAATCGTCAAGAATCACGAAGTAATTGAAGGCATCACCTACGAGGCAGAGGAAGCGTCGTTCTCGCTGGGCACGCGCGTGCTGCTGCATCCGCTGAACCTGACGCTGCCCGCGCGGCGCGTATGCGGTCTCATCGGCCATAACGGCTCGGGCAAGAGCACGCTGCTCAAGCTGCTGGCGCGACAGCAGAAGCCGACCGGCGGCACCATCCGCTTCGAGGGACGCGCGCTCGATGAATGGGAAAACCGTGCGCTGGCGCGCAAGGTCGCCTATCTGCCGCAGCAGCCGCCCGCAGCGGACGGCATGACGGTGCGCGAACTGGTGTCGCTCGGCCGCTATCCGTGGCATGGCGCGCTCGGCCGCTTCGGCGTGAAGGACGGCGCGAAAGTGCTCGAAGCAATGGAACTGACCGATGTGGTGCGATTCGCCGATCGTCCCGTCGATAACCTCTCGGGCGGCGAACGCCAGCGCGTATGGCTAGCCATGCTCGTCGCGCAGGACAGCGACTGCCTGTTGCTCGACGAGCCGATCTCGGCGCTCGACATCGCGCATCAGATCGAAGTGCTCGGTCTGGTGCGCGAACTGAGCCAGAAGCGCGGGCTGTCGGTGGTGGTGGTGCTGCACGACATCAACATGGCGGGGCGCTTCTGCGATGACCTCATCGCGCTGAAGGGCGGCCGTCTTCTCACCAGCGGGCCAGCAGTCGAACTCATGCGCGCCGACACGCTCGAAGCCATTTACGGCATTCCCATGGGCATCGTGCCTCATCCGCGCGGCGGCACGCCGATCAGCTTCGCGCATTGAACACTACTCTTATGCATCGATTGATTGCTGGCTTGTGCGCGGTGGCATCCGCGTGTCTCTTCGGTTGTGTTTCGCGTCAAGATTTCACCGCTTCCACTGAAACGCATGCGTCTCATCGTGAATACAAGGCCGATATCTGGCGCACCAGCGATGGCGTGCCGCATATCCGCGCATACGACTGGGCCGGTCTCGGCTACGGCGTGGGCTATTCGCAGGCACAGGACGATCTCTGCACCCTGGCCGATTCCTTCGTCACCTGGCGCGGCGAGCGTTCCGCGTACTTCGGCGGCGAAGCGCGGGCGAGCGCGCCATCATCCTATGGACAACCACGTAATCTCGACTCGGATTTCTTCTTTCGCATGATGGCGGACGATGCCGCCGTCTCACACTACAAGTCGGCGCAACCCGCGAAGCTGCGCGAACTGATCGATGGCTACGCCAGCGGCTACGACCGCTACGTCGATGAAATGCATGCTGCACGACACCCGGGCGCGCATGCGCAATGCGCGAGCGCGCCGTGGCTCGGCCACATTTCCAGCGATGACGTGTACCGCCGGCTTATCGCACTGAGTCTCGCGGGAGGTGCCGCGCGCTTCGTGGAAGGCATCGCGAATGCCGCTCCGCCCGGTGCGAAAGAGGCCACCAGCAAGAACACGCAACGCGTATCGATGGACGTCGGCGGCCACGCAGGTATCGGCAGCAACGCACTCGCCTTCGGCGGCAAGGTGACGGACGACGGCCGCAGCATGCTGTTCGGCAATCCGCACTGGTTCTGGAGCGGTCCGGACCGTTTCTATCAGACGCAGCTGACCATCCCCGGCCAGCTCGATGTGGCAGGCGTGTCCTTTCTCGCGGTGCCGGTGGTCGTGATCGGCTTCAATGGCGACATTGCGTGGACGCATACCGTATCGAGCGCGCGGCGCTTCGGCGTATTCCAGTTGACGCTGTCGAAGGACGATCCGACCCGCTACGAATACGATGGTCACGAAGAACGCATGGAGCCGGTGCACCTCACCGTGCAGGTGCGCGACGACGCGGGCGGCGCCACCCATCCGGTCACGCGCACGCTCTATCGTTCGCGCTTTGGTCCACTGGTCGATCTCTCGTCGATGGCCCCGCAACTCGCGTGGACCGGACAGCAGGCCTTCGCGTTGCACGACATCAACGCGGACAATGCGCGTGCCTTCGCCAATTTCCTCGCGTGGAATCAGGCGAAGTCGCTCGACGATTTTGTCTCGATCCAGAAGCAGTACGCGGCGATGCCGTGGGTCAACACCTTCGCGATCGGCCGCAACGACCCGCGTGTCTGGTTCGCCGATATCGGAGCGGTGCCGAACGCACCGGATGCGCTGGTGGCCGCCTGCACGACGCCACTCGGCCGCGCCTTCGATGCGAAGGTGCCCGGCGTGCCGTTCTTCGATGGCTCGCGTTCGGCGTGCTCATGGACCGTGGGCGAACATAACCCGCTGCAAGCCGATGCCTTGCCCGCCGCGCGCATGCCGAACCTGCTGAACACGGACTATGTCGGCAACTTCAACGGCAGTTACTGGCTGACGAATCCGCGCACGCCGCTGACCGGCTTCGATCGCGTGACCGGTGCGACGGGCGCCGAGCAGTCCTTACGCACGCGGCTCGGCCATGCGCTGGCCGCGCAACTGATCGACGATCCGCGCCACGTCACGCGCGATGCGCTGGAAGACACGGTGCTCGATAGTTCGTCGATGTCGGAGCGCCTGTTCCGTCAGCCCTTGCTCGACTCGGTATGCAAGGTGGGCAGCGTATCGCGTGCGGTGCAGGTGAAGCAAAAGGGCGGCGCCAGCGTGACGGTCGATCTGAGCGAGTCGTGCCGCGTGCTGCGCGCATGGAATGGCAAGGGCAGCGTGGATGCACGCGGCGCGAATCTATGGGATCAGTTCTGGCGACGCGCCAGCGATATTCCCGATGCCCAACTCTACACTGAGCCGTTCGATCCGAAGCGTCCGCTCGCGACGCCTGCGGGGCTGAAGCCCGACAATCCCGCACTCGCTCAGGCGCTCGCGTCGGCCTCGCTCGCCTTGACGAACAACGGCTTTGCGCTCAATTCGGCGCGCGGCGACGTGCTCTATGCGCTCGATCACGACACGAAGATTTCGCTCTACGGCGGCTGCGATACCGAAGGCTATTTCACTGTCGAATGTCCGCTGCACGACCTGAACAAGCAGGGCCTGGTGCTCGACCGCGATGCACACGGCAACAGCTATATGCAGGTGGTGCGCTTCGGCGATGACGGTCCGCAGGCCGATACGCTGCTCGCCCATTCGGAGTCGGACGACCCCGCCTCGCCGCATTACCGCGATGGAACGCGGCGTTATGCGCGGCAGGCGTGGTCACGCTTTACCTTCACCGCGCAGGAGATCGAGGCATCGCCGGGCGTGACGAAAACGGTGATCGACAGCTCAGGGCGCTGACACGGCCGCATCGTCTTCTACGCGCGTGCGGGCCATGAACCAGTAGAACAACGCGGCACACCCCGCAATCGCGCCACCGATCACGAAGGCCAGCGAGTAAGAGCCGGTGCGGTCGACGATGAAGCCCGCTGCCACCGGCGAGAACGCGCCGCCGAAGTAGCCGCCGAAGTTCCGCACCGCAGACCGAAGATCGCAACTTTCTGTCAAGACGTTGCTGGGTCCACGCTTAAGATGGCCTGTGGATCGTGCGCTTTGCGATGCATTGATGGCGGATACGGCTACTAGCTGGCCCATACCGCGTGATCGACGCTTAGCGTGCGACGATCATAGCTGTAACGGCAATCGAGCGTTTCTATGACGGACGGCAGGCTTGCGGGCGGCCACTTGGCGGGATTTCTTCTTCGTTTAGCGCGAAGACGCTCGCAGCGCAATCGGCCTGGCCCGGACGCGACGGACGTGACGAACGGGAGACTGCTTTTGATACCGACGCGGATCAGGTCAAAGCAATACTGCTTTGTGCAGGAGCTCGAGTGCCGTCAACTCGTCTAGTCGACCCGTGCGTGCTTTACCTGCCAACTTCTTGAGCAGCGCTTCAGCAATCGGCGAGATACCGTCGAGACCTTGCAGACTTGTTGCCGACGCTGGTGGAGACTCAGCACCTGCGAGTGCAGGTGTCGGCACGCGCTGACCGTTCTCTTCGACCGTATGCACATTGATTGCGACAGGCTGTTCGGTCGCGTTTATTGGAGCATCCGCCGCCATGACACTATTGAGCTGAGGTTCGGGTACAACAGGGGCCTTTGCGCGCTCCGAAGTAGCGGACGATGTCTCGCTTGCCCACACAGCTGGAGCCGTTCCATCCGGTGCGTCGACGTTAAGCGTGGCAACGGGAGACGCTTGTCCTTCAGCGTTTGCGCGAGCGCGTGATGCGGGCGTGAGTAAGGCCGAGACGGACTTGGGTATCTCCGTTTCAGAGCGCGGCTGGTCCAGCCAGCCAGCTGGCAAGCCAAGCTGCTTGGTGAAGCGATTCGCTTCTGCCTCGTCCAAGCGCTTTTTGCCGTACAGTCGATGCGCCTTGTTCGACCCGCTCATCCCAATTACAACACCGAGTTTGGCTTTCGATCCGTTGCGTTTAGTGAGCACATGAAGGTTAGCGCGTCGGATGTTCTCGACCGTGGCGCCTTCGGGCAGCTCAGTTGTTGGGGCGCCGTCGCTTCGATTGCTACGCGTCGACCGGAAGCGACTTTTGCAGCAGTTTTATCGGCTGGCTGCTTGGCGAGTTGAGCTCGACCGGCCTTCGCATTGCTGTGCGAGCTCTTCGTTTTCTGAGATGGGATTTTTGCATCCTTGGACGAACCGTCCGCAACAAACGTAAGCGCGCAGAAATGGACGTCTGGAACTCTTTGATCTGAGCGTGCAGGCTATGTCCACTGTTTCGAATCAGTGGA
>NZ_JALQDB010000059.1:0-17448 GCF_023631465.1 Caballeronia sp. GAWG1-1
GGCTGGCCGATCAGACACCGGATGAAGCATACTTCGCCACGCTGCCAGCGATAAAATCGGCAGCTTGATTGCCTCAGAGATTCCACTTAAAAACTCGCGCATCCTGTCCGAACTAACGAGGCCACCTCTCCCTGCGTTCGACATGGCGACTCGCTCCGTTAATCTAAACGCGCTCATCATGCTTTGGAAAAGTCAGCATGGGGAAACGGTCGGGCCGAGCCGCTTACTATTATTCGGCGCGAATCATCTACATTAAAGGGTAGGTCGCAAGGACAGTGTGCATACCTTCGGTCGTTTGGCCTGGCTTGGTTCTGCTGAGGAAGGGCACTCCTTGCCTCCTAGCTTGTTTCAGACATCGTGTGCTGCGTCGCCGGCGTCTTGGTCGGCGACACGCGCACGCACAATCCTCCGCGAAGTTCGTTTGATCGCTCAGGAACACGGCTATTTAGATAACAACTCACATCGCGATAGCTTTACTTACGTTGAAAACTCGGTGGCCCCGCGAAACCGGTCTGATCGCCAGACTTTTCTCCCGTTGATAGCAGTACGTCGTTCCCGCGCGACACGCGTCAACTATGGCTGCATGAGCAACCAAACCAACTATCCCGTCGCGACCCAAGCCGATCATCCTTTCAAGCTTCAACGGACGTCCGCGCCAATCAACGCCTACGAGCGAACAAGGACGACTTAACCGGCGTGCTCTCCAGAGAGCCGTACATCGGAGTTCCCTCCCGTAGCTCGCGCTATCCAGGACGCCTAAGTAGCGGCCGCAGCGATCAGCTAGAAAACAAAGCTGCGCATCTGTTACTCACGGCTCAAGACCGCAACCAGCGATTGCGGAGGCTCCATTACTACCGGTCGACCAAGGCTTTTGCGTACAACGCCTCCCAGGAGATGCCAACGCCAGAGAAAAACTCGCGACAGTCATCCGAGACAGGTATCGCCCCGAGCTTGCCCGTTAACCATGCGACCGCTAATTCTCCGGACACTATGGCGTGTTGTCCATCCTGCAAATGCAACGCAGATTCCGCGAGAAATGTCTTCAGGGCAGGTTCTAGCTCCTTGCCCTTCAACGAACGCAACATTGCCAGCCATATGAGTCTTTCGGTGTAGTGGGATTCAAATACGCGTCGGGCCACGTATCGAGGCGTCGGAAACTGATCCGCATTGAGAGCCTTCTTTGCTGAATTGCGAAGTTGTTGTATAGCGCTAGCGTATGCAAAGAGCACTTGCATCGGGCTGGA
The DNA here is from genome assembly GCF_023631465.1 of Caballeronia sp. GAWG1-1. Taxonomy (NCBI): domain Bacteria; kingdom Pseudomonadati; phylum Pseudomonadota; class Betaproteobacteria; order Burkholderiales; family Burkholderiaceae; genus Caballeronia; species Caballeronia sp. GAWG1-1. Next base: position 1,245 of record NZ_JALQDB010000059.1, read on the forward strand.
CCCCTCCGCGAGAGCCACCGCATTAGCACCAAGAAGAGGGGTAGGCGTGGCCCGGTCTGCGGCAAGGAACGGATCGGAAGCGACGCCTTGACCGGTTGAAGATAACCAAGCAAGTCGATCAGCGATCTGGCCGTCGAACTCCACAACCGATTGCGCCAGGCCGGACAGAACATTACTTTCCATGCACCATGGACAATGATGTGCGTCGTGCCACGCCGGTAGAGCAATTTCATGTTTATGCGTTACGTTAGACGACCAAGCGTGATTCGTTGTCATGCCTGTCACAACGCTCTGATACGCGACTGGAGACGAAGGGGTCGCCAACACAGTCCAGAAGTGAATCGTTTGAAGGTTGGGCGCCCGTTTGGCGAATTGCTCCCGCAGGAACCCATTGATACGCTGAAGACGAGAACCGGTAATGAATACATCATCAACGATCAACGTGCACCGGGCACGGTGAAGGCTTTCGTCGACAGGACCCTCTCCTCTTGCGATCAGCTTTTCATCAAGAATTACAAGCGGCAGATCAAGGCAGGTCCTCATAATCTCGCCGAGCTTCCGGGCCGTCGGGTGATCGGCAACGACGACCACATCAGGTATAGGATCGAACTGTGCGCAGGCAGCTTGAATTTCATCCCGAAATCCGGGAGCGTCCAGCAGGGTACCCACATCAATGTAGAAAGCGTGGTGACGCCCGGTCGCCTCGTTCGGATCGTCGTAGTGCACACGAAGCACCCCCGGAACAGTGCCCCAACGCTGCAAAAAGTCGCGTTGTTGATCAAAGTGAACGCGGGCAAGAGGAACAGCCTCCTCGGGCTGCAGACCTATGAGGTAGCTGGACGTGTGAATTTGAACCGCAGAAACGTGTGCGGCACAGAGTTCGCATCCGCCTTGATCCGAAAAATGCTTGTAGCCGTCCAGTCGCAGCTGGCAGAGCACAGAGCTGACCGGAATGTCCTGCAACGCGTAAAGGACGATGACGTGTAGCGATTCGGGATACTCCGCAGCGCCCCAGCGTTCAATGAAGTCGGCGAGACGGCCAGTCGACGCGACACCGATGACAACGAACACAGATGCACATCCTGCCGCGTTCTTCCGCAGCAGATCGAAGGATGCGTTTCTGGCTTGGACATCTGACGGATATGTCGGAAACGCCTTTATCTCTACAGGGACATCCACCAGCTGCTGAACGCGAGCGGCCAGAATGAGCATGCTCGGATGGTCGACAAACACCGTATGGCGTCCGTTCTCTTGAAGAATCGCACATCGGGATTGGATCTCCATGGCGATCCAATACGCGATTCGATCAACAGTCTCGATCCCGGCAAACGCATCACCAAGCCTTACGAACTGCGTCGCGTGTGCACCCGACGGCAACGCGAAGTGGTAGTTCTCGCTCGCACAGATAACACAGCGCCCCTGAAACGACTCAAATATCCCTTTCAGTTCGGCAATGCGGATACTATCCATACAGACTGCGTCAACGACACTCATCAGCGTCGCGCCCGTGACACCTTGGATAAGCTGAATAGGCGGTTGGACCCCTGACTCAACTGCCCAGAGTTCGGCAAGGCTGTGTGCGTCGGGAAGCAAATACACGTCAAGCCCGGGTGCACGGCGCAGCACGGCCGCAAGATCGCGGGTAAGCTCATTGACGTCGAGATCATTTTTCATGATCCGGCGCCAGAGTGTTGCATGGGCGCGAAGCACGATGCCGTCGGTTTGCCGCAGATTTGAACTTTCGATTTGTGCTACCGCGTGGTCAAAGTCTGCGGATGTCTCGGCGATGATGTCGCTAAAAGCGAAAGTCATGATTTATTGATTCATCAACGGACAAACAGGCTGCGCTGGTCGAGATCGAACGCAAATTCCGGTATAAAAAGCGACACGCACGTGCCGCGCGGCGCCTTGTCCGGCATCTGATGAACTAAATCGAGCTTGAACTGAGGGTACTTGTCATCACCATGCGAGAAATCCTGAGTCGCGACAAGATCGCCCGAGGTAATGCGAAGCAGTGCCTGAAGACTGTGTGCGGCCGAGATTATATTGGGCAGCCCAAGTCCACGTTGCACTACGCCGGCCGGCTTTCGACTTTGTCCAGGGATAAATGCTCTTGCTAGCCGCGCCGCATGTGCTTCGTCGGGATCTTCCGCATCGGCTGGGAGTGTTGCCTGGATACTGTCTCCTTGGTCAGCCACTGAAAAACACATAACACCGAGCCCAAGCTCGTCACGGTTAGCTTCAACAATCCGCGCCAAATAATCTTTTAGCTCGGGTGAAACCTGACGTGACGCAAGGTCCGCTGTCTGTAAAACGATTTTCTCGATGATCAGCGCCCGCGTACTACGCGCACGCCTATGTGGCTCTAGCGAAATGCCGTGCTCCCAACTGTTGCGAAGCGCTTCGTACACAAAGGATACGATGGCCGATTCGCCTGTGGAACCCAGCAGGCGGCGAAACCCCATGTTCTCCACTTCGGCATTCAATAGAGCCGAAAATGTAGACGGCGTTGGGAAGGATGTCGTCGTCGAGGACTCGGCTGCAAGACAGGGCGGGACGGGAAAGACAGGATCAGCGCACACGATTGCCCGGCTTCGTCCGGACCCTAGGCTGCCGCGTCTGACCTTATAAAGATCGCCTAGCAGTCGCTTGAATTTGGGTGAGGCCTGTGCTCTTTGAAACCGGATATCGGGTATTAAACGCGGCAACGCGAAGCCAACCGCGCTTCCAAAAAAAGTCGATTCAAGATCATCGAGTGTGCTCGGCTCCTCAAAATCGCACTCTAGACTAGGCGCATCCTGACCCGGTCGAACCGACGCAAGCGCGGCAAGAGCCAGACCTTGCGCTCCGGGCTCGAAGCCGCTTCTTCGGCTTACACAGATCGCGTCGCACTGGGCGATTCGCCACGCAAGCACGTCGTCGATGGATGTTCTCTCTTGGACCCGAATGGCAGTCATGTGTGTCTCTTCAGTGGTCGAATATTAGCGGCCGCTGTTGCCTTTTCGACCCGCATATGAATTTGGATAGCACCATCATCTGCTTCGTGAACGAGCTGATCCATCGAATGTGTCCAAAACCAACTGTGTTTCGTACATGGGCCTCTCCTAGCGTTCTCTAATCGTCGTCGCGCGCTGTATTACTTTCGCCGTTGAGGTGTGGTTGACTTCGTGTCCTACATGCTTCCATCGCAGCGTCGTAGCTCAAATCGTGACGCCACGCTGTGAATCCGCCACTACCGCAGTCGATTGAGTAACCCAAGTCGGCAACTCGTTCGTACGAAAGGCCTGTTGCACTTGCCAATTCCATCCAGAGGTACGATCGGACCGGCTCCTCTTGTTTAAGTAGGAGCTCGTTTGCGCGAGACTCCAGCAAGGCAGCGTCTCGATTGTGATCGGCCGCCTTCTCGCGCTTTTTCTTATCGGCGCCTCGATAGTTGCAGCGGGCTACGCTAATTGGGTAGGTCTTCATGTTTTCCTGTTTCAGATCAAATCCTGATGACTAGGTCCGTGTACTTTGCGACGTTTTCATCGTCCGATAACAGTCGCAGTGGCTCGGCGATAGCTTGGGCAACCAGCAATCGATCAAACGGATCACGATGGATCTCAGGCAAGTCGCGAACTGCCGCAGCGTGCGCTGACGTCACTGGCAGCTCGCGGAAGCCTGCCTCCTCCATCCGGGCGACCAATTCATTGACGTCCACATCGAGTTTCCCGAGCCCTGACTTGATTGAAATTTCCCAAATGCTTGCCGCGCTGACAAAAACAGCGTCCGCGCTCAACATAGTCGCCTCGGCTCGCTTCGGCAGCTTTTTGTCGCCGCCCATCGCCCATAAGAAAACGTGCGTGTCGATCAACAGTCGCATCACCGACCTTCAAACATTGCCATCACATCCTCGGGCAAAGGCGCGTTAAAGTCGTCAGCGATTTTGATCTTTCCCTTCATCAGACCGAGCCGGAGCTTGGGTTTCTGATCCACGGAAACCAGTCGCACCAAGGGGGTCCCGGCCTTCGCAATAATCACCTCTTCGCCGCTGACAACTGCCTCGATGAGACGCGATAGCTGCGACTTCGCCTCGTGAATATTCACGGTTTGCATTGTGCCCTCCGATAGTTGGCTTAGTCTAGCCTAGCTAATCCGATGCTGCAATACCGAACTTCACCGGCTTTTCTCGACGCAACCTCTGGCCTCTTGGCCAACGGTCGTCGCACCGACGGTTGATGGACTGTTACGTTGCTGTACGCCGCGATGCGACGCCCGCGTAATAATGCGCCACCTCCTCGAGAACACGTTGCTTTTCGGCCTGCACATAGATGGTCGTGGTCTGCAGCGACACATGACCGAGCACCCTTTGAACGACATCGACTGGGACGTTATCCGCCACTGATTGGCTCCCGAAAGTGTGCCGGAAGGCATGCGCGTTCACCTGCCCCAGCCGCACGCGCTCTTCTAGGTCCAGCGAATCCATCGTTTCAACGAGCGTCGTGGTCATGCGGCCGACCAAGCGGTTCAGCCCATCGGCGGTGTAGCCCGTTTCAGTTATGGCCGTCGAAGCGCGCTCATCTGCGCTGACCCCGCGCGCTTGTCGGTGCCTTCGACGCGACGCGTCGGTCCACGGGATGATAATTGGCGCAAGGAGCGGACCGCTGGGAACCGGAGCTTCGCGCTCGGTGTCACTTGCGAAATCAAAGGTCCGCGCTCGATCTTGCCAGTGCGCACGCAACGCGCTGAGCGTCGCAAGGCTCACCGGCACCGTACGTTCACGACGCCCCTTCCCCACGATGGTCAGTTCCCACACCGGACGATCCAACGTGCCGTAGACCGACGGCCGCAGATCTTCTCGCCGCGCCGACGCGGCCTCTTCGCGACGTAGGCCCGAATCGCCCATCAACAGCACCGTTGCACGCAGCGCTCGCCATTGCGAGGCAAGCGGATCCGCACAGCGCACGTCGAGTTCGTCTCGAAGCTTGCGCCACAACTCGGCCGGCAACGCTCGGTCGATCTTCATCGAGTTCGCGCGCCGAACGATCGGCGGATCGTTGACGGCGACCCATGGATTGCCGGCAAGGTAACGGACATCGACCAGCCACGCGAACGCGCTGCGCAGCAAACGCACCGCATAACGCTGTGACTCCGGCAACAGCACCGCCGAGCCATCCGCGGTCGCAGTGGATTTGGATGCAGCAAAAGGACGCCACCGTGGCGAATGCCGCACGAACCGCTCCCCCACAAAGCGCGGATCAGGCTTCCTCAGGAAATCCTTATAGGCCTCGCAATCGTCGACCTTTAGATCGCTCAGCGCCTTGCCGCGCAACACCACCGCCCACAACAAAAAGCGCTCGAGTTCCTTGGTGTACGCGCGCAAGGTTTTCGGCTGATCGCGATAGCGATTCAAATACGCGCGTACCGCATCGAGATCGTGATTCGCCTGGATGTAGCAGAACGCGCTCGACCGGTTTTCGCCCTCGGCGCCGGACAACGCGTGCGGCACCGACAAGCGTTCGAGCGGCGCGAGCCGGAGACGCGGTAACGACCCGAGCGGTCCCTGGTCGGCGTAATACTCGGGCACGACTTCGACTAATTCATCCGCCACCGGCGGCACGCCGTCGCGCTCTTCCGAATCGACGTCGATCTCGACGGTCAGCTGCAGCTTCGCCTGGTGTTTGCGTAACCAGCTCACGATCGCGCGCGCCCGCCCGCGCCCGATGCGCGGAATCGAGCGCCACCAACTCGCGCCGCGCCGGCTGCAGAACGCGACCAGTTCGCCGAGCGTGGCGATGCCCTCCCCTTTCAGCCGGCGCGCGATGCGCGGACGCAACCACGCACCGATCGGGTGATCCGCGTGCGGGGCGGCCGCCGCGAGTTGCGCGGCTTCGGTCACCATGCGGAAAGTCACAGCAGTCAGCAGCGGGCGGCCGTGCTGTTTGATCGACGCGCGCAGATGGGGGGCGAGCGCCGCGGAGCCGTGTGCGAGCGCGAGCTGGACCAGCGAATCGAGCATCGCGTTCAGGTGTCGTTCCATCGCCGCCGGGGTCGCCGCATGCGCATCTTCGTCCGGGTCGTAACAGGTGCGCGCAATGATCGCGGGCGCAATGCGTTGCACGAACGCACGCAGCGCGGTGAAATCCTTGGTCGTGAAGCCCCGTTCAATGGCAACAGAGGCAACCGGCGAGCCGGACGACTTGGAGGATTGCGGCGATTTGGACGTCGATTGGCGTTCAGCCATGACCGCCCTCCTCGCTATCGGAATCATCAACTCCGTTGTCGTGGTCAACGTCGTCGTGGTCACCTCGGTTGTGGTTCTCTCCTTCGCGGTCGGTCCCGTCGACTCCACGACTCAGATTTACGACGTCGCGCAACGGCGGAATCGGCTCGGCATCCGGTAGCCGCACGCGCACGCCGAGCCCGGCAAGCACCCCGTGGGTTTGCGCAAGAAACACTTCGGGCCAGGTCGCACAGAGGAACTCGAACGCGACGCGAGCATCGCGCACCGCGTGCGCGAGCCGCGCGTTTTCCGCGGCGTAGGCGGTGACGTCGAAATCGGTGACCGGCCGCGCGCCATACATCACGCGCTGTACGAACTTGACCGCGCCATAGTCCGCGATGAAGTCGATCACCGGAACAAAGCGGGCGTCGTTATCGAGCGTCGGCCCATACGTCTCGGCAAGCGCGATGAGGATGGCCAATTCCATGCGCGTGGGTTTGATCGGCAGCGACGGCACCGCGTCGCCATGCGCGGTAAGCCACGCCGCAGCCGCGGTGCGTTTCAGCGTGATGGACGCATCGACGTTCAGGGACCACGCGCGCGACGTCGGGCGTGGGTGCTTCATCGGGCCAGCGATCGTGCTGATCATGGGGATCGTCGGGGTCGATCGGATCGCGAGGGTCACGCGGGTCGCCCGACCGTCGTAGCCAGCCGTCGCCGCCAAGGTCACCACGATCGTCCTGATCACCGGAATCGCCCGAAAAGTCTTGTGCCACGGGGCCGGGCCCTCTCACGCGTTTGGAATGTGGCTATTTACGCATGAAACGCTATCCCGATAAGATACGATTATCAGGCTAAGACCACTGATAGATCGCAGTTATTAACAGCGAGCTTGATGTGCGGCGGATCGGAGACGTGGTGCTTTGTAAGCCTCTCCGCCGGGGCATGGTTGTTGCAAATAGGTTGCGTATGCTCATTCCAAGCGATGTTGCCGTACAACATTCGCCCGTGCTTATGGCTTCTCACATCTTCGAAGAAATCTTCAACACTGCTCCTGTTGGCAGCTACTTACTCTCCTCCACAGCAGACGCGACCGTCCTTGCGGTCAACGACGCCTTCCTTCATGTCTCTTCCTTGCTTCGCGAAGAAATGGTGGGGCGGAGCCTTTTTGAAGTATTTCGTCATAACGAAGCTGACGCAGAAGACACAGGCGTTGAAGCGTTGCGCCGATCAATTGCGCTCGCTGTTCAGACTGGCGAGACGCAAAGGATGCCGCTACAGCGCTTTCCCTTGTGGGTGACCGCCGAGGATGGATCGACGCGTTATGAAGAGCGGTTCTGGAGCGCCGTCAACACACCCATCTTCGACGCGGACGGCACAATGCTGTGCGTCTCTCATACGACAAACGATGTCACTGAAGCTCATTTGACACGGCGGCAGCTCACCGCGAGCGAGCAACGATACCGCACGCTCTTCGAGGCAATCAACCAGGGATTTTGTTTGATCGAGGTATCGTTTGACGAAGCCGACGAGCCCATCGATTACCGCTTTCTCACGGTCAATCCCGCGTTTGAGTTGCAGACCGGTCTTGCCGATGCGCAGGGTAAGTCGATATCTGAGCTGATCCCGGGCCACGATCGGCACTTCTTCGACATTTATGGCGCAGTCGCCAGGAATGGCGAGCCCATTCATGCGCAGCGAGAGGCTTCCCAGCTCAGACGTTGGTTCGATATCTATGCCTTTTGCCCTGATGCGAGTGTCCCAAACCAAGTCGGTGTCTTGTTTTCCGATATCACCGAACAGCGCAGAAATGAAGAGCTTCTGCTCCAAAGCGAGCGCAGCGCGCGCGCCGCTGCGCGCGCCGCACTTGAAGCGACACGTCGCCTTGACGCCGTACTGGAGGCCGCACCAATCGGCATCGTTGTCAGCGACGAGCACGGTGCTATCGAGCGTGTGAACCGGTCGTTTGCCAAATTGTGGGGGGAGGAACATCCTCGTCCAGCAAAGATCGACGATTTCCAGATGTGGAAAGCGCGTTGGGCTGACCATTCCGACAAGCATGGCCAATTGCTTAACGCCGCGGATTGGACATCGGCGCGCGTTTTGCAAGGTGCCGAAAACACGAGGGATCTCGTTTCGATCGAGAACTTTGAGGATCCGCCTGCCACTCGAACGCTGCTGAGCACCGGGGCGCCCATAAAAGACGACCACGGCAAAATCGTCGGCGCCGTTGTGGCGCAACTCGACATCACCGATCGCGTAGACGCAGAAAAGCAACTGCGGCGTGCGGACAAGCGCAAGGACGAGTTCTTGGCCATGCTATCGCATGAATTGCGCAATCCGCTCTCTCCGATCGCGAGCGCTGCCGAACTGATGAGAGTCGCGCCAAGCAATGCCCGCCGCGTAAGCAAGGCGTCCGAGATCATCTCGCGACAGGTCCGACACATGACCGGCCTCATCGATGACCTCCTGGATGTGTCACGGGTCACGCAAGGGCTGATTAAACTGAATCTGCAGGTCTTGGATACAAACCGCGTTGCGGCAGACGCGATAGAACAAGTCCGACCGCTGGTTGAGTTAAAAAAGCACCGTCTTAGTTTCCATTCCGCATCTTCCGCAGCACTTGTTCGAGCGGACGAGAAACGGCTCACGCAGGTCTTTGCCAACCTGCTCAACAACGCCGCGAAGTACACACCCGACGGCGGCGCGATTGATTTCTCTGTCGCGGTACGGGGGAAGTTCGTTCGGATCACGGTTACGGACAATGGAATTGGCATGACGCCGGAGGTCGCTGCCCGCGCGTTCGACCTTTTCGCTCAGGCAGAGCGAAGCTCGGATCGTTCTCAAGGAGGTCTAGGCATTGGGCTCGCCCTTGTTAAAAGCCTCGTGCAACTCCACGACGGCACGGTCGCGCTTGCCAGCGACGGACCGGGACAGGGTACCAGGTTCATCGTCTGCCTGAAACATGTCGAGACCGCTTCGGAACAAATGGTCGAAAATTCGCCGCCGACAACTGATTCGCCCTCGCTTAGCCGTCTACGCGTGCTGGTTGTGGACGATAACATTGACGCCGCCGAGACGCTCGCCATGTTGGTGGACTCGCTAGGCAACGAAGTACGCGTGGCTCAAAGCGGCGCCGGCGCCCTGGCGGAAACCGAAAACTGGCACCCACATGTCTGCCTTCTAGATATCGGCTTGCCAGATATGGACGGCTATGAGCTTGCATCAAAGCTCAACCGCCGGCCGCAGACCGCCGACGCGGTGCTTATCGCCGTGACTGGATATGGACTTCCTCAGGACAAAGATAAAGCGCTGGCGGCCGGATTCGACCATCATTTTGTTAAACCGCTCGATGTGAATCGCTTGTTCACTCTCTTTGGTGCGATGGCTTCGCACCGAGCTAGCGAACCATGACGGCCTATAGCAATGCGCCCTACGCCATACGCCTCGTTATTCAGGAAATGCTCGGCGCTTCGAGGTCAGCAGACAGTTTTGTCTCTGTGATCATCTTTCTGACGTTGTTGAGAAGACCGCGGCAAATTCCATCCTGCGCTCCAAGAAAGTAGGAAACTCAGGACCGCCAGTGCCTGAAAGTCACCGACTTCATGCGTTTAACCGTGAAGCATTAATGCCTCAAACGCTACCGCTAGGCAACGCGCGGCGAGGACGAGAAACTGTGTATGAGGGCGATCAAGGTGTCGATCGGTTGACCTTTTTGAAAATAGCCATCGAAGTCGCCCACTTCCGATCGGGCACGAACGAATGTCTCATCGAATGCGGTGTAGGCGTAATGATGACGTCACGGGCGGCCTGCGTGCGGCGCAGGATTGCCGCGGTAACAAATCCATCTTGCTGCGGCATAGAGATATCTAACAGTACAAGTTGTGGGCGCAGCATTGCGCATGAGGCGACTGCCGCCGGACCGCTGTACACCGGGTGCGCTTCAAGGCCCGCCGTGTCGAGCGCCGCCGCCACACTGTCTGCGACCAACTCTTGGTCATCAACGACGACGGCCGTAAGGACGGCCCGATGGTCAAAAGTTCGTGTCGACCATTGACCAGGGGATCTACGTACCTGCCTCACCGTCTCCTCATATTGCGGTTCGTCGTCCTTTCATGCTGTCCCACTACGTCGGGGCATTGCCTTGTCGCCCAATTACGACAATCCCAGCAGCCGCACGCGTCTTATCCTACATACTTATTTTAGCTCGACAAATCAACGGGCGTTGCGCCCCTATTTTCGTCGGACCCGACACCTTGTTGGGTCTAGCGAACATTAAGGAGATTAACCAATGGCCCAAGGTATTTAGCATTCCGAAAGCAGGCGGGCTACGCGAGACCCCAATCATCCCGATCGTTGGTCACTGGCAATAGAGAGCTTTGCGAGTCGGCCAAGCTTCGCTTCGCTAAGACAATCCGAGAGGAGCAACATGCTCGATTAGCGCGATTAACGAACGGGGCGAGTGCCCTTTTCGACAAAAAGCATCGATTTCCGCCTCCTTGCCACGCGCGATCACCTCCGCCTCGGCGAGCGAGCTATACGCAATGATCGGCGTCCGGGCGAACCGTACAGAACCGCGCATGGATAAAGCGACCGAAAAGCCGTCGCTGATCGGCATTTCTATATCAAGCACGACGACATGCGGCGTCCAGGCCGACGGCGCATTGAACACGGCGCTGCCTTCAGCGAGGACAAGCGTTCGAAATCCTTCGCCGGTAAGGACGGCCGCCAATGCTTCGGCGCCGACCGGATCGTCGTCGATGATCAGCACGATAATTGGTGGATCGACGCGATCAAACTGACGAACGCTCCATAGGCCCAAAAGCGGAGAAGGGCTGGTTGACATGGCGGTGACGAAAGCATGACATTGTTTTGCTTCAAGCAACGCCCATACCATCAAATGACTATCGTAAAGTTTTTCCATGGCACTGCTCCTGCCCTACGCGGCATCTCCCTTGCGTTGTTGCGACATTGGCGGCAAAAATCGCCTCCCGAGCGAGGAAATCAATTCGCGAACTGCCGCCGATGGACGGGGGAATATTAATTCGGCGACGTCTACCCCGGGTATGTCAACACGTTCTGTCTTGTCGCCAGCTACGAGCTACGAGCTACGAGCTACGAGCTACGAGCACGGGCAATCTTTCGTCGTAAAAGTTTCGCACGAGACATTCGACTTGAGCCCCCAGGATTCTTCGAATCAATCGAGAACAGGATTTGCTGTTTTCGATTTACCCCCGATCCTCTTCTGTCTCGAATGTCCAATGGTGTCTAAACCAAAGTCGCGAAAACCGATCCGTAGCGTCGCAAAAGCGGCAAGGCATAAGAAGGTCCTCTATCTCCCGCTCGATTCGAATTCGGTCGCACAGATTTCCATCCAGGTCCGCATGGCGCTTGAAGTCGCCCGTGCCGGGCAAGGCGAAGCGGCGACCTTACGTTGCCTATCGCAAGCCGTGGCCTTAACGGGATTAATCGCAGCGGCCGGGCACGGCGAGATCGACGAGCGAAGCCTTGCCTCTACCGAAGCTGCGCTTACTGGCGTCCTCGCGTCGGGAAATTTGAGCGGTTGGGGATTGAGCACGGACGAGATGGCAGTTGCGACAGCGGTGGTCAACGAGCATGACCGCCAGCTTAGAGAGACGCGCCTTGACGGTGTTGTGCGCGCCTTTGAACAAATCGAGCGAGGGCTTGGAACGGGGATGACGCTCGCCGGTCTGTTCGCGCTTCGGCGGATAACTCCTCAGACTCGGTAACCTCGCATTGAGAAAAACTATGCAATCATCCGATGGCGTCGCATGCCAGGATGGCAAACCGATGCATGGTCCGTCGCGCCTTGAACATCCGCGCATCGAGAAAAGAGCTGTTTTGCTAGCTTCCTATCGAAAATATGCAGACCTGTTGCAACATCTCACACGCATCAAAGCTTTGCAGCCGACATCTTTAATCGGCCTTTAAGAACGTCAAGATTGCCCGAGTAGGCGTGTGTCCAGGGACCGTATCGGCCGACTTATTCGGCTCAAAATTCTTGATCGGTCACCATCACATTCGGTAAAGCGAACACGCGGCCGGACCGCAGCCCGGACGCCCCGCAAATACCCTTTAGCGGTCCTAATTTACAAACGTGCACTAAACAGTGCAGCCATTCGGTTCATCATGTCCAAGAGCGACGAGAACCGGTGCCGCGAAGAGATCCTTTCGCCAGCGCGGTCCAGCCGCGCGAGCAAAGTCCCAAGGCAGGAATTAACCGTTTGGGTATCCGAGCCGAGATGATCATCGACGAGGTGTTCATGACCTAGCTTTCCAAGCAAACCGGATGGGCTAGTTGCTGCGGGACGCAACACGGTCGCCCGGCAGATTAACGGTACACCGGGAGGCCGGCATGTCGACCCCTTGCGAGGTACACGGAACAACACTCGATCGGTCTCCAGCAGCAATCGCGCGGCGAGCACGAAACATGGATCGGCTGCTTATCCTGGTAAGCAAATACGGACAGAAGCTCCAAATCGCCTTACCTGGGTGTATTAGCGGAACAAGAGCACCCAGTAGCAGAGTAGCAGAATTGAAGCACCTCAACAGCTGTATTGTCCGTCACGGAAATGCACGCAGGCAGCGCGGGCAACGTGATTCCAGGGCACGCCACGCTTTCGGGCACAATGTGCGCGTTCAGTGACGACGTGCTCGATCTGATCGAGCGCCGCATGAACGAGATCGCGCAGGGCATGGCGGATGCGCACGGCGTGCAAGCAGACTTTCGCTTCGAGCGTGTGTATCCGGCGCTCGAAAAACATCGCGAGGAGGCAGCGCGTGCGGCGCGCGCGCTGGCATCGCTCGTGGGCAAAAATCGCGTGAACGTGGATGTGTCGCCGCAGATGCCATCCGAAGACTTCGCGTTTTACACGCAGCATCGGCCGGGATGTTATGTGTTGATCGGCAATGGCGACGGTTCGGAATACGGCGACTCCGGTTGCGCGATTCCACTACACAGTACCAGCTACGACTTCAACGATGCCGCGCTGAAAACGGGCGTGGCCTGGTGGGTCGCGCTTGCGCAGGACCTGCTTTCTTTGCATTAGCGTTTAGTCGAGGCCGCGTTGGCCGGACGCGGCGGGAACCGCCACAGGAGATTCTTCCGCAAGACCCATACGCGCCAGCACGTCCGACAAACCCTGATGCACCGCCTCATTGCCGAACAATCGCTGCAAGCGTGAGTCGCTTTCTGCGGAAGATGCACTTGGGGCGCGGATGACAACTTCCGACAAGTTCCAGAATATCGGAGAAGATCTTCACGCGTTCAGGGCCGATTTCAATTTCGGCCCATGCCGTGAAGTCGGTTCGGGTTGCGCACGTGATCCTAGGTCAAAGGATCCGACCGATCCAACCGATCTGTACAAGCCAGACGATCAGCGCTAAGACGAGTGCGATGAAAAAAATCCACAGCCCAAGTCGTAAAGCAAGGCTTTTTTTCGAATTGCTGTCGGTCATATTGAATCAAAAAAGTGTTTTCCTATTCGCGTGTGCGCCAACCACTACCCGTTCTCCTTCAAGTCTTGCAGCGAAACTTCGAGAACCTCGGCCGCGTCGGCATGGAGCTGCGCCAAGCCCGCATCCATCTCGAAGCCGGAGGGCATCGACCGGCTTTCGGCTGCATCACGCAGCACATTAATCGCCAGACGTAATGCGTCGGCCAAGGCTAGGTAGCGGCTGCTCATGTTTTCTCGTCTAAAATCGCGTCAGTCTTCTCGCCGAATAGGTCTAGGCTGTTGAGGCATTGCTTTACGGCCTCATCAATCGTTGGCTCATCAGTCGGTGTAACGACAGTCACATAAGAGGATGCCGGGTCAGCTTGAACGTGTGGCGTCTCAACCGTTGCCAAGGGATACTGCGCGTCGTCGACGATCAGTCGCGCGGCGACGCGTTGCGCGACTTCAAGATAGTGATGCGAATTTCCAAACAGTTCCTCATCGCCACGCGCAAGTGCGCGACGCATGAGAGACAGTCGATACGCGTCGTCGCTCCTCCATTTAACTCGCTGAGTACTTGGTGATTTTATATACTCGTTGAGTATCGTCAAGCCTTCTCGTAATGATTCTCCAAAATCTCGCGAATGAACTTCCACGCCATCTCAGGCATGGCGCGAAACTCCTTGGAATCGCTGGGTAGAAGCCAGTTATCCAACCCGCGCTTCTTTGCACCTATGCGTTCCGCAAACTGCTCGCGCGTCATGCCCATCGTGTCCATTGCGTGCCGTAGAAAATCCTGCTGCGTCATCGGTGTGCTCTTTCTCACCGCACCATCCTCTCACCAAATTTTCGACATATCACCTTGTCCATGCGGCTCACGGGCGGGGCCGTCGCGGACCTTTATCAGCCGGTCTCGGTGCATCAATCCGGTACACGGCCTGTATCGCCTGAATGAACAAGCCTGACTGCTCAACGACCCACGTTGCCAGCTCCGTGTCCACGCTGTTGCCGGTATAGTCGGCCACCTGGCGGATTTCCTGAGCCCGGTTCAGAGTGCGGCCCCAATCGGGCTGAACCTGACCGGTCTTGACCAGGTGCAGGCCGAAGGCGGCAATCACACCGTTGCGGGTTCGCACGACGTTCGGATCGACCGGCGCACCGGAGGCGAGCAACGCGGCGCGCGCCGCGTCAAACATGGCGTAATAGGCGCGATTGCACGCCCCGTTAATGTCACCATCATCGAGCAGCAAAGCCGCCGAGGTCGATGCCCTAAGGGCCTTCGTCAGAAGGTCGTGGACGCTTACCACAGCCGAACCCCGTCACTTTCGATATTGCGCAATAGCGCGGGGTTGGAATACGACTCCGGATGCGCCCATTCTTCTTCCCAGACGGGAAGGGGCTGCACCCGGATACCCGTTTCCAGCAACACATCGAACGCCATGTCGGCCATCGTTAATTTGGCCTCCATGAATTGGCCGCGTGACCCAGGCAGGACAACTGCGATATCGGCGTCACTGTCCGGGCGGAATCCGCCTTTCGCACGGCTACCAAAGAGGATGGCGCCTTTGACCGGAAAGGCCTTGGAGGCCCTATCAAGAAAGGCGAATGCTGTCTGCTTGGTACCGGCGTCGATAGGGTGTTCGGTAAGGGTGTGCATGCGCGGGCGTCTCACGTTGAATATACTCAATGAGTATCATATATCACGACGACGCCGGCACGCAACAGTGACCATCGGCGTATCGGCCAATGACACCAAATCTTCACTCCCAATCGAGGCTGTCAAATTCCGCTAATGCCTCACGGTGCTCTCGCGGCGTCACGTCCAAGAACGGCGAGATGTGATCAACGCGAGAATGTCCCAACAACAACCGAACGGTTTCGAGTGAGTGCCCTTGCGCCACAAGGCGACTGGCAAAGGTTCGGCGGCCACTGTGGCTGCTATGACCGGCGGCAAGGCCTGCTAAACGGTACCGACCGGTCACTTAGCTTTGGAGGCTGTCGGCCGCAAGAAATTCGACCGTCTCACCGTCGGAGTTGATCCTCCGCTTAACGCTCGACTTGAACGCACCGCCTTGCCTTTCTGCGTGAGGATCAATCGGGTTTCGGGCATGAGTCCACGGTACTCGCGTTGATCGAGAGCCGCGCCGTCACCGCGCTGGAAGCGCCATTCGGTGTAGCGGTCGAACGCAGCGATTGTGCGCTCGTGCGCCGGACAGACACAGCGCTTCTCCCGGTTAGCAACAGTGTTTCGCACTGGTGGGAATGCCTGCAAATGGATGGTTAGATCTCTGCATAGCAGATTCGCTGCTTTTAGACTGGCACATCCTTGACATCAACAGGGGGTGCCCTCAATAACGGATTTTTGATGGCGTTCCGAACGTCGCTAATCGACCTATTTCGTTGAAAAACTCGCCTGAAAGTCGGATTGTTCGTTATCCTGGATTCATCAAACGACGGAGTGCATCGTCATGATGGGTCAGCGAAGTGGCAATCAGGAGCAGCTGTTTTACGCGTTCAACCTTGATGATCATGTTCCGAAAGACCA
>NZ_JALQDB010000060.1:0-44569 GCF_023631465.1 Caballeronia sp. GAWG1-1
GCCGAATGTATATATGCAATCCAACACCTGCTCGCTGTAGACCAGATGATTTGGCAAATGGGACGAGGCCATGTATAAGTCCGCAACCACCCTTCTCGCTACGAACAATTGCCTTGCAAAGGGAGGCGACCATATAAGAGATGTCGCCTTTTGGCTTGAGTTCATTGCCGGACAAGCGTGTCAGGAGCGCGGGCAATGAACACGATCGGGACCATCACCATGACGATGCGCGAGCTGGACCGACTGAGAGTTATTCAGGCAGTCGTCGAACGCCAACTCAAGCCAGGCCGTGCCGCCGAGCGGCTGCGTCTGAGCGTGCGGCAGATCGAGCGGCTCGTCTTGCGTTATCGTGCGGACGGTGCGCGTGGTCTGGTGTCCGGCAAGCGCGCTCGCACGAGTAATCACCGGTTGCCGGACGGCGTGGCGCAACGCGCGCTCGCGTTGATCCGCGAGCGTTACGCTGATTTTGGTCCGACACTGGCGTGCGAGAAGTTACGGGAATGCCACAACATTGAACTGGCCGTCGAGACGATTCGTTCCCTGATGACGGCTGCGGGCCTTTGGGTGCCTCGCAAACAGCGCCCGCCGCGGATTCACCAGCCCCGCAACCGCCGCTCGTGTCTGGGCGAGCTAATCCAGATCGATGGCAGCGATCACCGCTGGTTCGAGGAGCGCGCGCCGGCCTGCACGCTGCTGGTGTTTATCGACGATGCGACGGGTCGGCTGATGACGTTGCATTTCACCGCGACCGAATCGACCTTTAGTTACTTTGAAGCGCTGTCGAAGTATCTGCACGCGCACGGTAAGCCCGTCGCGTTTTACAGCGACAAGGCCAGCGTCTTTTACGTCAAGAATCGCTCGCAGACCGCTGGCAAAGGCGTAACGCAGTTCGGGCGAGCCTTGTACGAACTGAACATCGACGCGTTCTGCGCGAATACGAGTCAGGCCAAGGGGCGTGTCGAGCGCGCCAACCTGACCCTGCAGGACCGGCTGGTCAAAGAGCTGCGCTTGCGCGGCATTAGCACATGGGAAGCAGCCAATGCCTATGCGCCCTCTTTCATCGCCGATTTCAATCAACGTTTCGGCAAGCCGCCACGTAGCGACCACGATGCTCATCGGCCCTTGCGTGCTGACGACGATTTGACGCAACTACTGGCACATCGCGCGTGGCGCAAGGTCACGCACGCGCTGACGGTGCAATACGATCGAGTGATGTATCTGCTGGAAGACACGCCTGCCAATCGCCTATTGATTCACCAGCAGGTCGAGGTGGTCGAATACCCGAGCGGCTGCGTCGAGGTGCAGGCAGGCGGCGAGGTGCTTTCCTGCGGCACTTACGACCGTATTGCGCGGATTGATCAGGGCGCGGAAGTCGAGAACAAGCGCTTGGCGCATGCACTCGAGGCCGCACGACTGCTGCAAGCCAAACGAGACGATCGTCGTGCATGTGATGCACCTTCACGCACGCATCGCGGTGAACAGGTTCGGGCCAAAAAGGCGCTTGAAGGACTGAAGAAGCAACGCGCACTAAGCATCGCCGACATGAACGAAGCGATTCTCGAAGTCAGCGCAAAAGCAATGAGGGAACGGAGGGCGGCTGCGCCGCCCCAACTCCACAACCTGAACAGAAACATCGCTTCGAAACCCGACATTTCTACTTAGCGGAGACCCCGACATTTGAATTTAGCGGCAACAAATTTGTGGCAATATCCTGATGTCGTGTTTGGGGGTGCGGCGGAATTGTTGGACTATGAGGAGCTAGTCCATGTATTCGTATGAAGACCGCATCCGAGCAGTGAAGCTCTACTTGAAGCTTGGGGAAGCGCCTTACCGCGACCGTTCGTCAGTTGGGCTATCCCACAACGAAATCTCTCGAACGTTGGTATCACGCGTACGAGCGCTTCCTGGATTCGCCGAGGGACCGTATTTGCTTGAGGCCGCGCTACTCGGCAGAACAAACAAAGGCGGCCACGGACCACTACATGAGCCACGGCCAGTGTCTGGCAGCAACGACAAAGGCCTTAGGATATCCGGAACCCGGGGCGCTTCACACTCTTATCGTCCGTGCACGCGCGCCGATATGCTCTCTGACCATCCACCCAACCGTTAATCCTATTTACACCCGGCATCCGCCCAAGTGTCGCGCCGGCGCCGTGGACGCCATCGGGGAGAGCTCACCCGATCCCAAAACCGCCTGATTACCACGCATATACAGGTTTCGACATTTGCTGCGAAAGTGGGGAAACTAACGTGTCGTTGAGAAATCTGGAAGCAACGAAAGGCCAGTTGAATGAACGCAATCGCGGAGCAGCGTCAGCAAAAAGCAGCTCTGCCGTCAGAAACCGCGAAACTTATACACCCGCACCCTGACCGTTCAACCCGCGCTCTTAAAGGCGGATTGGACGCAACAGCCTTCGAAGAGCGACATCTGGATCCAACTGGCGTTACGAAATTCTAACTGGCCCTGTCAATATGCATCCTTCATTAACGCGAGGAGCGTGGGCCTATGCCCGGCTATCAAGTGTTTGAATACTTCTGTGCGAGCGCCTCGTACAGCGGCGGTCCAAACAGTTTCGAAACTTGACCTGAGATGAGCGCCGTTGCCATGAGAGACAACACCAGTGCGTGTCCGTTGATCATCTCGAAGACAATCACGAATGCGGTGATCGGGCTCTGCGTCACGGCGGCAAGATAGCCGACCATACCTAGCGCGACAAGCATCGGCAACTGTATGTTTGCAAAAGTGAGGTGCAGCGCGTTGCCGATCCCCGCACCGATTGCGAGCGATGGCGCGAAAAGTCCGCCAGGCGCGCCAGGAAGATAGGAGCAGATCATCGACGCCATTTTGAATAAAGGATAGCTCGCGCCCACTTGTGATTGACCTTCGAGCATGCCGCGCGCTTCCGCATACCCGCTCCCGAACGTGTGACCGCCCGCGGACACGCCAACCATCGCGATGAGAAGGCCGCATGCCGCACCGAAGGACACCGGGTGCGCCTGACGCCAGCTGACCACACGCGCGGGCATCCAACGTTGCGTATTCAGCAGAAACCAGCAAAATGTTCCGCCCGCGATGCCCGTTGCGGAACCTATCAGAACAACGGCCATTGCCAGCGAGTGAGGAAAGCGCCCTTCCAAGTTGATCGTGCCAAAATAGGTGTTGTTGCCTTGTAGCGCGAGCGACACGATGCCGGCAAAAATGATCGCTGTGATCGACACCCCGCTAGAGCGTTGCTCGAAAGTCCGCATGAGTTCTTCGATGGCGAAAACCACCCCAGCGAGCGGCGCATTAAACGCGGCTGACAATCCCGCCGCTGCCCCCGCGAGTGCCAAGTTGCGCTCAAGTGCGCCGCCGCTCAGCCTGAGAAGTCGCAATGGGTAAAAGCGGCGCAGGCTGAACATGAGTGCCGCGCCGACATGGATGGTTGGGCCTTCTCGCCCGATCGTGAATCCGCCGAGGATCGACAGATACGACAAGATAATTTTGCCGATAAGAATGCGTACTGTAAGCAGGCTCGATCCTAAATCACGCCTGTTATGCAGCATTGCGATGACCTGCGGAATCCCACTGCCCTCCGCACCGGGAAAGAAGCGCCGGGTAAGCCATACACTTAAAGCGCTAACCGCGGGAGTCAACATCAAAGGCAGCCACCAGCAGAGTTTCGTAACGCGCACAAAAGTGTCGAAGCCGAAATCGATCAGCCTCGCGTACATCACTGCGACGAGCCCAGTCACGACCGCGCCGAGCCAGAACACACCGTAGTGCAGCCACAGCCGCCTACCGCGCACGATTACGCGTCGGTTGAGATATTCAGGATAGCGCATGAGTAGATGAAGGTATGCGACTTTTGTGTTCAAAAATCTTACTGACGCAGTCCTTATGTAGAGGTTTGCTGACTTCATTATTCATTTACGCGACCAAGATTTTCGAAGATTTCGAAGCACGCCGCGGAAATGGCAAGGTGACATCGGTGCGACGGCTCAACGCATACCCCATTCGAAACGTTATGTGGTGACTGACTCGGCGCGCATTTGCCTCCCGTCAGGAAGGAGGGCAAATCGATGTTGTCCTCAGACGAGCGCAGCAACGCCAGCTTTCGCAACCTGCGTGTCTTCTGCGGGCTTCATTCCGGACACGCCGATTGCACCGACAACATGGCCTTCTGCGATGAGAGGCACGCCACCCTCAAGAGCCGTGATAAGTGGAGCGGTGCTAAAAGCCATACGCCCACCATTAATCATTTCTTCGTATGCCTTCGATTCACGCCGACCAAGCGCTGCAGTGCGGGCTTTACCGATGGAGATTTCGGCACCGATAGCTGCACATCCGTCGAGACGAAGCATGCCGAGCAAATGACCACCATCGTCTACGACTGAGATGGCAACCGGCCACTTCTGCTTGTCAGCCTCAGCGCGAGCGGCGGTGAGGATGCGGGAAACATCTTCGATTGAGATCACTGGCTTGCTTTGCATCTTGACTTTTCCTCTTTGGTATAGACGACCGGGGTCGCCTTGGCACACTGTCGTTGTCTGATCCGCCTTCAAGGTCAGACTAGGAACAGGCAAATTAGAAAGCTAGCGTCGCCCTCCACAGGCGGCAAAATCCGGTGATCGAAGGCGCCCGCTTCAGGAGAACGCGTTGTATGACGGGAGAGGAGAGGTGATTTACCCGGCCTCACTTTCATCAAATGCCTCTATATAATTGGGTACTGTCACCCCTGACTATTTGTTGTGTGATCCTGTCTAGGTTCAGCGAGAGAGTAAGCGCTTAGAAGCGTGCATCCCGCGAAAGTAAGCAAGTCGAGGGACGGCGTCGGCGTTACTCGCGCGTCGAACGCGTTTATATCGTTGCGGCTTATCCTGTGTACCCCGGTGGCGCGGTGGAAACCGTCCACTCCCGCTCCATCAATAGCACCTGCGCCAGGAGTCGGTGATCCGAAGGTATCTCCTCGACGCTAGAGCAATAAACGCATCAATTGTCGTCTCAACTAGCTCGCGCCAACCTTGCCCCAAGCTCAGGCAATGGCGCCACCGCCATCGACGAAAACAGTAGTTCCCGTCATGTAGGCATTGCTCATCAGGGCAATGACCTGCGCGGCGACGTCTTCAGGCGTTCCGACTCGACCGACTGGCAACCTTTTTGCCGCTGCATCGAATATGGCATGACGACGGTCGCGGTCAAGTGCGTCGTACATCTCGGTCACGACTAAGCCAGGCGAGACGCAGTTGACCCGTACAGGCGCAAACTCCAGGGCCAAGCCGCGAGTCAGCCCTTCGAGCGCGGCATTGATCGCCCCTTGGATGGCGGCACCGGCCTTTGGACGCACTGACAGAAATCCCGAGGTCAACGTCAGCGAGCCACCGTCAACGATCTTCGCCGAACGCGCCAGCCGGTATGCGCCCCAAAACTTCGATTCAAACGAGGCAAAAGCGCTCTCTAGCGGAAGCTCACGCACGGCGGCGACCATGGTTTGCGCCGCAGAACAGAATACATGATCGAAGCATCCTTGTTCGTCGAAGAACACTTCGAGGGCAGCGTTATCGCCGGTATCAAGGCTCGTACCGGCAGCGAACCCGCCAAGCCTTGCAAGCGCATCATGAACCTTACTCGCAGAACGCGACGCGATAGTTACCTTGGCTCCCTGTGCTATCGCAGCCGTGGCCACGCCAAGACCAATGCCCGAAGAGCCGCCCAATACAAGGATCTTCTTGCCATCTAATGCCATTTAATAGTCTCCGATTGCATCTTGTCAGTGTAATGTGTGTCACAGCGCTGCTGCCGCATGAACACACCAGTGAGCGCCAGAGGCAGTTTGCCTCTTGAGCACGCTCGCCACCAGCTCGGTGGCGAGTGCTCAAAAGCGGTGTCTTATCCCCCCTCCGAAGCTGTTCGAGGTACCTGCTGTGCTCAGCTTGTCGTACATGTAGCTCGCGTAAACATCGGTACGCTTTGACAGCGGATAATCGAAAGTCACGCCGGCCGTGTTGCGATCATAGGACACTGAGTTCAACGATAACCGCGTGTTAGTGCGGGAATAAGCGAGTTCCAGCGCGGACACACCAATCGGGATTGTCACGCCGCCGTGATAGGTGTTGTTGGTCGAACCGAAATCAAATGATGCCGTGTGCGTGTAGGTCGCATACAACTGCACAAAGTTGAGGTTGTAGCTCGCTCCTAGATACCACGCATTCTGATGATCGACCGGCGTGACGATGCCCAGTCCGGTCCTGACGCGCTGAATGACTCCCGCCAAGTACAACGGCCCTCGATCGTAGACGAGCGTGGCGGTTTCGTCGTGCGCGCCATTTCCTGGCGCAGTCGCCTGCACAGAAAACGTGAGGCCGCCAAGCGACGGTGACTGGTAAAGGATTGAGCTGTCCCAGCCCGTATCGCCAAGCACGGTCCTGCCATAGTTCACGATCCATGACTGGGTCATCAACGGACTGAAGCGAAACGATCCTCCCATCGGATTGGTGCGCGCCATGATGTAGAACAGCGGCGTCACCTGCCGTCCCATGCGGATCATGCCGTACGGACTCGCCAGCTCAACGTATGCATTGCGCGAGAATGCGCCATCGCCGGCGAATCGGCCAACCTGACCGTTATTCACGAAGATGTAACTCTCGATCGCGAAACCCGCTTTCAGCCCACCGCCGAGATCTTCGATTCCACGCATTCCGTAAAACGAGGTGATCTGCCCGCCGTTGAGCATGCCGACGACCGACGAAGGATCACCGCTCGCCTTAAAGTTTCCGATTACGGAATCCAGCAACCCATACAACTGGACCGTCGATGCCTGCGCATGCGCCAAATTTGACATGCCAAACAGACCAGCGACACATGCTGGGCGAATATATTTCGTTATCCTATGTATTTTAGCCATCTCTGTCTCCTCATTGATTTTGTCACCTGCCTAGTGGGTATGCTCCTTGTCTGCTATGGCGACGGAACGATGCGCACTGCCCGGCCGTGCTGAAGCGACTGCGCAACCGCTTCCATGACCGCAACATTCGAAAGCATTTGGTTAGTGCTAACGGGATAGTTCGCCTGCCCACCAATCGCCGCGCAGAAGCACTCGATGTTGTCCCTCACCGAATCATTCCACTCGAATGCGGCCCACCGTTCCGTTCCGTCGGCGCGACGCACACAGAGATGACTCGCACCCTTTGAATCCGGATGATCGGCATTGCGCAGCTCGGCCCAGCCTTGCGCTCCATACATCGCGACGCGCATATAAAGCGGCGTTTCGAGGATCGAATTGATATAGCCGGTAGCGCCGGTCGCAAATCGCACCTGGAGCGACAATGTCCGCCCCGCTTGCGAAACCTCGCGTGCAGGCGCCGTCGCGAAGACCTCTTCGATCTCACCGAGCAGATCAGCCAGCAGGTCGGTCATGTGAATTGCCGTTCCGGTCATCGCCAGCGGCACGGCATCGCTCTCGACCACGCGCCAATTGTCGGCGGCGAGACTCGCGAGCTTGTCGTGGCTGAAGTTGGCTTCCGCGTGGACGATCGCGCCGAGCTCACCGTCGCGCACCAATTTCGCGAGCGCGATCACTCCCGCCTCGAAGCGGCGCTCGTGACTAGTGCCCAGCCGCACCCCAGCACGCGCGCACGCCTCGATGCAGGCTCGTGCGTCTTCACGGCTCATTGCGAGCGGCTTCTCACAGAACACATGCTTGCCGTGCGCGGCAGCGCTTGTTACCTGCTGGGCGTGCAGCCGATGCGGCGTCGCAATCACGACAAGGTCAATGTCAGTGCAAGCGAGCATCGCTTCATAGTCGGTGGAAAACGGCATGCCAAACTCTTCGGCGACTGGACGATGAGCATCGCGGCTTCCTATTGCGGCAACGAACTGCAACGCCGGCGACGCGTGCATTTGGCCAAGCAGGTGCCGTCCCCACCATCCAAGCCCGACCAGCGCCGCCTTCAACGCCATGACTCGACCTCCATCACGTACAGACCGCCGTTATAGTCTGTCGAGTAGATCAAACCGGTTGCGTCAACAAACACATCTGCCGACTGGATCACGAGGGGCCGGTTTTGTCGGTGGTCGACCAGCCGATCCGGCGTCGGCGGCACGAGCGCCGCAATCTCGGCCGGCCGATAGGGGTCACGAATATCAAATACGCGCACGCCCGCGTTCTGATACGTCGCTACGATGATCTCCGAACTGACGAACGTGCCAGGGCGATTCTCATGCAGATTGTGCGGCCCGAAGTGACCGGGCTTCGCCGCATAATCGATCTCTGCTGGCGATGGCATGGTCGCGATGCTTACCGGGTTCGACGGCTCTCGGATGTCGAACATCCAGATGAACTTCTCGCCGTCGGCCTGATTGTCAAGTACCGCTTCGTCGAGCACCACGAGCAGATCGCGATCAGGCAGCGGCAGGCAGTTGTGCGTTCCGCCACCGAACGGCGGCGACCAGTTGCGATGCGCGACCAGCTTCGGCGCGGCGCGGTCGGCGACATCGAGGATCACCATGCCGGCATCGCGCCACGCGCAGTAGGCGGTATCGCCATGCACAATCGGATGATGCAGCCCGAAACGTCGCGTGCTATCCCAGACTGGGGTCTCACCGCCCGCCGCGTGCATGCCGGGAATCCAGTAGCGCCCCGCCTCGACCGGACGGCGCGGATCGGCCATGTCGATGGTGATG
The DNA here is from genome assembly GCF_023631465.1 of Caballeronia sp. GAWG1-1. NCBI lineage: Bacteria > Pseudomonadati > Pseudomonadota > Betaproteobacteria > Burkholderiales > Burkholderiaceae > Caballeronia > Caballeronia sp. GAWG1-1. Next base: position 8,663 of record NZ_JALQDB010000060.1, read on the forward strand.
AAGATGTAATCGGTGAAGCCGTCAAGGAGCGCCGAAGCATAGGCCCAGCGCCCGCCGGTGTACCAGACACGATGAATGCCGCCGCCCTCGACGGACATGAAGCCGACCTCGCGCGGCGCGTCGGGCGTCGAGATGTCGTACACCGCCAGACCTGCTCGCCAGTGGCGCACCCCGCCGGACCGGCTCGCGGTGCCCACTTTCTCGCCGAGCGCGCCACTGTAATACGCGCGCTCGTCCTGGAACTCGGTGGCGGCGAACATATCTTTCGCGTTGATGACGAGCAGCAGATCGTCATGCGCCTGCAGATGGATGTTCCAGGTATCCGGCGGCGCCGCCGCGTAATGGATCGGCGTGGGCCGGCGCGGATCACGCACATCGATGACGCTGAAGCCCTTCGAGAACATGTGGCCAATGTACGCGTAGCCGCGATGCACCATGAGCTGAACGCCGTCCGGGCGCCCGCCTTGGTCGCAGTATCCGATCAGGCGCATATCGCGCGCAAAATCGGGAACCGGAAGCTCTGCTGCGGACATAACTTTCTCCAGTTGAAATCGGATAAATACGTGCCTTCACAGCGCTTTTAAAAAATCGGACGACGCGGTGTTGCGAAGGATGCCGGTCACGCTGTGGAATTCCCGCCAATGCGCATCGTCGGCTGCGTGCTCCGACGCTTCGTTGGCGAGCAGATACTCGCCCAGCGTGCGGCCGCGCTCGAACGCCATGCGCCCTTCGACGAGCCGCTCCTTTTCAAAATGTGCGAGTGCGTCATCGATCGACAGTGCCCGATTTCCCAACGCATGCGCAAGCACCTGCGCATCTGAGGCCGCCTTGGCGACGCCCATTCCAATATGTGGTCGCCCGACCGAGGCGGCATCGCCGATCAGCGCAATGCGCCCGAACACCATCTTGGGCGAGAACAGGTCGTAGATCGGCGTAAAAAACGGCCGCTCGATCACCGCGAGCGTGTCGCTGAACGACGGCGGCAACTGCCTACGCGCCGCGTCCTTGAGTTCGTCGATCAATTCCTGACGCACGAGGGGCGGCGGAATCGAAACCGGATGATGGTTACCCTGTTCATCGACGAGCATCGTTTCGAGCGTCCGAGGGGCGACCGGCCGGTACCAGACCCAGTTGTAGCGCCGCCGGCCCACGTCGAGCGCGTGATCGAGACCCGGAATCGGATAGCCGATGATCTTATTGTTTGGTGGGAGAAAGAACGCGAACTTGTCGAAGATCGTGTCGCGCGCGGATGCCGGTATTGCCGCCTCGTCGGCGACGCCGCGCCAGATCACGTAGCCCGCATAGATCGGCTGTACCGAGGGCATCACCATGCCGCGAATCCCCGAGCGGTAGCCGTCTGCGGCGATCAGCAAATCGGCGTGCTCCTGTCTGCCGTTGGAGAAATGCGCGGTCACGCCGTCATCGCGCTGGTCGATCGACACGAGATTGCAGCCGAGGTGATGATGGCCGTCGGGAATGGTCGCGCGCATCGACTGATGCAGCCGGTCCCAGGACGTGACGATCTGGTGATAATCGAGATGCTCGAGCACGTTGTCCGATTGATCGATCGCGATACGGTCCTTAATTGCTACGCCCAGACGCTCGATGTCCGCGCCGCTTTCGACGAGCGCGTCCAGCAGCTCGCCATGCGTGACGATGCCCGCGCCGCGCCCGAACAGTTCGACGTCGGAGCGCTCGAAAAGGTCGACCGACCAGCCAGCCTTGTGCAGCAACGCCGTGGCAAAGAGTCCGGCCATCGATGCGCCGATCACCAGCGCGCGAGGGCGCGCTGGATGGGTGGAATGCATGTTCATCGCTTGAACCTCTTGGCAATACGCTAAATGAGTAGAGAGAAAGGCATGCGCGTGCAGGGCGGCCCGGCACGTAACGGCGAGCTCAGGCGTCACGCAGCCGCGAATAATCGAAGAACGCCATTAGCACCATCGCCACGCAAGGCGGCGCGACTACCAGGACGTTGGCGGCGGCGGACCAGCCCCACAGCTCGACTAGTTCGCCGAACAGGAAGCCCGCGAACGGGCCGCTCATGTAAAAACCCGTCATCGCGGCGGACACCGCATAGCCGATTTGCAGCGGATGCGCGCTGCGCTGGATCACTGAGACGAATCGCGCGTAGAAAAAGCCGCTCACCATCAAGCCGAACAACAGCGAGAGTCCTGCGTGGGCAAGAGGCTGCACGGTTCCGTTGAACATCAGGAAGCTAGCCGCCGCGAGTATCGCCAGTCCGCAGAAAATGCCCGCCTTGCCGAGCCTGTCGCCCGCCCAGCCGCCGATGACCGCACCCATCGCGCCCAGCCCGTACATCCCGAGCGCCGATCCCGCCGCGACCGACGTGTAGTTCAGGTGCTCGCGCAGATACGTCGCGTACAGCGCGGTGTAGGAGAAGAACGACAGTCCGACAAGCGCGAAAGACGCCGAAGCGAGGCACACGTTGCGGTTTAGAAGCCGTGGCAGCGACGGCGCTTTCTCGAAAATTCCGGTGTGCTCGGCGGGCTCAATCGCTTCGCTGAAGCGGCCCGGCATGAAGCGCGCGAGCAGCAGCGCGACCACAATGCCAGCGACGCCGAACACGTAAAACGGCAGTTCCCATTGCCCGAAAGCGCGATGCAGATGGACGCCGATCACTGGCCCCACCAGCGCGCCGAAGCCGAAAAACGCCTGCATCCAACCCATCGCGGCACCGCGCGTACGGCCGAAGTAGCCGCCGAGACAGCAATAGACGGCGCCGACCTGCAGCGCTTCGCCGACGCCCGTCAAGCCACGGAATGCCGCCAGCGTCGTGAATCCCTGGGCCAGCGGCGTGATGAGCGTGAACACCGAATAGCCAATCAGCCCGCCCACTAGAATCGATTTGCGTGTATATCTTGCATAGAACCAGCCAGCGACCGGACCGACGATCGCCACGCTGAACGTAAATACCGTGCTAACAAATCCCGCCTGCGCGAGCGAGAGTCCGTACGTCGTGCGTATCGCGCTCAGCAGCGATGGAAACACCTGGCGATCCATCGCGTTGAACATGTACGACGTGCCGAGCAGGCCCATCACCAGGATCAGCATCGGTCGTGACAGGCGGTCAGGCGCCATCGTCGCGAAGTCGTGTTGCGCGTAGCCTTGCATGCCGTTCATCGTTGTCTCCTGTGTATGCATCCGATGGCTCGTCTGAACCTCGACGGTGACGCCGTCTCGGTCCGTGCAAGCTCTTTTGTGCGATTTACCCGGCGCGCGAACTGACGCGCCGAAAAGGTTTCTATGCGTTTACGGTCAGTCCTTCGAGGCGAAAGCCGATATCGTCGAGCGACTGCATCAGCGCATCGCCCTGGCGCTGATCGAGCGCGGTCAGCGGCGCACGTACGTGCGCCCAGTCGGGCGTCGCCCCGCTACGCGCCAGCACGCTTTTCATCGCAGGGATCATTGGCATCGATGCGAAAACGCTGCGCACGGCGAGCGCCATCTGCTCGTCGGGCGCAGGCGCGTTAGCCGACAGTGCCGCAAAGTAACGCACGAGTCCCGCCGGATTCATGTTCGCCGTCGCGCTGATGCAGCCGGCAGCGCCAAGCGGTAATGCACGTGAAAGCAATGCTTCGCTGGCGGGAAACACCGAGAAGCCGTCGGCGGCGAACGTCTTCAGCGTAGCTTCCAGGTTCGCCCAATCGCCGGACGAATCCTTGATGCCGCATACGATGGACGGGTAACGGCTTCGCAGCTGCTCGATCAGGGACAGCGTGATCGGCACGCCTGTCATCTGAGGAATGTGATAGAGGTACAGGCGCAAGCGCGCATCGGCCACCTGCTCAATCACGTCCAGGTAGTAGCGCAGCAAGCCCGCCTCCGAAGGCTGCGGAAAATAGAACGGCGGCAGCATCAGCACGCGATGAATGCCGAGCCCGAGCGCCTGCCGGGTCAGGTCGACGGTTTCGCGCACGGAACACGTGCCGGTGCCCGGCATGAAGCGCGCGGGATCGAGGCCTGCCGTGATCAGCGCTTCGAGCGCGTGGAGGCGCTCGCCGAACGATAGCGAGGCTGCCTCGGAATTGGTCCCGAACACGGCGAGCCCGACACCCGCGTCCAGCAGCCAGCGGCAGTGCGATTCGAACGCGGGTTGATCGATGTCGCCGGCCGTGTCGAACGGCGTCAGCGCGGGCGCGAGGACGCCGGTCATGGCGGGAGTCGATGCGGCGTCGGCATAGGTCATGTAAGTCATCCGTTTGCGTTAGAAAGGTGAGACGCGTGGCCGGGCTCAGGCGGGCTCGTCCGCGGTCGAAATGCGATGCGTCTGATCGTCGGTCCGCGGCTCGGCGCGCGCCGACGCGTCGTGCGCAAGCGCCAGCAGTTCGGCAAGGTGCACGACTTTGCGGCCGGCCCGCTGCTCAATCTGCTCGCGGCAACTGAAGCCGTTGCTCAGAATGAAGGCGGCGGGCGGCGCGCGGCGCACCGCCGGCAGCAGTACCAGTTCGCCGACCTGCGCGGAGATCTCCGCATGTTTTTCGTCGAAACCGAACGAACCGGCCATGCCGCAGCAGCCGCTGTCGAGCAGCGTCGCGTGCGCGCCCATCGCGTCGAGCAGCGCCTTGTCGCCCTGCGCGCCGAAGAGCGACTTCTGATGGCAATGCGTATGCACGATGACCTGGGCATCGAAGCGCGGCGGCCGGTAGTCGTGCGCCACGAGAAAATCACCCAACATCTGCGCTTTCGCACTCAAAGCGTGAGCGCGCGGATCATCCGGAAAAGTCTTGAGCAGTTCGTCGCGGAACACCGACATGCAGCCCGGTTCAAGCCCGACCAGCGCAACCGGCGCGTCGTCCGCAGCAAACATCGGCGTGAGCGCATCGAGGATCGCGGCAAGCCGGCCTCGCGCGCGATCAAGATAGCCGAAGTCGTACAACGGCCGGCCGCAGCACAACGGCGTCGGCGGCAGCACGGCAACAAAGCCTGCATGTTCGAGCACGCGCGCCGCCGCCTCGGCAATCTCCGGATGGAAGTGCTCGCAGAACGTATCGACCCACAGGATCACGCGCCGGCCTTCGCCTGCGGCCTGTCCGATGCGATGTGCCGCAAGACGCCGATAGGTGGTCCTGGCGAATTTGGGCAACGTGCGCGCCGGGTCCACACCCGCGATGCGCTTGGCGAGCGTGGCGACGCCGGGCGTGCGATTGACGAGATTGACAAGCCCCGGCATGCGCGCGGCGAGCGGCGCCCAGTCGCCGATGCGGCCCATCGCCAGCGCTTGGCGCGGACGTCGGCGCTTCTCGTAGTAATGCGACAGAAATTCGGCCTTGTAAGCCGCCATGTCCGTGTGCGTCGGGCAATCACTGCGGCAGCCTTTGCACGCGAGGCATGTGTCGAGCGCTTCCTTGACGGATTCGCTCTGCCAGCCGTCATCGATCAGATCACCTTGCAGCATCTCCCACAGCAGTCGCGCGCGGCCGCGCGTCGAGAAACGTTCGTCTTGCGTCGCGCGGAAGCTCGGGCACATCGTGCCGCCCTTCTGCGCGCGGCATCGTCCCATACCGACGCAGCGTTCAAGCGCGCGCTGGAAGCCGTTACCTTCGGCGCTGCGGAACTGCAGCTTCGTCGCAAAGTTGACGACTTTGTATCCCGGACCAGCGCGCAGATTGTCGTCGATGCGGTAAGCGTCAACGACCTTGCCGGGATTCATGCGGTTTTGCGGGTCCCAGATGCGCTTGAACATGCGCATCGCTTCCATCAACTCGTCGCCGAACATGATCGGCAGCAGCTCGGCACGCGCCTGGCCGTCGCCGTGTTCTCCGGACAGCGATCCGCCGAAATCGACCACCAACTGCGCAGCCTCGCGCGCGAAGTTGCGGTAATCGAACACGCCCTGTGCGGTGCGCAGGTCGAAGGTCACGCGCGCGTGCACGCAGCCGTCGCCGAAGTGGCCGAACAGCGACGTACGGTAGCCGTAGCGATCGACGAGCGCCTGAAACCCGCGCAGATAATCGCCGAGCCGCGCCGGATCGACCGCAGCGTCTTCCCACCCGACTTTCGGATCCACGACGTTCGGATCGATCGACAACTGCGTGCTCGACGCGCCATTCTCGCGGATCGACCAGATGTGCCGCTGCTCGTCGCGGCTCGTGATCAGGCGGCTCGTCGGACGCGGTCCGGCGTCACGGCTGCACAACGCGTCGCGGGCGCGCTCGGCCAATGCGATCGCGGCCTGCGCGGTGTCGGCGCCGAATTCGAGCAGCACCCACGCGTCGCCGCCGGGAAGCATTGCAATTTCGGTGGCAGCCAGCTTGCGCGCCTGCAAACCGCGCACGATCTCTCGATCGAGGCCCTCGGCGGCGATCGGCTCGTAGCGCAAATATTCTGGAACGGCGTCGGCGGCTGTATAGATGTCTGGAAAACCGAGCGCCAATACAACACGTTCGCTTGGGCTGTGCACCAGCCGCACCTGCGCGTGCAGCGTGAGCGCACAGGTGCCTTCGGTGCCAACCAGCGCGCGCGCGACGTTGAAGCCGTTCTCAGGCAACAGCTGATCCAGGTTGTAGCCGGACACGCGGCGCCTGAGCGAGGGGAAGCGCGCACGAATCAGCGGCGCGTAGCGGTCACGCAGCGCACGCAGTCCAGCGTAGATTTCGCCCTGACGGCCGCCCGCAGCGATGATGGCGTCGAGCTGGGCGTCGCTTGTCGGTCCGGTCCAGAAGCGTGTGCCGTCGTAGGTCATCACCTCTAGCGCCTCGACGTTCTCTAGCGTCTTGCCAGCCATGACCGAGTGCGGCCCGCAGGAATTGTTCGCGATCATGCCGCCAAGCGTGCAGCGGCTGTGCGTCGACGGATCGGGGGCGAAGGTGAGGCCGTGCTGTTCGGCCGCGTCACGCAGCTGATCGCAGATGACGCCGGGCTCCACCACAGCGCGTCCTGCCTTCGAATCGAGTTCGATGATCGACGCACAATGTCGAGACACGTCGAAAACGACGGCGGAATTAACCGTCTGTCCACTCATCGATGTTCCTGCGCCGCGCATCAGCACTGGCGCGCCATGGCGCCGGCAAGCGCCGATTCCGGCCGCCAGTTCGTCAAGCGAGCGGGGCATTACGACCGCGACCGGCACCTGCCGGTAGTTGGATGCGTCGGATGCATAGACTGCGAGATGCCCGCGATCGAAGTGCACTGATTCGCCCAGCGTGCTTTGCAGGTCGCGCGCGAACGCGCTCGAAGCGCGATCGACTGGGTGCGCTCCGTCGGTATCCGACGCGGGCAGGCCGGTGTCGACCGGAGGAGAAATCGTTGACGACATGGAAAGTTGGGCTCGTTTGTTGTCGATTGCGATTGGCGCTGTGATCGGCGCTGAATTGGAGTTGCGGTCAGCCGCGCAGCCGCCTGACGAACTTGGCCACCGCTTCGCCGATCTCATGCGGGCAATCCTCTGGGACATAGTGCTTCGCGCTGACGGTGAGCTCCTCTTGATTCGGCCAAGCGCGGCAAAATTCGCGCGCAGCGCCCGCTGTGCCGTGGCCTTCGTCCGCGTTGATGAAAAGCTTGGGCAGATCCGTACTTTGCGAGAGCCAGTCGCTATAGCGCTTGACTCGAGCGTAGGTCTCGGGCGGATCGCCATCGAAGGGAATCTGGCGCGGGAACACCAGCGTCGGCAACCGCGACACGCCGGGCCTTAGGAAACGCTGCGCATATACCTGTTTTTCTGCGTCGGTCAGCGCGCGTTTCACGCCGAGCTCGAACAGCATCTTGTCGACGAAGAAGTTATCTTCAAGCACCATCTGTTCGCCTTCCTCGCCACGCAGGCGGCGAAACACCGCCTGACGTTCCGGCGGCATGTCGGTCCAAAGGCGCGGGCGCACCATTGCCTCCATGTACGCAATGCCTGATACCGATCCCGGATAACGCACAGCGCGATCGAAGCCCAGCGCCGCTCCCCAATCCTGCACGACGAGCACGATGTTCTTGCTCAACCCCAACTGCTCGAACCACGCGTCGAGATAGTCAGCGTGGTCGTCGAAGCGATAGGAATACGTCGGCGAATCGCTTGATTGGCCCATGCCGATTAGATCCGGCGCAAGACACCGGCCGAGCGATTCGAGATGGGGAATCACGTTGCGCCACGTGTAGGACGAGGTCGGGTTGCCATGCGGGAACACGATCGGATCGCCCTCGCCGACATCGACATATGCCATTTCCGCGTCGCGCACTTTCACGCGTTGCATGTCATAGGGGAATGCAGCCGAAATGTCCTGACTCATTGTTGTCTCCGTTCGATTGAAATGTGCGCCTGGGAGTTATCGCGTTCGTACGGCACGCCGCGCTTGGATACCTAGCGATTCCCCCTGTAGTTCTCATAGTTTGGACGTCTCATACTCGACGCTCAAACGAATTTTGGTCGGCTTTTCCATGAGGTTTATGAATGAACCCACGTCGTCTGACTCCGTCGATGTCGCTTCTGATCGCCTTCGACGCCGCCGCGCGCCGGCTGAGCTTCACCGATGCCGCATCCGATCTCGCCCTGACCCAAAGCGCCGTGAGCCGCCAGGTGCAAGCGCTTGAGGAACTGCTGGGCGTGCCGCTATTTCGCCGCATGAATCGCAAGCTGACGCTCACGGCGATCGGCGCGGTCTACCACCGGGACATAGGCCAGGCGTTGCAGCGCGTGCGCAGCGCCTCGTTGCAGGCGATCGCGTCGCAGACGGGACGCGGCAGCCTTGACCTCGCTGCACTACCAACTTTTGCGAGCAAGTGGCTACTGCCCCGCCTATCCGACTTCTATAAGCGGCATCCAGGCGTGCTGATCAACCTGCACTCGCGCATTGGCCAGTTCGACTTCGAACGCAACGGCATCGACGCGGCAATCGGCGTAGGGGACGGCGCGTGGCCAGGGCTTGTGTCGTACAAGCTCTGCGACGAAACCTTGCTGCCGATCATCAGCCCGTCAGTCGCGCAGGTACAACCCATCCGGTCTCCGCAGGATCTGACGCGCCATTTGCTGTTGCGCGTGACGGCACGATCCGATTCCTGGATCCGCTGGTTCGAGGATCAGCATATCGACGAGCGCTCGATGAACGTCGGCCCGCAATTCGAGCTGACGTCGCACTTGATCGAAGCGGTCTCCTCCGGCATCGGGATCGGGCTCGTGCCCAGTTTTTTGATCCAGGAAGAGCTGGCGTCCGGCGCGGTGATGCTCGCGATCGACCGGCCGTTGCGCACGGGACTGAGCTATTACCTCTTCCTTCCCGCCGGAGATCAGCCGCTGCCGCAGAGCGTCGCGTTCCGCGAGTGGATCCTGTCACGCGCGCAGCAAGATTTCACGGATCCACACACCGTTTCGCCTCTGCAATAATTTAGTTCGCGATCATTTATCGATCGATCGTTAAATGGTAGTTCGACGGAACGACCTGACCAGTGTTGCCGCGCCAGCGCATACCCTCGTCGAACAGTCCGCTGACGGAGATACGGTGGAAAACCGGCGCTTGCCGGGAGACCGGGCTTCGCCTTTTTTCGCTTTTCGCCGTATCGACGGCTTTCGTAGCTTTCGTTAGATTGATGAGCACTGCGGGTGTGCCGTTAAGGATTGCATCGGCCTGACGGTCGACGTGCGCTTCAAGACAGTTTGGGAACGGCATGCCTTTAACCCACTGACGCACGCCGACGTAGAAGATGCTTGCATGCAGACTCCACACCAGTTCCATGTCGACTTCACGCGTCGCTTTGTCGGTGGCGGGCGGTGGGCCGTAGACTCGCGGATTTCGTCGATCACCGGCTTGAGCACTCGCTCGCACATTTGTTCGAGATAACGTGTGTTGATGCCCTCGCGCGCCAATCCCGCGAAGATGAACGTGCGGATCAGCGGACGCGTCAGCATGACGCTCGAATACGCCTGATAGAACGCGGTGAGCCGCGCCTGCAGGTCGACGGTGCGATCGGCGATCAACGCGTCCCATAGCGGATCCCAGCGATAGATCTCGCTGTACACGCGGTCGATGAGTGCTTCCTTGCTTGGAAAATATCGGTACAGCAGCGGCTGAGTAACGCCGATCTGTCGCGCCAACTCGCGCGTGCTGCCGGAAAAGCGTGGGTCGCGAAATGCTCGATTGCTTTATCGACGATCTGCTTTTCGCGTTCTTCCGGCGCCATGCGGCGCGAGGTCGCGGTCTTCGCGGCCGCCGGGCGTGCGGTCCTGCGCGTCGACGACGGAGCCAACGGGACGCCGGGACGCTGGATGCGTGGCATCGCAGGCTCTCTGAAGTCTGTGGATTCGACAATATAGCAAATGCATCTTGCGATTGGTCGCCTCTGGTCCGGCGGCCATTCCATACGGTAATGGCTGTTATTGCCGCCGGCGATCTTCTCCAAAGGCCCACGGCGTCCGATCATCTGCTCACCGCAACTCAACTTCTCGACCGCGATGAGCACCTTCCCGAAACACACGATCGACGACGCGCCCGAAGCGTCCAAAGCCCATCTTGAAGGCACGAAAAAAGCGTTTGGCTTCGTGCCAAACCTGCAGTCGTACATGGCTGAAGCGCCCGAGCTACTGGCCGGCTACTCGGCGCTTTGGGACCTGTTTTCGAAAAGCACGCTGACGCCGCACGAACAGCAGGTCGTCTATCTCACCTCGAACTTCGAGAACGACTGCCATTACTGCATGGCGGGGCACAGCACGCTCGCGAAGATGATCCATATGGACGAAGGCGTGATCGCCGCGCTACGCGCCGGCACGCCGCTGCCCGATGCGAAGCTCGAAGCGCTGCATCGCTTCACCACGCTCGTTGTCCGCGCGCGCGGATTCGTGCCGGACACTGATGTCGACGCGTTCCTCGCCGCCGGCTACACCCGCCGCAACGTGCTGGAAGTGATCCTCGGCGTCGCGACGAAAGTCATGAGCAACTACACGAACCACATCGTGCACACGCCGTATGACGCGTTCATGCAGGGCAACGAGTGGACGAAGCCGCAGGCTGTTTCGGCATAACGGAATCGAACGACGGAGAACCAACATGTCCCTGCAGCAGAAACTCGATGCATTTAAGGCCGACTTCAAGGGCGGCAAGCCGCCATACAACGCGCCGCCGGAAATCCACCCGATCATGGAGCGCGCCACGGCCGAGCTGATCGCGAGCGGCCAGGCAGGCCGCTCGATCAAGGCCGGTGACCGCGCGCCGCAATTCACCCTGAACGATCAGAACGGCCATCCGGTGTCGTCCGCCGACCTGCTCGCGCAAGGGCCGCTCGTCATTACGTTCTATCGCGGTGTGTGGTGTCCGTACTGCAACATCGAGTTGCAGGCGCTGAACGAGGTGTTGCCGCAGATCCGCGCGCAGGGTGCCAACGTCGTCGCGATCTCGCCGCAGACATCGGCGAACAGCCGCAAGTCGGTACGCGACGACAGGCTCGACTTCCCCGTACTGAGCGACGAAAAAGGCGAAACCGGCGCGGCGTTCGGCTTGCGCTTCTCGCTGCCCGATTATCTGGTCGCGCTCTACCAGAAGCTGAAGAACGACCTGCCCGCGTTCAACGACGACCCATCCTGGACGCTGCCGATGCCGGCGCGCTACGTGATCGGACAAGACGGCGTCGTGCTGTACTCGGAGGTCAACCCCGACTACACGCACCGACCGGAGCCGACCGACATGATTCCGGTGCTCGAAAAGGCCGCAGGCCGACACCCTTCCTTGCACCGCCCGAAGCAGCACACCGGGCGGTGATTTCCTTGTGAGACTTCACGGATGACTCAACCTACCCCGCGTACCTTCCTGGTCACCGGCGCGACCAAAGGCATCGGCCTCGCACTCAGCAAGCGGCTCGTGAACGCCGGTCACCGGGTCGTAGGCCTTGCACGCGCCGATGCCGACTTCCCCGGCGAGCTCGTGACCGTCGATCTCGGCGACCGCGCGGCAACAGACGCCGTCTTGCTTGACCTGACGCGCCGCTTCGCCTTCGACGGCGTCGTCAACAACGTCGGTCTCGTGAAGCCGCAGCGCATCGGCCACGTCGACCTCGCCTCTCTCGACGACGTGTTCGCGGTCAATCTGCATCCGGCTGTGCAGGCCGTGCAGGCGTTGCTGCCCGGCATGCGTTCGCGGCGCTGGGGGCGCGTCGTCAACATATCGAGCCTGACGGTTCTCGGCAAGACAGAGCGCACCGCCTATGCGGCTGCGAAGGCCGCGCTCATCAGCTTCGCGCGTTCGTGGGCGCTGGAACTCGCGGATACCGGCATCACGGTCAACGCGGTCGCGCCAGGACCGACCGAAACCGAACTGTTCCGCGCGAACAACCAGCCCGGCAGCGAAGGCGAACGGCGTTACCTGTCCGCCGTGCCGATGGGCCGCTTTGGCCAGCCCGACGAGATCGCGGCGACCATCGCGTTCCTGCTTTCGGACGAAGCCGGCTTCATGACCGGGCAGACGCTGTACGTTGACGGCGGCGCATCAATCGGCAAGCTGGCTTTCTGAAGCTGGCCCGGTGCGGCGGCGCCCGCCGCTGCGCCCAGTACCTCCTCGACAAATGCAACGAACGCACGCGCCTTCGACGTCGGCATGCGGCCAGCCGGAAAAACCGCCCACAGATCGACGGGTGGCAAACTCCAGTCCGTGAGCGCCGCTCGCACGGTGCCGTCGGCCAGTTCCGGCGAAAACATCCACTCCGACGCAATTGCCAGCCCCAAGTGGCCGAGCACGGCCGTGCGCATGCCTTCAGCGGCGCTCACGCGCACACGTCCGGACACCACGACAGCGACTTCGGTGCCGTTCTGACTAAATGCCCACGATTCTCCGCCGCCGCGTAACGAGTAAACGATGGCCTGATGACGGCTCAGCTCGGCCGGCGTGCCGGGCACGCCCATCTGCGCGAAATAGTCCGGCGTGGCGACCACGAGACGGCGGCTTCGCGAGACATGGCGTGCAGTCATCGACGAATCGTCGAGCGAGCCCATTCTCAACGCGACATCCACGCCCTCCTCCAGCAGGTCGATCGAGCGGTCGTCGAGGATGACGTCGAGTTCGAGGTTCGGGTGGCGGTCGAGAAAAACCTTCAGCGCGGGCAGCACGTGCAAACGCGAAAATGTCACCGCAGCGCTGATGCGTAGACGGCCTGACAAACCCGCGGACGATTCATGCACGACCTGTTCCGCATGGTCGGCCGCCTCGATCGCGCGGCGCGCATGTTCGTAGAAGCGCTGTCCGGCATCTGTCGGCGTCAGACCACGCGTCGAACGCAGCAGCAAACGGGCGCCCAGATGACCTTCAAGCTGCGCGACAGATTTCGACACTGCAGGCTGCCCCAGTGCAAGGCGCCGTGCAGCGGCCGAGAACGACCCCGCCTCGACTACCGCGACGAACGTTTCCATTGCTGCCATCCGATCCATGCAAACCCCTGCTCCGTTAGGTTATTTCGCCGTGCGCTCGACGACACGAAACGCAAAGCGGCCGTACCGGCAATCGGGCGCGGTACGGCCGGCGTAGGCGTCGCGGCCAATCAGCCGCAGTCAGGCCGTTTCCGCTTGATAGAAACCGTAGTCGGTGTAGCCATGCGCGTAGTCGCCGTAGAACGTCGTGCGGTCGTAGCGATTTAGCGGTGCGTCCACGCGCAGCCGTTCCGGAAAGTCGGGGTTCGAGACGAACAGCCGCCCGAAAGCGACGAGATCGGCGACGCCTGCGTCGACGGCACGCAGCGCACTTTCCGCGGTGAACCCGCCGGCCGCGACGATCGTGCCAGTGTACACACAGCGGATATCGGCGGTCGCACGGCGGATGCCGCGGTCTCGGTATCCTCGTTGCCGCGAATCCGCGGTTCGATCACCTGAAGATAAGCCAGGCCGTAGCCGTCGAGGTGGCGGCTCACGTATGCGAAGGTGGCGTGCGGATCGCTGTCCGACATCGTGCCGTAGGTGCCGCTGGGCGACACACGCATCGCAACGCGGTCGGCGCCCCAGACCGACACGGCCGCATCGAGCACCTCCAACAGAAAGCGCCCACGGTTTTCGAGGAACCGCCGTATTTGTCCGTACGATGGTTCGAGCCATCGGGCAGGAACTGCTCCAGCAGATAGCCGTTGGCCGCATGAAGTTCGACACCGTCGAAACCGGCGTCGATCGCAAGGGTCGCCGCACGCCGGAACTCGTCGACTACGCCCGCGATTCCGTAGGTGTCCAGCGCCCGGGGCATCACCTGCTCGACTTCCACGATATTGCCGGCCGCATCTCTGATCGCGGCGTGCTCGCGCGCCTGGATTGCAGACGGCGCGACAGGCACCGCACCGTCGATATTGGCGGGATGCGCCTGCCGCCTCGCGTGCCAGAGCTGCACGAATATGCGAGCGCCTTTCGCATGCACCGCGTCGGTCACGCCGCCAACCACGCGCGTGAGCATTGCTGTATAGGGCCGGCGCACCGGCGTACGCAACGCCGAGCGGCGACACCGTCGTCGCATCCGTGACCAGCAGCGCGCCAGCACTCGCCCGCTGTGCGTAGTATTCAACCATCAGATCGCCCGGCACGTTGTCCGTGTCGGTGCGCATCCGCGTGAGCGGCGCCAGCACGATACGGTGAGAATACGGACCAACTCGAACTGGACTCAAGAGAGGATTCGTGGCAAGCGGCGAGTGCTGTATGGAGGCTAGAGGCGTCATCATCGACACTGTACTCTGGCGATAGAAGTCATCCCCCAGTGATAACAGCTATTCCGTCGCGGACTACACCGACACCATTCGCCAACGGAATCACATTCATGCCGTGCACCATACTTCAGCCGCCGGCATCGGGAAGGCAAAGTTCCGTCCGTCGTTATCGACCCGTTGGCCCCTTGGCCCCTTGGCCCCCGTCGGACAGGAACTCTAATCATGTATCACGTCTTTGCCTTTGCAACGCCAAATAGCGTCAAGTGCCGATTGCGCTGGAAGAACTCGGCCTCCATTACGAACTGCACGCCGTCAACGTAAAGAAGGGAGAGCAGAAGCGCGACGACTTTCTGGCGCTCAACCGGAACGGCAAGGTGCCGGTTCTCACCGATACACATCGGACTTTCGTGCTGACCGAATCGGCGGCCATTCTCGTTCACCTGGCGGAGTTGCACGGCAAGTTACTCTCGACCGAACCGTTCTCGCGGGCCCGTACGTTCGAGCAGTTGTTCGTTCATGCTTCGGGACTGAGTCCCGCGTTCGGGCAGGCCGGCTATTTTTCGGAAGATGGCCCCTGTTGAATGTTCCGCACACGCAATCGAGCGCTTCGGCAACGAGGCGCAGCGGCACCTACGACTGCTCGACGGCAAGCTCGCGCAGCGGGAATTCGCTGCGGGAAACGATTATTCGATCGCGGACATCGGCCACTTCGGTTGGATCTGGAGGCGGGCATTTCTCGAACTCGAACTTACGGACACGCCACATGTGGCCCGCTGGTACGAACGCATTAGCCAGCGTCCTGCCGTGCAAGCCGCTATTTCACGGATTGAGGCGCTGGCCGCGACGGCAAGCTGATGCCCATCCGACTCAGGGGCGCGTTACTCGCGTCACTTCGCAGAAATCGGTTGCGCTTCGCAGGCGGCTACGCACAGGCGATCACGGCCAGTTACCAGCTTCGCAGGGTGGTTGCAGCTTCCAAGGCCGTACCGGCGAATTCACAAGCGCTGCTCGCGTCGTAGCTAGTCGTGTCAAGAAACGTCATCACCGGCACTAGACATAAGTAACATTAACACATTTTACTTCGTTATCCTTATCGAATATTATTCACAGGTGTTTATGCGCACGCAAAACTGTGCGCCCAAGCCGCTCAACGGTGCGATTAAGGTGACGGCGTTTGCGGCTCCAGCCTCGGCCACACGCATAAGAGCATTCTGGCCGTTGGCATCGGTAACGCACGGACCGCTTTCAGGCAGCAAGTGCTTCACGCATTCGGCGTGCTCCTCAGCCGCCGCAAAAAAGCAACGCCGTCGAGCCGAACTCTTGGGCAGCATGGGGATCGCTGAGCGGCAACAGCGCTTTGACGCAAACGGCGTCTCCGATCCCCGCGGCGCGCATCAGCGCCGTCATGCCCCCGCGATCGGCCGTCATCGCATCAAGTGCGCCGCTGCCAGCAAACTTCGAAGCTTCTTCGAATCAACGAAAGAGAGGTCGGCAGGAGGGAATTCATCGCGAGCCTCAAGGGAATGGGTGAACGGCGCGGATGGGCCACGCTAAAAAGAGCATCGCGCTCCAGCACTCAATCCCGAAACGGGCGACTCACTCACTAAGCTTCGAAATCTTTATCAACACTCAATTTACCGAGAGCTACGCGGGCAGACAAGACCGTTCGTCGCGCCATTCGCCGCCACCCTTCAAGGAGGTTTATAGTGTTGCGCTGCCCGCGGAAGAGCGTTTGCGGCGCGAGCCACCCATTAAAAGCCAAACCGACGCATTCGACATGATCACTTTGAACGGCGAAAAAGAGCTGCTGCGCATCGAGAGCTGGGACGAGGTCCTCGCTCGCCCCGACTTCGACGGCCGCTTGGACCCCAACGCGCATGAGCTTGCGTCCACCATCGGCAGCTACGTTTTCGCCGAAAATCTCTTGCGGGCTCTCCAATTGCCGGACGCCCCATGGGCGCGGGTATTTGGTCGCGACCAAAAGCGGGCGCGTGACGAACATCGGAAAAGACTGCGGCGCAAACTACTTCGGTGTTGATTTTGAAGACATGTCGCGCCAGTTCGATCGCGACATTGCGAATAAAGAAAACCGCGAGCGGCTTTGGAGCTTCTCGTTCCAGCTCGACGGCCTGCAAGCGCAAATTGCGAAACTCCGAAGAGACAGTCCCGAAGGACGCGGGGCAGACTGGACGCACAAACGTTCGCGCGCGCTCGTTCAGCTAAACCACGGTTGCCCCGCCGTAGTGGTCCAAAGGGTCATCGCGATGCTCAGGACGGGCGACTTCGAGGTGCGCGTGCAGCGCCAGGCCACTGCCGGTGAGGCGCGCAGGATGGCCCTCGCCAGCGGCCGTGAGAATCAAGGCCTACAATACGTCGAAGAGAGCGCGGGGCGTGTGGCCCACATGGACGCGCTGAGCAAAGAAAACGACCTGCGCGAGCTTCTGATCGTCGATTTGGAAGAAAACTTGCGCGCTTTCGCGCCGTTGGACATCGACCAGATGGCTCCGGCGGAACTCAAGCGCTGGGCAAAGTGGGCTGCGGGCGTCTCGTTCACGGTCTAGCGCGTCGAAACCGCCCTGGGAAAATGCCGCGCCCTTCTGACCGCCGCCAACCTCGCGCCGTTGGAAGCAGTGATCGTGGATTTCGGCGACAGGGACAAATTCCGCGCATTCCTCGCCTCACTTGACTGAGGGCTCGTTTCAAAAGGCGCTTAGCGCAGAGTTCGCGCGGCGATGGCGCCGCGGGCCGACCAGCGGTTAAATACGGTCGCGGACGGGCGGGTCTGCTTATGGCTGGCGCGGTAGGACGCCAACAATGCTTATCTGTTTAAGAATCGTTGCGAATCGTCGATATAAAGTAGGATACCTAAACACATACGTCACTCATTTCCGCGAGCGATCGACCATTGCCTTAGCGAACCGGTCTCGTCTGCGCGCAAGCCGCGTTCTCTCCTGACTTTTGCCGTAGTCTGCTTCGGCTGCGGTAACAACGCCAGCAATTGCTCCGGTTAGATCTACGCGCACATTACCTTCGACGAGACAGATCCAATAGCGTTGGCCGCGGCACCAAAGCTTTATGCCATTACGAGTGTCTCGCTCGCTGAGTCCGATCGACACTGCGAGGGCAATCAAGTCTTTGAGAATGCCAACCTTGAGAGGGACCTTTGGCGTGGGACTGCGTGGAAAGGCGTGTGGGAAATGCCGTTGAATCGTGATAATTGCGCGCGCAGCTGCATCAGCAGACGTTCGAGGAGGCCTCGTTGGCAGCTTGCACGCCCGCTTTTCGTCCAATGGCGGTGACATTGAGCGTGACGCAACGGTTTCGCTTTTTACGCCTTGATCCAAGAGCGCTTTGAGCGCCGCGAGTTTTTCGAATCCCATCGTGCACACCGGAAAATGAATGAGCTATTTTATCAGTTGCCTTCCGGAGACGCCTAAGTTAGTTAGCATCGTCACTGTGACCGCCGCAACGATCGTGACCGAGTAACCCGACGCAGCTTGCCGCGTTTTAAGCGCTTGACGCCACACCTCTTTAACCAGCGGAACGGTCGCAACATGATGCAAAACGAGCGCGTTGCTCGAACGATCCAAATACGATCAGAGCATCGTGAGTTCGTCGGGTGTCGTGCTTACTTAAACGCTTCAGAAAGCTCTGTGACAGCAATAATTATCGGCAGGACAACGCGATCAACGCCCTGATTTTGAGAGAGCAGAAATTGAGCACGTTCTTGGTATGATGATCGTCCTGACGGTTTTTAACACGAGGAAGGCTGAGTGAGTCCTACAACATACTGTCTCGGCATAACAAGGCATACGCGTGGTTGAAGTCAAATCCGCCAGACAAAGGCCGTTGATCTTGCTTGTTGATGATGCGCTAGATACATTGGGCGCGTGGGAATTGCTCCTTGAAGCTCTTGGGTATAACGTGATCACTGCGGATACTGGTGCACAAGGGTTAGACAAAGCCCGTGCGTGGCTTCCCGACCTGGTTATCACCGACTATATGATGCCGATTATGGATGGCTTGGCACTTTGTCGTCACCTGCGCACTGACCCCGCGCTTAGGTTGATACCAATCATTCTTTGGACGTCCGCGAGAACAACTTTCGACGATCCACCGTTTGATAGCCTCATGCTGAAACCGACGCTGCTTGAACAGATGGCTGCGGATATTCGATTGTTGCTAAGAGAGGATATTTTTAATCGCAAAGTGTTGCGTTAGAACACAGTGGTGACTGATTCGCCAAGCCTGTCCTGTCTAAATCAACTATCCTTGCGATTTTTTTTTAGCATCTCCGCGGCAACTATTAACGCCTTGGCGGCGCGAGGAGATGCTCGAGCCACTAAATCCGCTTTCTTTCTAAGCCGCACCACCAACTTTGATTTGTTGTCGGTCTGCATTCCGTCGCTCCAAATATCTAAATTTTTTAAGGCATTTTCGGCGAGAATCGTAATAAGCTCGGAGACGTCGTCGCCATTCTCTGCTTTTGCGGCGACTCTTTCGAACTCTGCAAGATAATGGGTTATTACGCTTTCGTCATGTCTATCGGTCATTTTGCTTCCCGCGCGCCTAGCTCGATTAATGATTGATCGAACTCTACGCAATCGTAATGCCCGAGCCGGCACATCTTGACGTGCCGAGACGCGTCGGGTTAAGCCGATCTGAAGGTCGTGGCTTTATATAGCATTGCCACGACGCATAAAACATCGGACACCGTTTGTTTGTCCTCTCGATCTGGGAACACAACTGGCGGAAAATCCGGAACTCGATAAGCTCGGCGACCTTTCCCCGCCATGCTGGACGTCAGCGCACTCTGCGGCAGGCAGCATGCGAATCCCAGCGTCATTGCAAACTGCGAAAGAAATTGCTTCCGCTTGTCAAAATCGATGTCCATCGACAGCTTGCCGGCCCGATGTCGACCTGGCACCGTCCATCTGCCAGCAATCGGACGGCGATGCATAAGTCATCCCCGCGTATGGGTGAGCGTTTGGAGTTACTATCATTGTTATATGATTGGCGTGTTCATCCGTCGAACCGGCGCGGCGCTGAACAAAATTCTGCGCTTATAAATCGGAAGTTTCAGCCGGCAGCCTGGCTCTCGGCGAACGCGGCTGAATCAAGCAACGAGCCCTAGCAGTGCTCAAGACTTAAACGTCATGTTGCGATGGATTCGTTGCTGTTTTTCTGATGACTCACCACTTCCAGCCTACGCCCGCCATGCCGCTGTAGTCTTGCTCGTGTTTCGCAAAGTCCAAACCAGCACGTGCGAACACCGACATGTTCTTGCCAATCTCCCATGCTCCACCCGTCGCTACATGGCCCACGGTGCGCGCGAGGGGCGTGCCCGATACTTGATACACCGCGCCCGGCGCTTGAGCAAATGACGCATTCAGCGTCTGCCCCAGGCTGCCAATGCGCTGCTGCACGTTCGCATCGATCTCCCATGTGTTGGTCGCTCCGTCACGGCGTTTCTGCGTGAAAAGATACCGCACGCCTGCGATACCGGTCGTCGCGGCCTGAGTGCTGCCCTGATAGACGAGATCGAATACGCCGCCCTTGCCTTCACCAAAACCGTCCTGTGCGTACCGGCCCACGCGCATGCCGACATACGGCTGCAGCGCCATGTCATCGCGCAGATGCAAGTTCAGACCACCTTCCGCATAGGCGGTCGCGGCGCGCGTTTCGACGCTGCCTTGCGGCGTGCCCGACAAACCGGCAAAGCCGACGACGCGATTCTCCGCATTGCTCCATCGCCCGATGCTTCCCATGCCGCGCACGAAGAAGGGCTGCGCCGCCGGTTGCCACGCGCCGTAAATCAGCGCCTGCCAACCGTTCGTCTGACCGCTCGCACCCGGCGCATTGAAGCCGAGATCGCTGTAATCTGCATCGACCGCCACGCCGGCGCGAACGTCGCGCGCGACTTCGCGGTCGTAGCCGACGGCAAGCGAACTCGACCGCGTATCGAGTGCGTTGCTGCCAAGCGTTGCATCGCCCGATACATGCGACTGGCCATATCGCACCGACGCCCACACGTCGTTCGACGGACGCACCTGCGCTACCGACGTCATGCGCTCGCTCACCGTATTGCCCAGCGCCTCGGTGTTCTGACGCGCGACGCGCAGCAGGCCAGTCGCCTCGACACCGGTCATCTGCGCAAGCGCAGATTGCGCGCCTGCCGTGGTTTCGAACAACAAGGCATCGGTGATGGCGTTGCCGCCCGCAAGCAGCACGCGGTTCAACGCGCTCGCCACCTGCAACTGATTACGGTTCTGTCCGACCATCCCGAAGCCCGAGAAGTCGCCCGCCTGATAGAAGATCGATGCGATCTTCAGCGTCAGGTCGATTTCGCCCGGCGCATACGAGAGTGTGGGCGAGAGATACGCGTAGTCCATGCCGACGCCCGCGAACGTGCCGTTGAGCGCGCCCGTGTAAGTCAGGATGGTGTACTTCGTGTTGGTTTTCCATGCATCGGGCAATGCGTTGACGACGACCTTCGCCCCGCCATTCGCCCCGCTCTGCGCGATGTCGACATCGCCCGTCACCGCGACGCTGCCGGTCTGGCCCGCCGCGTTCGCACTGACGACGAAGGTCGATCCATCGTTGAATGCGAGCGTGCCGTTCACGCGCAACGCCTGACCCGGCGTGCCCGCGACCAACGCGCCGCCCGAGTTGAACGTCGCGTTGCCGATGAGCGAGCCGCTCCCCAACAACACACCGCCCGCGTTCACCGCAACATTCGCCGCCGTGATGGTATCGACCTGCACCGTGCCGCCGTCGTTGACGATGCCGAGACTCGCGCTCGCAAGGTTCTGCACCAGACCGCCGCTCGTCACGGTCACGCCGGCCACGTTGCCGTCGCCGGTCAGCATGCCGCCGTTGTTGACGAGCGTCCTCGTCACGGTCGCGCCGTAGCGCACGCGCTGTACGCCGCCCGAATTGACCGTGGTCGTATCGGCCGCGCCGCCTGAACTGACGACCTGCGTGCCGCCGTTGAGCGTGGTTGCGCTCGCGATGCCGTCGGCCTGCACATCCTGCAACGCGCCAGCGTTGACGATCGCATTCCCCGCGAAGCCGCCGAACGCCACTTGCTGAACGCCACCGCTGTTGACGACCGTGTTGTAGGCGTAGCCTTCGATGGCGCCATCGACATATTGCAGGCCGCCTGAATTGACGGTCGTGTCGCTGGCGACGCCGCCGGCCAGAATATTCTGCGTGCCGCCGTTGATCGTCGTCGCGCTGGCGACGCCGCCCGAGGTCAGCGTCTGCGTGCCGTTTGCAAGGAGCGTCGTCGTCATGGCGAGCCCTCCCGCGCTGATCACCTGCTGACCGCCGTTCACGACCGTCGTGTCCTGCGCCACACCGCCCGCAGAGACCGTCTGCGTGCCGCCCGACACCATCGTGCTGGCTGCCGTTCCCGCGACGGCCTGCATGCCGCCTGTCGCGACCGTCGTGCTCGTCGCGTTGCCGCCGAAGGCCACCTGCTGCACGCCCGCCGCGCTGACGATTGCGCCCACGGCCGTGCCGCCAGCCTCGACGAGCTGCGTACCGCCGGAGACGATCGAACGCAGCGAGGAGCCGCCTGCATTGATCATTTCCATGCCGCCCGAGCCCACCCGCGTGTCGCTGGCGACACCGCCCGCCAACACGCTGAACACGCCGCCGTTCTCGACCAGCACGTTCGAGCCGACGTTGCCCGCCACGTTGAACATGCCGCCGGTGTTCGTGCCGCTGACCGTCGCCGACGTGTCGGTGACAAGCGCCGCGCCGCTTTGCTGGCTGATCGTCGCGCTGCCCGCCCCGGTCACGGTCGTCAGGCCGCCGTTCTGCACGGTGACTTGCCCCGCCGCTCCGCCGCTGGATACAGTCAGCGCACCGCCGCTCTGCACCAGCGTGCCGCTCGTCACGCCGCCCGTCGTCACCGTCTGCCGGCCGCCGCTGGATACGACCGCGCCGGTCGAGCGGCCGCCCGACGACACCGCTTGCGCGCCACCGCCGGATACCATCGTGCCGCTCGCGATCCCGCCCGCGAGCACGGTCTGCGTGCCGCCGTTGGTCACGGAGACGCCATTGGCCACCCCGCCCGATGACACATACTGATTGCCGCCGCTGCCGAGCGTGACCGCGCCTGCGTTGCCGCCGGACGACACACGCTGCACGCCGCCTGCGCTCACCAGCGTGCCGGTGGCGGTCCCTCCGGAAGCAACCTCCTGCACGCCGCCGCTCGCCACCGTCGTGTCGATGGCGGTCCCGCCGGTTTGCACGGTCTGCGCGCCGCCATTGGCCACCAGCGTCGCCACCGCGCTGCCTCCCGCCGTGACGTTTTGCTGGCCGCCCGACAGCACGCGAGACGCCGAGGCGACGCCGCCCGACAGCACGGCCTGCAAGCCGCCGGCAGACACTGCCGTGCCGCTCGCCGATCCACCCGACGCGACGCTTTGCATGCCGCCGCTCGACACGCTCGCGTCTTTCGACACGCCGCCCGATGCGACCGTCTCCACGCCGCCCGCGCCAATGGTCGTTGCGCTCGCAAGACCTGCCGAAGCGACCGTCACCGCGCCGCCGCTGTTCACGTTGGTTGCGAACGCACTGCCGCCCGAGCCGATGGACATCACGCCCGCACTGCGCACTTGCGTGCCGCTCGCGACGCCATCCACCGCGATATGGCCGCCATTGCCGATGATGCTGCCCACCGCGCTCCCCGCCGACGCAACCGTCTGCAAACCACCCGCGAGCACCGACGCGCCCATTGCCGTGCCGCTGACGGTTTGCACGCCGCCCGACACGATCGAACCGGAAGCGATGCCGCCGACCGCAACTGTCTCCACCCCGCCGATACCGACTTGCGTCCCCGAGGCCTGTCCGCCGGAAAGCACCGTGAAGCTGCCGCCATGTTCGACGAGTACGCCGGATGCAACGTTGCTCAGCACCGAGAATGCGCCCGATGCGTTGTGGCCGTTCGTAATCGTGGCCGACGTATTGGCGATCAGCGCCGCGCCCGCTTGCTGATCGACGTCATCGAGTGCCGCGCCTGCCGACACCGTCAGCGTGCCGCCTGACAAAACGGTCGACGAGGTCGCACTGCCGGAAGCCCCGATGGTTTGAACGCCGCCCGCGCCGATCACGCTCGAACTCGCATATCCGCCGTTGAGCACCATCTGCGTCGTACCTGCACCAATGTTTGACCATGCTGCCGTGCCGCCCGATCCCACGCTTTGCTGACCGCCGGAAACGAGCGTCGTGCCGAGCGCGAGCGCGCCAGCACCCGAGACATTTTGCACGCCGCCGGCGACGATCATGCCGTCGGCCTCGCCCGCCACGTTTTGTGTTCCGCTCACGCCGATCGTCGTGCCGCTCGCGTAGCCGCCGGACGCGACCGTCTGAACCGCGCCATTGCTGACGGCGCCGCCGATCGCCACGCCGCCGGATGCGACCATCTGCGTCGCGCCCAAGCCAGTGAGCGTCGTGTTATCGACATTGCCGTACACCATCTGCGTGCCCGACACGACCGTATCGAACGCACTGCCAGACACGACCTGCGCCGCGTCGGCTTCGACCGTGGTGCCAGACGCCGCGCCCCCCAACTGCACGAGTTGCGAAGCGCCCGCGCCGATCTCGCTACCGGATGCGATGCCGCCGAAGCTCACGGTCTGCGTGCCGCCCGACTGCACGACAGTCCCGATGGCAACGCCGCCAATGTTCACTGCTTGCGATCCGCCCTGAAGCAGGGTGCCGCTTGCAACGCCATTGAAGACTTGCTGCGATCCGCCCGAGATCACCGCATCCAAAGACGTGCCGTCGTTGATGACCTGCACGCCGCCCGAGGCCACGGTGGTGTTGCTCGCGATGCCGCCGAGCACTTGCTGCGACGCGCCGGATCCGACGCTCGTGCTGGTCGCCACGCCGCCACCGCCGATGCTCTGCGTACCGCCCGTGAGAACGGTGTCGGTTGCGCTGCCCATGACGGACTGGATGCCGTCGGTCACCTGCGTGCCGCTGACAAAACCGCCGGCCATGACGTACTGCGCGCCGCCTTGCAGCAACGCGCCGCTGGCGCTCGCACCCGACGACACGGACTGCTCGCCGCCGGCGATGACGGCGTTCAGCGACACGCCGCCGGACTGCACGTTCTCCGTGCCGCGATCACCGATATACGTGCCGCTGGCGGCGCCGTTCGACGTCACGGTGAGCCGTCCGCTGTTTTCAACGACGACGTTGGTCGCCACGTTATTCGCGATCGAAAATGCCCCGTTGGCATTCACGCCCGCGACGTTCGCGCCTGTATCCGTGATGAGTGCGGCGCCCGCGCGCTGATCGACATCGCTTGCGTTCGCGCCCGCGGAGACGACCATCAGCGCACCGTTCATCAAGGTCGATGACGACGCGCTCGCACCGGTGAGCAATTGAATCTGACCACCGTAGCCGACGTTCGTCGCGCTCGCCATGCCGCCCGACGTAAGCAGCACCGCGCCGCCATTGATGGCCGAAGTGTTCGCCGCAACACCGCCGCCGCCCACGAGGACCACGCCACCCGACGCGTACGCCGAGTTCAGCGTGCCGCCCGAAGAGATGGCCACCATGCCGCCCGAACCGACCACGGTCGTGTTCGCAACGCCGTTGCCGGAGATGGTTTGCCTGCCGCCCGAGAAGACGGTCGTGCCGTCGGTCGTGCCGCCCGTCACGTTCTGCACGCCTGTGCCCGTGGCCAGCGTGTTGCTGGCCGAACCGCCCGCGACGATGGTCTGCACGCCACCGGAGATGACCGTACCCGTGGCCGTTCCCTGCACGTTCTGCTGCCCTGACAGTATCGTGGTGCCCGCAGCTGTTCCGCCCGCGAGCACGGTCTGCGCGCCGCCACGGATGCTTGCGTTCGTAGCGAGCGCGCCGCTCGCCACGGTCATTACGCCGAGGGCCTGCACGATGGTCCCTGAAGCCTGAGCATCACTATTCAAGTTTTGCGTGCCGTTTGCGACGACGATGGTCCCGGACGCCACGCCATCGACGTTCTGTACACCGCCGATTGTCGCCGATACGGCGCTCGCCCCAGACGTGACCGATTGCACGCCGCCCAGATCGACGCGCGTCCCCGTGGCGACACCGCCCGCCGCAACGATCTCGCCGCCTGCGCTGGCCACGCGCGTCGCAACCGACGAGCCGCCCGACTGCACGGTCAACTGTCCGCCGTTGGCCAGATAAACGTTCGATGCAACGTGATTGGAGATGCTGAATATGCCGTTCGGTCCGCTTCCGCCGATCACCGTGTCGGTATCCACGACGAGCGCGCCACCCAGGTTTTGCACGATGCCGAGCGCCGAGCCGCCCGCCTGCACGGTGAGCTTGCCCGACGCGTTGAGCGTCGTGCCCGAGGCGACGCCGCCCGCATCGACTTCTTGCGTGGCGCCAGCGACGATGGTGCTGCCGGAGGCATGCGCACCCGCGAGAACCTGCTGTACGCCGCCGCGCAGCGTCGCTCCGTTCGCGGCGCCACCGGCGCTCACGATCTGCGAACCGGACCACACCACGGTGTTGCTCGCCACGCCGCCGCCCTGGATCGATTGCACGCCGCCCCGCACGGCGCCGCCATAGGCCAGGCCGCCATTCTGCACCGCTTGCGTACCGCCCGACGATACGACAGTCGCGCTCGCCACGCCGTTCGCCTGCACGCTCTGGACGCCGCCCGAGATAACCGCCGCGCCTTGCGCCACGCCGCCGCTCGCGATGGTCTGCGTGCCACCGGAGACGACATCGTTGTATGAGGTGCCACCCGAAACGATGCTTTGCGCGCCGCTGCTGCCGATGCGGTTGCTATACGCGGCCCCGCCGGACGAAATGGTCAGGTTGCCGCCGCTCAGCACATCGGTGCTGGTTGCAGTCGATCCGGACGAAACAGTGAGCGAGCCGCCCTGCAGACTTGCGCCAGCGGTCGTTGCGCCGTCGCGCACCGTGACCGCACCGCCCGCGAGCACCGTCGCGCTGGTTGTACGTGCGTTCACGCCGGTGACCGTTTGATTGCCGCCCGCCGAGACCGTAGCACCGATGCTCGAACCGCTCACCACTTCGTTGCCGCCGGCCTTGATCTGCGTCGCCGAAGCATACCCATACACGCCGACGGTTTGCGATGCGCCGCTGCCGACGAACGTCAGGTTCGCGCGTCCGCTCGTCACGACTTCCGACGCGCCGCCCGCCAGCACGGTGCCGACGGTCGTACCGCCTTGTACATCGACGAGCGTTCCCGCCGCAGCCGCAGTGCCCGACGCCACCCCGCCGCTCACGATCAACGTGCCGTTGTTGAACTGCGTGCCGTAGGTCGTCCCTGCCGAAACGAGTTGCGTGCCGCCTGCGACGACGACGCCGCTGGTCGTGCCGCCTTGAACCGTTTCGGTCGCGCCTGCGGAGATGACCGTGCCGCTCGCAGTACCGCCGTACACTTGCTCCCGTGCGCCGCTCTGCAATTGCGTGTTGGACGTCACGCCCGTGCCCGTCACGGTAACGACGCCGCCCGAGTTGACGGTCGTGTTGCTCGTCAGCCCGCCCGAAGCGACCAGCGAGCCGCTGTTGTTGACCACCGCGTCGTTCATCACGCCGCTGCCGGTCGTTATACCGACGCCCGCCGAGTTGATCGTCACGCCCTGGGCCACGCCGCCCGACACCGTGACGAGTCCGCCGCTGCCCGCGGTCGTCGCGTAGGCCGTGCCGCCGTCGAGCACGGTCATCGCGCCGCCGTTTTCTGCCACCACGTTCGAGGCGACATTGCCGTTGATCGAGAACGCGCCCAGCCGGTTCGTGCCGTTGGTGATCGTCGCCGATGTGTTGGTGACGAGCGCGCCACCCGACGCGACGTTGACGGTATCGGCCGCGGCGCTGGCATCGACTTCGAGGCGGCCGGAATTGGCCACCGTCGTCGAGACTGCGTAGCCGCCGCCCTGTGCGGTGGTGTTGCCGCCTGTGCCGATGGTCGTCGACGTCGCCGAGCCGCCGTTAAACACCGTCAGACTGCCGCGATTCTCCAGCACGAGATTCGATGCGACGTTGCCGACCACCGAGAACGCACCCATGCGGTCCGTGCCGTTCGTGATGACCGCCGAGGTATTGGTGATGAGCGCCCCGCCCGAGCTCTGCGCGACCTGGTTCGCTGAACCGCCCGCATCGACCTGGAAGATGCCTGCCGAATGCAGCGTGTTGCTCGCCACGCCGCCGCTCATCACTTCGAGATTCGCGGCGCTGCCGTCGAGCATGACGCCCGATGCATAGTTGTTCGAAACGAAGAAGGTGCGGCCTGAATCCGTGAGGCCGTTCGTGATCGTCGCCGATGTGTTCGTGACGATCTGACCACCCGCGCCCTGATGCACGGTATCGGCGGCGCCGGCCGTAGCGACCTGAAAGATGCCGCCGGCGGAGTAGACCGTGTCTTGCGCCGCGCCGCCCGAGAGCACCGTCAGATGACCCGTGCCGACGATCTGCGTATGCGAGGCAACCCCGTCTGAAATGGAAAAGCCCGTGCCATCCGTACGCGTGTTGACGCCTGCGAGCACCGTCGAGGACGTGGTTGCAACCAGTCCGCCGCTCGCCGCCTGTGTGACGCCAACTGCGGTTGCGCCCGAATCGATCGTGAGTGTGCTGCCCGAGCTGACCACGGCTGCCGTTGCGCTCGCGCCGGACTGCACATGGACCTGAGCGCCATTGAGTGCAACGACGGTGTTGGTCTGCCCCCCAGAAGTCACCAGTTGCGATGCATTCGTGCCATTGACCGTCGTGTTGTTGGCAACACCTCCTGCCAACACGGTGTCGGTCGAATAGGCGCCGACATGGGTGCCGGTTTCGACGCCCGCGACGCTCTGCTGTGCGTAGTACGTGCCATTGCCCGACAAAATCGAACCGCTTGCTGCGCCGCCGGCCGCGACGTTCATCGTAGCGCCGGCCAGCACGCTTGCTGCTGCGATCGACCCGCCGCTCGCCACCGAAACACTGCCCGCCGAGTTCACCGTGACGCCCGATGCCACGCCCGCCGTCCACAGCGACGTGCCGCTGTTCACAGTCGTTGCCGCCGCCGAGCCGCCCGCCGCTACCGACTGCTGTCCGCCCGACGTGAGAGTCGTGTTGCTGGCCACGCCGCCCGCCTGGACGTTTTGCAGCGCGTTGCTCGTGACGGTCGTGTAGTAGGCCGAGCCCGCCACGTTCTGCGTGCCGGCGCTTGTGACCAGCGTGTTGACCGCGCGCCCGCCCGCATCCACGTTCAATGTGCCGCCCAGCACCTGCGTGGTGCTCGCCACGCCGCCCGCCAGCACTTCGAGCTGGCTTTGACTGGCGAGCTTGATTCCGCTCGCAACATTGCCGCCGACGTTGAACGTCGAGCCGTCCGCGTTCGTGCCGTTGATCGTGCCCGAGGTCGTGGCGATAAGCACCGCGCCCGAGGTCACGGCAAGCCCCGTTACCGTCGCGCCTGCGGCGATCGTTTCGCGTGCGCCTGCCGAAACGGTCACGCCCGTCGAGCGCCCGCCCGACGCGACGTTTTGCGCGCCATACACGGTCGTGGTCGACGCGGAGCCGCCCCCGAGAACGTTTTGCGTGCCGTAGACCGTCGATGCATTCGCGTAGCCGCCGCCCGACACGTTCTGCGTGCCAGTCACGGATTCGCCGGTGACCGTGGTGCCGCTCGCAACCTCGGCGGTGTAGGCCTGCGCCGCAGGCATCAGGGAGGCCTGAAGTCCCAGCAGTGCGAACATGCCCGAGAGGAGGCGCGACAACCCGCGTCGGCGGCTACCGAACACATGCAGACAAAACTTGCGGCGATAAGTAAGCGGCTTCATTTCTTCGTGTTGGTATGAGTGCGGCCCTCACGCTCGTTGATGAAAGCGCGGTGGCAAAAAATGTTCGGGAGTCGCGGTCTGATCAGGAACAGTCGGCGGCGGTTTGCTTCAACCCTTCGCCGAAGCCGGGAATGCGCTGCAACGTGCGCTTCACTTGCTCGGGCGTGATGAGGCGCGTGCATTCGAACTGACGCGGGGTGTCCTTATGCCTTGGGCACCAGAAGAAGTCCTGATGATCGAAGCGATGACGCACGTCATTCCAGCAGCCCGTGCAGGCGTGGTAGTTGATGACGCGGTACGGCGTGGCGAACTCGTTGTTCTCGGCGGTGAAGCCGCTGATCATCGCGACTGGCGTATTGCATGCCCACGCGAGCCATGCGAGTCCGCTCGACAGGCCGACGAAGAAGTCGGCATGCTTGAGCCAGCGTGCGCGTTCCTCCAGAGGGCGATCGCCGGTTTCGTCCTCCGCGCCGTGCGGGATATGGTTCCAGACGATGCCCGAGCCATGCGTCGCTTTCTGATCGATGCAGATGACGCGATACCCGGCATCCTTCAGGAACGCAACGATCTCGCGCCAGCCGGTCGGATGATTCCAGTACTTGCATTGCGTCGAGCTTTGCACCGCGATGACGACGTAGCGCTCCGCGATCGGCCGGGTGTCGTCCGCGAGCACGATGTCCGGGCGCATCTCTTCCGGGTCCACGCCGAGAATGTGACCCGCGGTGCGATGCAGCCCGACGTGCCGAAAATCGGCGGGCTGCCAGGTGTGCGCTTCATCGTCGAAGAACAGGCCGATGTTGTACGTCGCGTAATAGCGCTCCGGCTTCACTTCTTCGTGCGTGACGAACTCGATTTCCGGATAGGCGCGGCGAAAAAGCGGCGCGATCAGCGCGGACATCGCGCAGGTAAGCCTGCAGTGGTGCTTGCGCTGAAACTTGACTGCGTAAGGGAACCAGCCCATCAGGTCGCCTAGCGTGCCGACGGGAAACTGAATCAGCACCTCGCGATCGTTTGCGTCGAAACGATGAATGAATGCCGCATCGGCATGCTTGCCGCGGCTCTGGACTTCCAGTTCGAACGGGACAAAATACTTCTTTCCGCTTGCCACCGCGCCCACGCCGATATCCGTCTGGAACAGTACGTTGTTGGTCTCGTAATCACGCAGCACGACACGCCATTGGCCTTCGGGCAAAACTACGCGACAGCCGTCGTTAAAGTCGAAGCGCACGCCGTGCAAAGCCTCTTGCGTCGGCATGGGAGAGGGCAACGGGAACGGCGGTCTGGCCGCGATGTTCGCTGGTGCGGGGCACGGCGTGATAGGCGGCGTGAAGGTGATCGGCGCGACGGATGCCGTCGTTTCGGCTGCGGGAACGGCAAGAATATCGTGAGAAATCGAAGCGGTCATCGTGAACACGGAGTCGAGCTCTGAACCGGCGACCGTCAAGTCTAGCCGGGCTGATAGATAAGCCGCACACTCACGAGATGTGGCACGAAGCTGTCTACTCTCCGCTTAACGACAAGGATCTAAGCTACTGAAGCGCAAGCTCCCAAACAATTTTCGCAATGCTCCAAATCTAATCCGTAAAAATTGCCATCAATCGTCTGACGATTAAGACATGTTGTGGCAGTCAAACCAGGCGTCGAGTCGAAACTATTTGGGTTGTCGCTAGATACTCCAGTCGATACTTGTTTGATGCTATTGTTCACACACCGATTGACGATGTCGGAATGGCCGCTTTGCAACGCAGCCTCGAACACATTCTCGTCGGCCGCGCATGTAGAACGCGCGGGCTTTGGGCCACCGGCCTGGGCCGAAAGCCGCAGCTAACATGCGCGCTACATACCAGACAGTGTGTGATGGCGTATCTTGTACCCAGACGTCGAACAATTAACGAGCCGGTGTCTCATTCAAGATTACAGCGACGCGCTCAAGCAACGCGTTCATCACGAATGGCTTCGTCAGCACGTGAGCATTCCGATCGAGTTGTCGACTCAAAGCTCCCTGCTGCTGCGCATAACCCGTAATAAATAGCACCTTGAGCTCCGGCCTAAAAGCGCGTGCCTGTTCGACCATATCCAAGCCGTTCAATGTGGGCATGCCAATGTCGGTCACAACTAAATCAATTGGTGCTCTCGACTGCAGAACTTCAAGCCCCTCAACTCCATCGCTTGCTTCGGTGACCTTGTATCCCGCTTCGCGAAGCATCTCGGCCACCAACATACGTACCCCCGCCTCGTCGTCAACGAGAAGTAAATTCGTGGCCGTCGATAATTCGACAGTAGTTTCCGATGAGCTGGCATTATGGGTTGCGCATGGCGCCGCTTGAAGCTCAGGTAACCACAGGCTTACCGTAGTCCCCTTCCCCGCGACCGTATTGATAATGGCTTGTCCCTGCGACTGACGCGCGAAGCCGTAGACCATGGACAGGCCAAGTCCAGTCCCTTGTCCCATCGGCTTAGTGGTAAAAAATGGATCGAAAGCACGCGCTGCAACGTCAGGCGTCATGCCTTCTCCGTTATCGCTTACGGCGACCGAGACATAATCGCCAACTGCAAGTCCTAAGCGCTTGGCGTGCTGTTCACTGAGGGTCGTGCGATCGGTCGTAACGTCGATTTGGCCGTCGTTGGGCATAGCGTCTCGCGCATTGATGCAAAGATTCAATAGAGCATTTTCGAGCTGCGGCGCGTCGCACAACGTCAACACCGGATCGGCATGTAATGTCGCCTTAAACCTGATTGACGGGCCAATAGTGCTCTTGACCAAGTCTGATATCTCGAGCACCAGCCTATTGATATCCACCGGCTTTGGATCAAGCGTTTGCTGGCGCGAGAACGCTAGCAAACGGTGCGTTAATGCGGCCGCTTTCTCGGTGGCGCCTGAAACGTTATCTGCGTAGCGTCCAAGGTTCGTCACGTCCCCGTGCCGGATCCGCAGTTTGATCAATTCTGTGTTCGAGCTGATGATTTGCAATAGGTTATTGAAGTCGTGGGCGAGACCGCCGGTCAACTGACCAATCGCCTCCATCTTCTGCGACTGGCGCAGCGTTGCCTCGACGTCCATCAATGCTGTTGTGCGCTCATCTACGCGTCGCTCTAACTCTTGTGCGGAGAGTTTGAGCTCAAGCAAGTGTGCACGCGTTTCCTGCTGTCGCGTGCGTGCCCTGACGATACCGCGTGCTGCACTTTCGAGATCCTCCCGGCGCAGCGGACGGGCCAGCAGGGTGACGTTGCCCAGGCTCTCGAAGAGCATCCAGCGCTTGCGGCTGCTGGCGCGGTGTCCGGCAACGGTCAGAATGATGACAGGCAAATCGGACCAGACTGGTTGTTGACGGAGCGCATCAGCAAGCGACATCTCATCGATTAGCGCCTCTTCGGCGACAAACAGTCCGGCAAACGTAGAGCCGTCATCTTCTGATAGGCGCGCACCAAACTCGTTTAGAGTGTCAAGGATGCTCGTCTTGAGATCTATCGCATTGATCGTTTGAGAGATCGTCTTTGCATCGATCCCGGATGGCGCACAAATGGCGATCGAGCCCGCAGAAGGACTAGCGTATGTGTTCATTGCGCGATTGGCCGGTCAATCGTTGGGGTTTAGATACAACAGTTCCTCACCTGCGCCTGTGTAATCAGGCACGCCTGTAAAGATGCCGCGTAACGCTGACAATTCTGGGCCTAACTGCATGCCCGTAGACGAAAGCCGATATTCATGGATTGACAGATCGTGAGCGCCTGTACGGCGCTTGACGATAGCCAATGCGCGACGTAGCGTGCCCGCGGCTTCGAAGAAGCGGCACAACACTACCGTATCACTCAGAAAGCTAAGATCGATTGGATTTTCGACGTCGCCCACGACGCCTTGCTGTGCGAGGATCAGAATTGTGACAATGCCCCGCTTATTGAGATAGCTCAGCAACTCGTGCAAATGCAAGATCAGGGACTGCTCCTCGGGCATTGTACTCAGGTATGAGTTGATGCTGTCAATCACAACCACGCGAACATCGCGATCTTCGACATCCCGTCGAACCTGCCAAACGAATTCCCCCGGGGAGATTCGTGAGGGATTCATGCGTCGCCAATAGAACTTCTCTGCCCGCATTGCCTCGGCTGGACTAAGGCTCAGAGACTCGTTGCGCCGCTCGAACGTTTCGTAAGTCTCGTCGAACGAGAAGAAGCTTGCTGACTCACCGCCGCGTGTGGCGCCAAGCGCATAACTCATCGCAATGGTCGACTTTGCTGCCCCCGAAGGACCAATCAGCATGGTTGTCGTTCCGCGGTCTAATCCCTGCGAAAACACATTGTTCAAATCGTCAAAGACGCTCAAAAGCGGTTCGCCCTGCACATTGCTCTCATGCTCTTCGGCAATGAGACTAGGAAATACCAATATTTCGCCAGTCACGATGGCATAGTCATGCCACCCACTCTGAAAGTTGACGCCACGCATCTTGGCGATGCGCACGCGGCGTTGCGCAGCCCCGTAATTTCGCTCTAACAGGCGCAAAGACAGCACGCCATGCACGAAGCTATGCAGGTCGCCTTTGTCGTTCTCCGTCAGATCATCCAAAAGCAGCGCCGTGGCTTTTCCGCCTTGTAGGAAGCGCTTGAGGAACGTCATCTGCAGGCGGAATTGCAGACGGTCCTGTGCGAGCATTCGCACTTCCGATATGCTGTCGATAACAATGCGATCTGGCTTCGACTTAGCAATCTGATTTGTTAATTGCTCGATAGTCTTCCCGAATTCTACTTCCGTCGGGAACAACACAGTTTGCTGTCGCTCAGGACGAGCCTCTTCGGGAATCAGTTCAAAGAATTCGATGCCGTCGGTACTCCATCCATGTGTGCTCGCAGTAGTGACAAGTTCCTCGACCGACTCCGATAGTGTGACGTACAGGCACCGCTCGTTGCGGGCTAATCCATCAAGCAGAAAACGCATGCCAAGCGTGGTTTTCCCAGTCCCCGGTGCACCTTCGACCAGATGCAACCGATTCTTTGGTAGACCGCCCCTCAAAATGACATCTAACTCAGGGATCCCGGTTTCAATGATTGGAAGTTTGGAGTGGTCAGCCATACTGATACGCCTCGGGCAAGATAAATTGGCAAGCCCCGCAAGTTATGGTCCTACGAAAACACCCACGGCGTTCGAAGGCGGTTGTCGATACGACCCGCCGCCCTTCTTCTTTTTGTTAAAGCAGCAAGTGGATCGCGTCTGCCGTGTCATCGTCGAGACACGATTTTTCACCCTACGACTTCCTCTTATGGCCGCGGCATACGTCTCGAAAGTACTGATAAAGGGAGGCCGGTCTTGGCTTCACACACTGAACAGTCGGACGGCTCGACGTCCATTTGCTGCCTACTACGGCATTCGAAACGCACCTAAGTGGTTAAGTTGCAAAGGCAGATAACTGGTTAAGGTAAGAAAGACGCCTCGTTCAGCGCAGGGTGGGCCAGCGTGACTGTCTTTTTGAACTTTATGGGCCTGCCGCACGAATCCCGGCACGGCAATAAACTGTCATTATTTACCGATTTTGCTGCCACTTAACCATAAACCTCGCATACGAATGGTCAAGCCTGCTGGTAACAAGTCAAGACGCAAAAAAAGCCGACCTGTCAGGTCGGCAAAAAGGTCCCGGCCTTTCCGAGAAGTCGGACCAGAACCTGAGAGGAGGAAGAACAGGTCCCTTACTTAGTGGACACAACCAATATATCGTTTTCGTATGATAATTATACAGTGCCCTGGATGTTATAGAGGCGTTACAATTTTGTACGTACCGCGATGCCTTTTGAGGGGCTAGGCGTCTCGCTGCTTACAACATTGTTGCTTAGCTGCCCGCGCAATCGCTTGTAGTACTCGCCTCCGGTTGTGAAAGACAGCACGCGCGTCGCCTGCAGACGATGTTGATATCACAGCGATTTAATTCCAAGCTCGTGAAAGCTGTCTTGAGTAAGACATTCGTTTTCAATAGCAGGCGACGCAAGTGTATCGATTGCTTGGTTATTCCATGCACGAAGGAATGCTGCAAACCGGGCAGGGGCCAATGGTCGACTTATGAAGTAGCCCTGGGTACTCGTACATCCCTCTAAAACAGCGAATGCATATTGTTCAGCCGTTTCGACCCCTTCCATGGTCACCAGCAAACCTAGGCATGTACTCATGGTAATGATAGCTCGAGCGATAGCAACGCTTTCCGCGTCCAGTGGAATCCCTCGCACAAACGATCGATCGATTTTCAACCGGTCAAAAGGAAATTTTCGAAGATAACTAAGAGATGAATATCCGGTTCCGAAGTCATCCATCGAAACCCGAACTCCCATACTACGTAGACGGTTGAGCGCTTCAAGAGTTGATCCACTTTCGGTAAGCAACACCCCTTCGGTAACCTCAACCTCAAGGCGTTGGGCAGAGATATGGCCATCTCGTATGGCCGATGGTAAGCGCCTCGCGGCGGCCATTCTCGATGCATTGCGCACGTATGGCATGCTCGTGGCAGTGCGGTGACCAAAGGTT